>NZ_CM129665.1:3113218-3469827 GCF_052978265.1 Rhodanobacter sp. UC4448_H15 | reverse complement strand
TGGTCGAGTTGCGCCGGGTCGAACGTGCCTTGCGCCGGGGCGAATGCGTGATCGTGTTTCCCGCCGGCGAGGTGTCGCGGCTGGGTTTGCGCGGCGTGCGCGACGGCCGCTGGCGCGCCGGCTTCCTGCGTTTTGCGCGGCGTGCGTCGGCGCCGGTATTGCCGGTGCGTGTCGAGGCGCGCAATTCCGCGCTGTTCTACGGCATGTCGGCGCTGTGCCGGCCGGCATCGGCGGCGCTGCTGGCGCGCGAGATGTTCACCCGCCACCGCCGTCCGCTGCACCTGCACGTGGGCGACTTGCTGACGATCGGCGAGAGCGAAGGCGAGCACGCGGCCGTGCGGCGCGTCCGCCACGCGCTGGATGCCGCCGGCCGCGCGGAAACGCCCGCACCCGTGGGCCCGTTGCCGCTGGCGCCGGCCATCGGCGCGCGCGAACTGGTGCGCGCCGTGGACGCGACCGAGCTGCTCGGCGCCACCAGCGACGGCAAGCAGATCCGCCTGGCGCGCGATGCCGGCGGTTCGCCGTTGCTGCAGGAGATCGGCCGCCTGCGCGAGCTGACCTTCCGCCAGGTCGGCGAGGGCACCGGCTGCAGCCGCGACCTCGACCGCTACGACGCCAGTTATGACCACATCCTGGTGTGGGACGCGCAGGCCGGCCGCATCGCCGGCGCCTACCGCGTGATGCGCGGCGCCGAGGCGCTGGCCCGCGCCGGACTGGCCGGCCTGTACACCGCCTCGCTGTCTCGCTACGCCGACGCGGCCGTGCCGCGGCTGGCCGCCGGGCTGGAGCTGGGTCGCAGCTTCGTGGTGCCGGATTACTGGGGCAGCCGCAGCCTCGATTACCTGTGGCAAGGCATCGGCGCCTACCTGCGGCGCCACCCGGGCGTGCGCTACCTCTACGGTGCGGTGTCGATCAGCGCGGCGTTGCCGCGGCATGCCAGCGAGCAGCTGGTCGGCTACTACCAGCGTTTCTACGGCAGCGAACGGACGCTGGCCAGCGCGCGCCGGCCGTTCGCCTTCGCGGCGCCGGCACCGACCTTCGACGGACTCGACATCACCGCCGCGTTCGAGGCGATGAAAACCGCGCTGGCCCGGCTCGGCACCTCGGTGCCGACGCTGTACAAGCAGTACACCGAACTGTGCGAACCCGGCGGCGCGCGCTTCCTCGCTTTCGGCGTGGACCCGGAGTTCAGCGGCTCCATCGATGGCCTGATCGAAGTGGATCTGGAATGCCTGCGACCGCGCAAGCGCCAGCGTTATCTGGAACGCGCGATGGCCTGAGATGGACAGCGGTTTGCGCGGACAGCTGCCGCGGTGACTGCCTGCGCGCTCAGGCTGCCATGGCCAGACCGCTCGCCAGCGCGGTGAAGTAGTCGCGGGTGAGCCGCAACTGTTCGCTGGCCGTCTCGGCGCGGTTGACCACCTGCCGGAACGCGGCGTTCTCGGGACGGTCCTTCGCGTACCAGCCCAGGTGCTTGCGCGCGATGCGCACGCCGGCCGGTTCGCCGTAGAAGGCATGCAGGTGTTCGAGGTGGCCGAGCAGGATCGCGGCGACTTCGGCCGGTTCGGGCTCGGGCAGCAGTTCGCCGGTGGCGAGGTAGTGGGCGATCTCGCGGAAGATCCACGGCCGGCCCTGCGCGCCGCGGCCGATCATCACGGCATCGGCGCCGGTGACGGCGAGCACGTGCTTCGCCTGCTGCGGCGTGCAGACGTCGCCGTTGGCCAGCACCGGGATGCGCACGCTGGCCTTCACCGCGGCGATGGTGGCGTACTCGGCCTCGCCCTCGTACTTGTCGGCGCGGGTCCGGCCGTGCACGGCCAGCGCGGCAATGCCGGCGTCCTCGGCGATGTGCGCAATGTTCAGCGCATTCTTGTTCTCGCGGTTCCAGCCGGTGCGGATCTTGAGTGTCACCGGCACGTCCACCGCCTCCACCACCGCCTTCACGATACGCGCCACCAGCGGCTCGTCCTGCAGCAGCGCGGAACCGGACCACACATTGCACACCTTCTTCGCCGGGCAACCCATGTTGATGTCGATGAGCTGCGCGCCATTGGCGACGTTGAAGCGGGCCGCCTCGGCCAGCATCGCGGGATCGTAGCCGGCGATCTGCACGCTGACCGGCTCGGGTTCGCCGGCGTGGTCCATCCGGCGCAGCGACTTGCGCGTCTGCCACAGGGACGGGTCGGCGCTGGTCATCTCGGACACGGCCAGGCCCGCGCCCAGCTGCTTGCACAGCAGGCGGAACGGCTTGTCGGTGACGCCCGCCATCGGGGCGAGCACCAGCGGCGGGTCGATCAGGTAAGGGCCGATTTGCATCCGCCCATTGTAGGTGAATCGCGGAAACGGCCGCGCCGACGGCCTCCGGGATCGCTTATCGGCGCTGGCTTATCGGCGCTGGCGCCGCTGGCGCGTGCGCCAGAACAGGAACCCGGTCACCAGGAAGAATGGCGGCAGCAGGCCGCACAGCAGCACCAGCAGCGTCCCGGCCAGGCCGCCCACGCTGCCGGCGTGCAGCGGATAGACCGCGTTGCTGATGCGCGCGCCGGTGCCCTCGGCGGTGGCGTCGACGGCGCCCAGCACCTGGGCCCGGTAGGGATCGAGCCACACCTGGCTGCGCCCGACCGGATGCCATTCGCCCGGCGCCCGCGCGCGGATCGTCACGCGGCCGTCGTCGGCCGAGGGCAGCGCGATGCGGCGCAATTCGGCGCCCGGCAGCGCGTGCTGCGCGGCGTCGAGCACCGCCGCCCAGTCGATCGCCTGTGGGCGCGGCGCGATGCGGGCCGGCGTCGGCGTGGCCGGCGCATCCGCGAACAGTGTCTGCAGGACGTGCCGGGTGCCTTTGCCGTAGACCATCAAGGTGCCGGTCAGGGTCACCAGCAGCAGCAACGGCAGGCTGAGCGCGCCGATGCTGCGATGCCAGCTGACCCAGCGCCGTGCCGGTGGCTGGGTATGGAGGCGCAGGCTGCCGCGCAGGTTCCGCCGGCCCGGCCACCACAGCCACACGCCGGAAAGCAGCAGCCCCAGCATGAGCCAGCCAAGCACGCCCAGCACGGCCTCGCCGGTTTTCCCGGCGAGCAGGTGGGTGTGCCAGTCGCGCAAGGTCAGCAGCAGGTCGCTGCCGGGTGCACGCGTCAGCAGCAGGTCGCCGCTGGTGGGATCGAGGTAGCGCCGTGAGCCGTCGGAAAAATACAGTTGCCATACCGGCAGCCCGGCGGTCGGCAGATCGGCGCCGCGCAGTCCCCTGGACGGCCATTCGTGCGTGATGCGCGATAGCACGGCCGCGCGCGCCGCCGCGTCGGGCAACGCATGTGCGGCCAGCGGCGGATGCAGCAGCCGCAGCAGCGGACCCTGCAGCACCAGCACGCTGCCGCTGAGCGCGATCAGCGCGTAGACCAGCCCGACGCTGAGGCCGACCCACCGGTGCAGGCGCTTGAGCCAGTACCGCACCGCGTCGGCGCGGCGCGCGGATGCCTCGATCGCGGTCGCGGCGGCGGACACTTCAGAAGGCCTGCTGCCAGGTCAGCGAGACCACGCGGCCGCGGCCGGCGAAGTACGAGTCGTCGTCGCCGACGGTCTGCGAGACATAGTTGATGTATTGCTTGTTGGCGAGGTTCTGCACGCCCAGCGTCCAGTCGCCGGCGCTCCTGGTTTGCCATTTCACGTAGGCGTCGGCGGTGCCGTAGCCGTCGAAGTGCGCCGTGCGCTGGCCCAGCGTGCTGAAGTCGCGGCTGTACAGGTGGCTCAGTTGCAGGTAGCTCGACCAGGCGTCGTTCCAGCGTTGCGTCCACGACAGGTTGAGCCGGTTGGGCGCGATGTTGGCGCCGTCCAGGTCCGAGTCGATCCTGCCGTCGCTGTTGCGGTCGGAGCGGCCGCGGTTGATCGCGAAGGAGGCATCCAGCCGGGTGCCTTCCAGCGGCTGCCAGTTCGCGCGCGCCTCCCAGCCGCTGATGGACACGCGCTGGCGCATCACGTTGTAGACCTGGTTGGGCGCGTCGAACACCAGCACCGAACCCAGCCGCGAGCGCGAGACGTAGTAGCTCAGGCGCGCCCCCGCGCGTTCGCCGAGATACTCGACGCCCGCCTCGCGGTTGTCCGACACCACCGGTTTCAGGTCGAGGAAGTCGGCCACGCTCTGGCCGGGCTGTTTGATCGCGCGCAGCACGCGCCCCACGTCGGGCAGGGTGTAGCCCTCGGCGTAGCTGGCGAACAGGTTGAGTTGGCCGGTGAGGTACCAGACCGCACCGAAGTTCGGCAGCGTCTTGCTGAAGCTGGGCTTGCCGCCCTGCACGGTGACGGCGTTGTAGAAGGCGAGCGTCTGGAACGTGGGCACATCCAGCGTGCCGTGCTCGCGGCGCAGGCCGCCGGACAGCGACAGCGTGTGCAGCGGCCAGTATTCGGCCTGCAGGAACGGCGCCCAGCCGGTGTAGGTGCTGTCCGGCACCCAGTGGCGGCCGGTGTGGGTCAGTTCCTGGAAGGTGGTGTCGCGGTAGCCGTCGGCGCCGGCCAGCACGGTGAGCGTGTCGTCGAGCAGGCCGCGCCGTGCCCATGACAGCCGCGCGCCGTCCTTGGTCGAGACATTCTGCGACTGGTCGAACAGCAGGCCGGGGCCATAGGCCGGGTCCTGGAAGGTGCCGAACGTGCCGCCGCCGAACAGCTCGCGGTTCTTCTGGTGGTAGAGCTGGGCGCGCAGCTCGCCGCCGGCCAGCGCGGTGTCGCGGTAGTCCAGGCTGCTGGTCAGCACGCGGTTGCGCGGGGCGTCGCCGGGTTGCTTGCCGCGCACCGACGTGGTCGGCAGGTCGTTGGCCATGTCGCCGGACACGGCGGTGTAGTCGCCGTGGCCCTTGAGGTCGAAGCGGTTGACGGTGAGCTGCAGGTGGCGCGTGTCGGTGAAGTCGTAGCCGAGCTTGAGGAAGCCGTCGGTGCTCGCCGAATCCATCAGGTCGCCCTGGGTGCCGTCGACGCCGATCAGCCGTCCCTTGGCGTCCGCGTACATGCCGCGCTCGCGCCACGCCGCGCCGGCGACCAACTCGAACGCGCCGCTGCGCGCGGCGAGCAGGTACGAGGCGCCGTAGCCCAGGCCGTTGCCGCCGCGGGTGGGCGCGCTGGCGTTGGCGGTGACTTCCTGGCGCAGGCCGTCCTGCTTCGGTGCACGCCTGGTGATGATGTTGATGATGCCGCCGGCGGCGCCCAGCCCCTGCATCGCGTTGGAACCCTCGACGATCTCGATCCGCTCGATCATCGCCGGGTCGATCGTGTAGGCATCGCGCGAACCGTTGCGCAGCGGGCTCGATTGCGGCACGCCGTCGATCATGTACAGCGGGTTGCGTCCGCGCAGGGTCTGCCCGCGCGAGCTGAGCTTCTGCGTCGAGGGGGCGAACGAGGGCAGCAGGTTGCCGATGGCGTCGGAGAGGTCCGGGTTGATCGCCAACTGCTGGCGCAGATCCTCGGCGGTGATCACCGTGATCGTGGTCGGCAGCGCGCCCTGGCTCTGCGGCATGCGCAGGGTGCTTTCGGAAACCTCGACCCGTTCGAGCGTGACGGCGGAGATCTGGTCGGCCGCCTGGGCGGTGCCGGCGAGGGCAAGGGCGAGCAAGGGGATGAGCGGGCGAACGGCAAGGGACATGTGGCCTCCGGCATGAGGAGGCGCATGGTAAATGAAAATGATTCGCAATAACAATCCGTGACCGGCCGCCGCCGGATCAGTGCGTGGGCACCACCCGTTGCGCGGCGGCGCGGTCGTGCCGGTGCTTGAACAGCGGCACGAACAGCAGCGCCATCACCAGCGAGTAGCCGGCGAAGGCCAGCCAGATGCCGTGCCAGTCCTTGCAGATCAGCACCGTGTCATTGCAGCTGTGGTCGGTGAAGAAATGGTCGATCACGAAGCCGGCGATCAGGCTGCCCAGCACCGCCCCCACGCCGTTGGTCATCAGCATGAACAGGCCCTGCGCGCTGGCGCGGATCTTCGGGTCGGCCTGGCTTTCCACGAACAGCGAGCCGGAGATGTTGAAGAAGTCGAACGCCATGCCGTAGACGATGCACGAGAGCACGATCATCCACAGCCCGCCGGCCGGGTCGCCGAACGCGAACAGGCCGAAGCGCAGCACCCATGCCAGCATGCTCATCGTCATCACCGCCTTGATGCCGAAGCGCTTGAGGAAGAACGGGATGGTCAGGATGAACGCGGTTTCGGAGAACTGCGAGATGGAGATGATGATGGTCGAGTACTTCACCGCCAGCAGGTTGGCGTACTCGGGCACCTTGACGAAGTCGCTGAGGAAGGCGTCGCCGTAGGCGTTGGTCAGCTGCAGCGCCGCGCCCAGCAGCATCGCGAAGATGAAGAACACCGCCATGTTGCGGTTCTTGAACAGCACGAACGAGGTGAGGCCGAGCCTGTCGACCAGGCTGCGGCCCTCGGCGGCGCCCAGCTTGGGCGGGCACTTGGGCAGGGTGAAGGCGTAGAGGCCCAGCAGCAGCGAAGCAGCCGCTGCCACGTGGAACTGTGCGGGCGAGGCCTTGAAGCCGAGCAGGCTGGTGGTCCAGGTCGCGGCGATGAAACCGATCGTGCCCCACACGCGGATCGGCGGATAGGTGACGACCACGTCGAGCCCATCCTGCTTGAGCGCGTTGTAGGCCACCGTGATCGCCAGCGAGATGGTGGGCATGTAGAAGCACATGTTCAGCAGCATCACCCAGAACATCTGTTCCGGATCGGTGACGTGCGGGATCGAGAACAGCACCACCGCGCCGCAGATCTGCAGCATGCCGTACAGGCGTTCGGCATTGATCCACTTGTCCGCCACGATGCCGACCAGCGAGGGCATGAACAGCGAGGCGATGCCCATGGTCGAGAAGATCGCGCCGAAGCTGGTACCCGACCAGTGCTGGTTCTGGAACCACCAGGTGCCGATGGTCAGCAGCCACGCGCCCCAGATGTAGTACTGGAAGAAATTGAGTACGGTGAGGCGGAGCTTGAGGCTCATGGACGAGGGTTCCCCTGCAAGGCCGGGGTCGGCCCCGTGGCCACGATGTCGTAGCGGGGCAGGTTAGAGAATCCCCCGGAAACCGGCAAGGCACGTTGCAACGGAAGCCGTCGCGCCGCCCGCAGGAGCCCGCTCGCGGGCGATGCCCTTGCTCTCGCCTTTGCGAATTGCGAATTGCGAATCCCTGATCCGGCCCCAAAAGCATCGCCCGCGAGCGGGCTCCTGCGGGCTATCCTGGTTCGGGGACGGTGTTCAGCGCGCCCGCGACGCGCTCGCGCAGCACCGGCAGCAACTCGGCTTCGAACCACAGGTTGTGCATCACCCACGGCCGGTTGCGCGGGCTCGGATGCGGCAGCGGCAGCACGCCGCGGGCCAGGTGCGTGCGCCAGTTGCGCACGGTGTCGGTGAGCGTGGCATCACGTGCGTCGCCGAGCATGCCCACCTGCGCGTACTGCCCGATGGCGAGCGTCAGTTGCACGCCGGTGAGCAACGAAAACAGGCGCGGATGCCAGATCGCGGCGCATGCCGGCCGCGGCGGCAGGTCGCCACTCCTGCCCTTGCCGGGATAGCAGAAATCCATCGGCACGATCGCCACGCGCTCGGCGTCATAGAACGTGTCGCGGTCGATCTGCAGCCAGTCGCGCAGGCGTTCGCCGCTGACGTCATCGAAGGGGATGCCGCTCTCCTCCACCTTGCGCCCCGGCGCCTGGCTGACAATCAGCAGGCGCGACCGCACGGAAGCCTGCAGCACCGGCCGCCGCCCCGGCGGCTGTTGCATCGCGCAGGTGTGGCCGCAGCGGATCTCCGCCAGCAGGGTATCCATGGCGTGCTGCTGCTGCATCAAGCCTGGCTTTTTCTTCGTCTTCTCCATTCCCTGTTTCCTGTTCCCCATTACCGGCCCTCAAACCACCTTGCCGGGGTTGAGGATGCCATCCGGATCGAACGCGGCCTTGACCGAGCGCATCAACGCGATGGTCGACTCGCCCAGCGCCAGCGGCAGGTAGTCGCGCTTCACCACGCCGATGCCGTGCTCGCCCGACAGCGTGCCGCCCAGCGCGATCACCAGCGCGAACAGTTCGGGCAGTGCGGCGTAGCCACGTTCGATCTCGTCCACGTCGCGCGGCAGCAGGTTCACGTGCAGGTTGCCGTTGCCGGCGTGGCCGAAACACACCAGCGGGACCGCATGCTTGGCGGCCAGCGCCTGCGCGCCGGCGACGAGTTCGGGCAGACGGCTCACCGGCACCGCCACGTCTTCGTTGATCTTGTGCTGGGTCGCCGCGCGCTGGGCGAACGAGAGCGCCTTGCGCGCGGCCCACAGCGCGGCGTTTTCGCTGGCGTCCGCCGCGATGTCCAGCGCGATCAGGCCTTCGCCGCGCGCGGCGCGCGCCACGGCGTCCTGCGCGAAGCTGACGGTTTCCGGCGTGCCGTCGACCTCGATCAGCAGCAGCGCGCCCGCCTGCGGCACGTCCGCGTCCGGCGCGTGGTCGCGCGCCAGCTTGAGCGCCAGCGCATCCATGAATTCCAGCGCCGCGGGCGTCACCGGCTGCGCCATGATGCGCGCGACCGCCTGCGCCGCGCTGGCCGTGTCGCGATAGGTGGCGCGTAGCGAGCGCACCGCGGAGGGCCGGGGCGTGAGCTTGAGCGTGGCCTCGGTGACGAGCGCCAGCGTGCCTTCCGAGCCGATGATCAGGCGCGTGAGGTCGTAGCCGGTGGAATCCTTGGTGGTGTGCGTGCCGGCCGCGAAACCTGCGCCGGTGCCGGCCACGGCGCGCAAGCCCAGCACGTTGTCGCGGGTGGCGCCGTATTTCAGCGCGCGCGGTCCGCCTGCGTTGCAGGCGAGATTGCCGCCTATCGTGCACCACGGTGCCGAGCCCGGATCGGGCGCCCAGAAGAACCCGTGCGGGGCCAGCGCCTGCTGCAAGGCCTCGTTGGTGACGCCCGGTTCGACCACCGCGAGGCGATCGCCTGGCGCAATGCGCACGATACGATCCATGCGCTGGAAATTTGCCACCACGCCGCCGGCCAGCGGCACCGAAGCGCCGGTGGAACTGGTGCCGCCGCCGCGCGCGGTGAGCGGCACGCGATGCTCGCGACAGGCGCGAACCAGTGACTCCACCTGCGCGTGCGTGGCGGGATAGACCACGACGTCCGGCCGGTGCGCATGGCGCGAGTAGTCGCCCGCCGCGGTGCGCAGGGCGTCGTCGCCGCTGTCCAGCGCGTCGCCGGGAAAGATCGCGCGCAGGGTGTCGAGCAGGGGGACGGGCAGGGCCATGCCGCGATTATCGCACCGCGCCGGACTCAACCCGCCTCGAAGGCATCACGCAACCATTGCCTTTGCAGTGCGTCGACCGGGCCGTCGTAGCTGACCACATCGAAGCGGCACGGGCGTCGCGCATGCTGCGGGTGGGCGGCCAGCCAGTGCTGCGCGGCGTGGATCAGCTTGGCCTGCTTGCTTGCGGTGACCGAGGTGGCGGCGTCGCCGTGGCTGGCGCTCTTGCGGTAGCGCACCTCGACGAAGACCACGGTGTCGCCATCGCGCATCACCAGGTCCAGTTCGCCGTGGCGGGTGGTGTAGTTGCGCGCCAGCAGCTTCAGGCCGGCGCGTTCGAGCGCGACGCAGGCGCGCTGTTCGAAGTCGTCGCCGGCCGCGCGCATCAGCCGGCGGGGTTGGCGTCGGCGCTGGAACTGGCCGGCGCCGGCGCCGCCGGCGGCGGCGAAGGTACCGAGTCGATCTGCAGGTTGCCGCTGAGCGGGCGCGCCACGCCATTCTCGAACTTCGCCCAGGTCAGCACGCGGCGGATGCGGCCGAACGGATCGGCGGCCAGCTGCCCGGTGGCGCCCGGCATGTAGCTGCCCGGATGCGCCTTCAGCCAGTCGAGGTAGGGCACCAGGCTCCACGCGTCCATGCCGAACGCGAACAGGCGCGCGGCGCCATCGCGGGCGGCGGGCAGCTTCGCCGCGATCGCCGCACGGTCGGGCAGGCCGGGCTGCGCGTCGAACAGCCAGGGCGCGTCGCAGAACTCGACGCCGTCCAGGTCGCGATTGGCTGGCGCGTCGTCGCTGCCGGCGTACACGTGCGAGGTGGCGAACACCGGCAGCTGGACCTGGGCGATGCGCAGTTGCGGCATCAGCAGCCGCGCCTGGTTGGGGCGCATGCTGATGAAGATGCCGGTATCGGCGGGGGCGGCGGGCGTCGCCGTCGCGGCGTCGGCGGTGCTTGCCGCGGCGGCCGGCGCCGGTGCCGCGCTGGCCGTGGGCAACTGCAGGTTCTTGATCCCGTCGGCGAAACTGGTGGCGCCGCTCGGCAGCACCGTCATGGCCACCACGTCGCCGCCGCGGGAGATCAGCTCGGCCTTGAATGCGCTCGCCGCGCGTTGCGCGAAGTCGTCGCCGGAGATCATCACGTAGGCGTGCAGCAGGCCGCGCTCGGCCATGTGGTCGGCGGCCTGCGCGCCCTCGGTTTCCGGCAGCAGGCCGAACTCGCTGGCGTTGCCGGCGGGCAGCTGGCGGTCGTCCGGGTGGTTCAGCGCCAGCACCGGCACCGGCAGTTGCGGCAGCGCGAACACCGCCGCGACTTCACCGCGGGTCAACGGGCCGACCACCAGCCGGGCGCCGTCGCGCACCGCCTGCTGGTAGGCCTGCACCGCGCCGTCGGCCGTGCCGTGGCTGTTGTAGCTGCGTACCGTCGGCCGCGGCGCGTGGTTGCGGCCCGCATCGAAATAGGCGGCGAAGAAACCCTGGCGGATCGGTGTGCTGGCGGCGGCGTAGTCGCCATCGGCCGGCAACAGCAGGGCGACCTGGGCCGGCACCTTGTAGCCTTCGCGCACGTTGGCGCCGGCTTCGGGCAGCAGCATGCCCACCGCTTGCTGCAATTCCGGCTGCGGCTGCGCCACGCTGACACCGAGCTGGCGCAGGGCCTCGTTGATCCACGGCAGCATGCGGTCGCCGGGCTTCATCGCGGCGGCGCGGTGTTGCAGCGGCGCGATGCCGAGCCTGGCGAGCAGATCCAGCGCCTGGCGCCGGTTCTGCGCCTGGTCGAAGCCTTGCAGTTCGGCATCCATCTGCACGCGGGTGCGCGCGGCGCCCCACAGGTCGCCGGAATCCTTCATGGCGCGGGCGCGCAGTTCCAGCAGGCGCAGCTGCAGCGAAGGCGGCACGGACACGTTCGGCTGGCTGGTCAGGCGCAGGGCGGTGCGCGCGTCGTGCTGGTCCAGCGCCAACTCCGCCCGCAGCAGGTCCAGGCGCAGCGGTTCGTCGCCGCTCAGCCGCTCGCGCCGGATCTTGTCCAGCACCGGCGCGGCCTGTTCGATGCGACCTTCCTGGCGCCACGCCTCGGCGGCCTGCAGACGATAGCTGTCGGCGCGTGCGGACGATTGCGCGGCAAGCTGCAGCCAGGCCTGGGCGGCCTGGTCGAACTGGCCCTGCTGCGCCAGCGCGCTGGCGTGCTGCGCGGCGGCGATTTCCGCCGGCGAACGCACCGCGCCGGTCGGAACGCACGCATTCAATGCGAGCGCGAACAGCAAGGCCGTGAGGATGACTCGCGCGAGGCGCATGAAGCGCATGGGAAATCCCTTGGTCGTCATGGTCGTCAATGCGCGATGATAGCCGATCGTCCCGCCGGCTCATGGAGTGCCCGATGTCTCGTGTTCAACCCGGCTGCCTGTGGGTGGTGGCCACGCCGATCGGGCATCGCGACGATCTGTCCGCCCGCGCCATCGAGACGCTGCGCGCGGTGGCCGTGATCGCCGCGGAGGACACCCGCCACAGCCGCCCGCTGCTGCTGCATCACGGCGTCGCCACGCCGCTGGTCGCCCTGCACGACCACAACGAGCGCGAGGTGGTCGATGCGCTGGTGGCGCGCCTGCAGGGTGGTGAATCGGTGGCGCTGATTTCCGACGCCGGCACGCCGCTGATTTCGGATCCCGGTTTTCGCCTGGTGCGCGCGGCGCGTGCGGCAGGCATCCGCTGCGCGCCGCTGCCTGGCGCCTGCGCGGCGATTGCCGCGCTGTCCGTCGCCGGGCTGCCCAGCGACCGCTTCGTGTTCGAGGGCTTCCTGCCGGCCAAGGCCGCCGCGCGCCGCAGCCGGCTGCGGGAACTGGCCGGCGAGCCGCGCACGATCATCTTCTATGAGTCCTCGCACCGCGTCGCCGAAAGCCTGGCCGACATGCGCGACGTGTTCGGCGCCGAGCGCGAAGCCGTGCTCGCGCGCGAACTGACCAAGATGTTCGAAACCGTGCTGGGCGAACCGCTGGCGGCGTTGGCCGCGCGCGTCGCCGCCGATCCCGACCAGCAACGCGGCGAACACGTAATCCTGGTGGCGGGGCGCGGTGAGGAAGCCGACGCGAAACTCGCCGAAGGCAAGCGCATCTTCGCAATCCTGCGTGAGGAGTTGCCGCCGGCGAAGGCCGCGAAGCTGGCGGCGGCGATCAGCGGGGCGCCGCGCAAGCTTCTGTACCAAGAGTAGGGGATGGAGAGGGTAGAGACCCGTTCAAGTCTTGAGCGCTTTTCCGATTATCGGTTCCTCGTTTTCCATTTCCCTTTTTCTTGGGTCCAGATCACGACCCCCCTGGGCAATGCTATGGTCCGAAAAGCATTTCGCGCAAAGGAAACCACCACACGAACAGAAAGACGAAGAGTGACCAACCCAGCCAGCTCGTCGCGGTTTTCTCCCGGCTCGGTGGCAGCCTCCGCACTTGTTGCATGATCAACGTGATCATGACTATCGGAACTCCGACATCCCCGACAAGCCGGAGAAGTTCCGGATCGGGCGTGAGTCCAAACGCCGAAAGCCAGTCCTCGCCCCTCTGGTGGCGCCGATAGGCCACTAGTCCGTTTATGATCACTGAGCCCGACAATGCTAGCCAAATTGCATAATGACGCCAACTGGACGACTGCGTGTCATCGGCTTTCGTCAGAATTTGCTTTTGATTCGTCATAAGCCCCCATACCTAAGTAGTGACGTCGGTGACGAGTTCAAGTTAGCGACCTGGGTAAGGGGTGTGGCATGTCACCGTATCTTTGTGCAGCTTGTGCAAGCCGATCACGAACGGCACGATCGCGGCAGCGCATACCACTGCTCCTACACCCGTCTCGGCAAGCCCACATGCTGTGCCAGCTGCCAGGTCATTTCCGCCTTGCGCCAAATTATCCGTGCCCATATCGTCGCAAGCGTTCTGTCGGTCATGCTCATAGAGAATGCAATCTATGTCGTTCGGAGCGCAACCGTCTGGACGCGGCGGCTGACTTGTTGGAGGGGCGTCCCCGAATGCGCTACCCCACCATAGATCGTACGAACCCCAATTTGACATGCCACCAGGGCCCCAGTCTGACAAGCCTCCCGCCCATTCGTTGCATGAACCAGGGATTGGGAAACAGTCGCCACCGGTTGGAGTGGCCCACAGAGAACCGTCGTCGTCGCCAAGCCCGCCCGTATCGCGTGGTGGCGGAAAGAAAAAACTCGGATTGACGTTCCTTAGCCCCCCAGTCGACGGACGAAAGTTGGCGTTAGCACTCCGTGGTCCTGCATGCACCATGATCGCGTCGGACTTGGCGGCGCTGATGGACTGATACATTTGATCGTACATTTGGCTGGCTGCTTGGCCATTACCATTCGTGACTTGCAGCAGAACCCGCTCGAGCGGGAGCGTTGACTGGCTGCCCGTAACATCCACTAGTGTGACGGTACCGTTCTGGAAGTCAAACGAAGCGCTTAATCCATTCTTAAGTCGAATGGCGTAAGTCTTGGATGCCCTCTCGGCATGGAAGTAATTCAGCTCGAAGCCGGTGGAGGAAGATTGAGCTTGGATGGCTGCAGCGAGGTCAGTGCCGTGCGCTCCAAATGCACCAGGCATGGGCGATGCCGCAAATACATAATTACTCACGCCACCGCACACAAGCAGCAGAATCAAGCCAATGGCTTTCACCTTGTTCGGAATAATCATGGATTCCATTTCGATAATCCTCATCATTGGTACTCCAAATTCATCCCCTGTTCAAAAACGCTACCCCCCCTCTGTAAGGTGTCAAGTATCAGCATTTGCCCAGCACATGTGAGCTCAAAATAAAGTCGGACGATGCCAACACTGCGTGTCGGCGACCGCCCCGCTGAGGCGGATAAAACCATCGGGTGCCGTGTTGAACGCCGGCAGTGCCCGTCCGATGCGCCGCGTCCCATCCCGACCGAGTACACTGGCCACGGAGTCGGCCGGGCAGTCGCGTCGCGCGCAAGCGCATCGAGGAAAGTCCGGGCTCCACAGGGCAGAGTGCCAGGTAACTCCTGGGCAGCGTGAGCTGACGGCCAGTGCAACAGAGAGCAGACCGCCGATGGCCTCGCAAGAGGATCAGGCAAGGGTGAAAGGGTGCGGCAAGAGCGCACCGCGTACGGGGCCAACGCCGTACGGCACGGTAAACCCCACTCGGAGCAAGACCAAATAGGGGAACGATAACGCGGCCCGCGTTGTTCCCGGGTAGGTTGCTGGAGCCAGGCGGCGACGCCTGGCCGAGAGGAATGACTGTCGCGCCGCAAGGCGTACAGAACCCGGCTTACAGGCCGACTCCACCTCTTTCCGTACCGCCGACGCCGCGACTGACCTGTCGCGGCGTCGACTGCGCGTGCCGATGAACGGCGATTCATCCGCGTGCGTCGGTCACGGGGGCGCGGAAGCGCCAAGCGGCTGGCCTCGGCCGCAAACCGGCTGCAGGGTCGCCGCAAAAAATTCCCTGCTTTCAACCACCTTGTCGGCCTTCCTGAGAATATCCTGCACATACATTCAGACTTCGCCTTTACTCCTTGATTCACAAGCAATTTCGGCTTGACAGTCTCAGCGGGCGAGACTATCGTGGCTTTCAGTGTGAAATCGTGGGTTTTAGTGGAGTCTGCTGACCGTGTTCCAGGGCGAAACCGCCATCACCATCGACGACAAGGGCCGCCTGGCCATCCCGACCGCGTATCGGGAGCAGGTGGCTGGCGAGTGCGCCAATCGTCTGGTGGTCACCTACAACCCGTTCGAACCGGGTTGCCTGTGGCTGTTTCCGCATGACGAGTGGGAAAAGGTGCGCGATCAGGTGAACCAGCTGCCCAAGGTCAAGGCGGCCCATCGCGACATGCAGATGAAGCTGGTCGGCGCCGCCGCCGTGGTCGAGCCCGACAGTGCCGCGCGCATCCTGCTGCCGGCCAGCCAGCGGGCCACCACCGGCATCGAGAAGAAGGCGGTGCTGCTCGGCATGGGCAACAAATTCGAACTGTGGAGCGAGCAGGCGCACCTGGCCAAGATCCGCCAGAGCATCGGCGAAGACGAGATCACCAGCGAAATGGCAGAGCTGCGCCTGTAATCCACAGGCGCGGGCGTGGCGGAATCATGCGGGATGGGACGGGAGTGCGCTCGGTGCAATTGCAGCATGTCCCGGTGATGCTGGGCGAGGCGGTGGAGGGATTGTCCGTGCAGGCAGACGGGCGCTATCTGGACGGCACGTTCGGGCGCGGTGGTCATGCGCGCGCGGTGCTGTCGCGCCTGGGTCCGGCCGGCCGGCTCTTGTTGATGGATCGCGATCCGGCCGCGATCGCCGCTGCGCGGGCCGAGTTTGCCGCCGACGCACGGGTGGCGATCCGCCACGCCAACTTCTCCAGCCTGGCCGAATGGGACGAGACCGCCGCCGGGCTCGACGGCGTGCTGCTCGACCTGGGCGTCTCGTCGCCGCAACTGGACGAGGCCGCGCGGGGCTTCAGCTTCATGGCCGATGCGCCGCTGGACATGCGCATGGACACCACGCAGGGCGAGAGCGCCGCCGATTTCCTCGCTCACGCCAGCGAGCGCGAGATTGCCGACGTGCTGTGGAATTACGGCGAGGAGCGCCACAGCCGGCGCATCGCCCGCGCCATCGTGGCCGATCGCGACGCCACCCCGTTCACCCGCACCGGCCAGCTGGCCGCGCTGATCGAGCGCGTGGTGGGCCGGCGCGAGCCGGGCAAGCATCCGGCCACGCGCAGCTTCCAGGCGCTGCGCATTCGCGTGAACGGCGAGCTGGACGCCTTGCAGCAGGGTCTGGACGCCGCGCTGGAACGGCTCAAGCCGGGCGGGCGGCTGTCGGTGATCAGTTTCCACTCGCTGGAGGATCGCGCGGTGAAGCTGTTCATCCGCGACCACTCCGGACGCGTGCAGAACAGTCGTCGCGGACCGCCAGTGCAGGGGGCGCCGGCGCAGTTGGTGGCAATCGGCAAGGCGCAATTCCCGTCCGAGGCCGAGCTGGCCGCCAATCCGCGGTCACGCTCGGCGGTGCTGCGCGTGGCCGAGAAGCTGCCGCGGGAGGTCGCCGCGTGAAGCTGATCAGCACCGTGATCTGCGCACTCCTGCTGGTGGCCGCGGTGGCCAGCGCGCTGGGCGTGGTGTGGACGCGCCACGAAAGCCGCGTGCTGTTCGTGCAACTGACCCAGCTGCAGAACCAGCGCGACGACCTCAACATCGAATACGGCCGCCTGGAACTGGAGCAGGCCACCTACGCCGAGCCGCGTCGCATCGACGACGAGGCACGGCAGAAGCTGGGCATGGTCGATCCGCGCCCGCAAGACATCCGGTTGCTGCGCTGATGGACATGCGCAAACACGCCAAGCCAGCCGCACGCGGTCGCCGCCAGGCGAGCGGCCCCAGCGCGCGCCGGCGCATGTATCTGGTCGCCGGCCTGCTCGGGCTTACCGCCACCGGCCTGGTCGCGCGAGCGTTCGACCTGCAGGTGGTACGCAAGCAGTTCTACCAGCGCCAGGGCGACGCGCGCTTCCTGCGCGAGATGCCGATCCCGGTCTCGCGCGGCACCATCTTCGACCGCAATGGCGAGCCGCTGGCGGTGTCGACGCCGGTGACCTCGATCTGGGCCAATCCCTCCGAGGTGCTGGACAACGACCAGCGCATCCCGGATCTGGCGCGCGCGCTGGGCGTGAATGCGGACGAGCTGAAGAGCCGCCTGGCCCAGCGCTCGGACCGCGAGTTCGTCTATCTGCGTCGCCAGATGTCGCCCGAAGCCGCGCAGGCGGTACTGGACCTGGGCATCCCCGGCATCAACGGCCAGCGCGAGTTCAAGCGCTTCTACCCATCCGGCGGGGTCACCGCGCACGTGCTGGGTTTCACCAATATCGACGACCACGGCCAGGAGGGGCTGGAGCTGGCCTACGACGACTGGCTCTCGGGCAAGCCCGGCGCCAAGCGGGTGATCCGTGACCGCATGGGCCACGTGGTGGAAGACGTCGAGCAGGTGCGCGCACCCAAGCCGGGACGCAACCTCACCCTCAGCATCGACCGGCGCATCCAGTTCCTGGCCTACAGCGAACTGAAGAGCACCGTGGACAAGTTCCAGGCCGATTCGGCCTCGATGGTGATCCTCGACGTGCATACCGGGGAGGTGTTGGCGATGGTCAACCTGCCCACCTACAACCCCAACGCGCTCGACTCCAGCCGCGCCGGCCAGCGCCGCAACCGCGCGATGACCGACGTGCTCGAACCGGGCTCGACGATCAAGCCGATCCTGATGGCCGCGGCGCTGTCCAGCGGCAAGTTCACCCCCACCAGCCCGATCATCGACACCACCGGCGGACACTGGTTTTTCCAGGGCCACGACATCCACGACACGCACAACTACGGCCTGCTGACGCCGACCGGCGTGATCACCAAGTCCAGCAACGTGGGCGCGGCGCACATCGCGATGGATCTGGACACCACGCTGATGTACGACACCTACCGCGCCTTCGGTTTCGGCAACAGCACCAACAGCGGCTTCCCCGGCGAAGCCTCCGGCTACCTGCGCATCGGCGCCGACTGGCGGCCGCTGGAAAAGGCCATCCTCGGCTACGGCTACGGCCTCAACGTCACCGTGCTGCAGCTGGCCAACGCCTACGCCACCATCGCCGACAACGGCCTGATGCATGGCCCGAGCTTCATCAAGGACGCGGAGACGCCCTCGCGCCAGATCATCTCGCCCGAGGTGGCGCACGAGCTGATCGGGATGATGGAGACCGTGACCGGCCCCGGCAGCACCGCGCCGCAGGCGCGCATCGCCAATTACGCGGTCGCCGGCAAGACCGGCACCGCGCACAAGGCCAACGCCGGCGGCTACGACAAGCACAGCTACACCGCGGCATTCGCCGGCATCGTGCCGGCCACCAACCCGCGCCTGGTCGGCGTGGTGGTGGTCGACAACCCGAGCAAGGGCAGCTACTACGGCGGCATGGTCTCCGCGCCGGTGTTCTCGCGCGTGATGAGCGGTGCGCTGCGCCTGCTCGACGTGCCGCCGGACAACATCGGCCGCTGGTACGTCGGCGGCCCGCTGCAGGGCGCCGGCGGCCTCGCGGGCAGCAAGCCGCCGGTCGAAGCGCCGATCGACGACGCGCCGATCGACGAGGGCACGCCATGAGCACCGGCCACCTCGATCAGCTGCTGCTGGGGATCGCCGATGCGCAGCTGGCGGCAAACCCGGCGGCGGCGCGCATGGTGGTGTCCGGCATGACCCTGGACTCGCGCCAGGTGCGCCGCGGCGATGCGTTCTTCGCGCTGCGCGGCGGCCGCGCGCACGGCATCGCGTTCGCCGCCAACGCGGTGCAGCGTGGTGCCCGCGTGGTGCTGGCCGAAGCCCCGGCCGAGGATGTCGCGGCGCTCGACGTGCCGGTGCTGTGGATCGACGACCTGCATGCGCAGGTGGGCGAGATCGCGGCGCGCTTCCACGACCGGCCCAGCGAGTCGATGCGCGTGGTCGGCGTCACCGGCACCAACGGCAAGACCTCGTGCGTGCAGTTGCTGGCGCAGGCCTGGACGGCGCTCGGCCACCGCGCCGCGACCATCGGCACGCTGGGCGCCGGCGTGCATGGCCAGTTGCTCGAAGGCGAGCGCACCACGCCCGACGCGATCAGCGTGCAGGCGCTGCTGGCGCGCTTCCGCGATGCCGGCGTCAGCCACGTGGCGATGGAAGTGTCCTCGCACGCGCTGGTGCAGGGGCGCGTGGCCGGGGTGGAATTCGAGGCGGCGGCCTTCACCAATCTCACCCGCGACCACCTCGACTATCACGGCTCGATGGAAGCCTACGGCGCGGCCAAGGCCATGCTGTTCGCGATGCCGGGCCTGCGCGTGGCAGCACTCAACAGCGACGACGGCTTCGGCCGCGAACTGGCCGGCACGCTGCCCGACAACCTGCGCGTGCTGCGCTTCAGCGCGGCCGGCGAGAGCGCGGCGGATGTCGCCGCCGAAGACGTGGTGACTTCGGCCAGCGGGCTCAGCTTTCAATTGCGCACGCCGTGGGGCAGCCGCGCACTGCACAGCCACCTGCTCGGCCGCTTCAACGTCGCCAACCTGCTCGCCGTGATCGCCTGCCTTGGCGCACTGGGCGAACCGTTCGAACGCATCGTGCAGGTGGCCGGGCAGTTGCAACCGGTCAATGGCCGGATGAACCGGTTGGGCGGATGGCACGGCCTGCCGCTGGTGGTAGTCGACTATGCGCACACGCCTGATGCGCTGGAGCAGGCGCTGACCGCCCTGCGCGCGCATTGCGCGGGCAAGCTGATCTGCGTGTTCGGTTGCGGCGGCGAACGCGACACCGGCAAGCGCCCGCTGATGGGCGCGATCGCGGCGCGGCTGGCGGACATCGCCATCGTCACCGACGACAACCCGCGTGGCGAGGACGGCGACGCGATCGTGGCGCAAATCGTGGCCGGCATGGCCGACGCAAAGGCGATGGCGGTCCAGCGCGATCGCGCGGTGGCGATTGCCGACGCGCTGGAGCTGGCCCGCGCCGGCGACGTGGTGCTGATTGCCGGCAAGGGCCACGAAACCTACCAGGACGGCGCCACCGGCAAGCATCCGTTCGACGATCTGGCAGTGGCGCGCACCGCGCTGGACCGGCTGGGCCGGGAGTCGCACGCATGATGCGGCTGGGCGCCATCGCGATGTGGCTGCACGGTCGCCTGCTCGACGGCGACGCGACGTTGGAGCAGGCCGAGATCACCGGCGTGGCGATCGACACGCGCAAGCTGCGCCCGGGCGAACTGTTCGCGGCGATCAAGGGCGAGCACGTGGACGGCCACGACTACCTGGACGAAGCGCTGGCCCGCGGCGCGGTGGCGGCGCTGGTGACGCATCCGGTCGACAGCGCGCTGCCGCAGCTGCGCGTCGACGACGTCGAGGTGGCGCTGGGCGACCTGGCCAGCGCGGTGCGCGCGCAACGCGACGTGCGCGTGGTCGGCATCACCGGTTCCAACGGCAAGACCACGGTGAAGACCCTGGTCGCCTCGATCCTGTCGCGCCATGGCCGCACGCACGTCAGCAGCGGCAACTACAACAACGAGCTGGGCCTGCCGCTGAGCCTGCTGGCAATGCCGCGCGACACCGAATACGCGGTGTTCGAGATGGGTGCGGGCAAGCCCGGCGACATCGCCTATCTCGCTGCCATCGCACGGCCAGATATCGGCCTCGTCACGCTCATCGCGCCGGCCCATCTTGAACGCATGGGCAGCATCGAGGGCGTGGCCGAAACCAAGGGCGCGCTGTACCAGGCCTTGCCGGCCGACGGCATTGCCATCATCAACGCGGACGACAGCTTTGCCAGCTTCTTCGGCGGGCTCGCCGGTGCGCGCAAGACGCTGCGTTTCGGCCTGGAGCAACCGGCCGACGTGCGCGCCGGTGCGATCGAACTGCGCGCCGACGGTTCGCGCTTCATGCTGCACACGCCGGCGGGCGAGGCCGAGGTGAATTTGCCGCTGCCCGGTCGCCACAACGTGGCCAACGCACTGGCCGCCACTGCGGTGGCGCTGGCGTTGCAGGTGCCGCTGGAAACCATCGTTGCCGGGCTGGAGCAGGTTTCCGGCGTGGCCGGTCGCCTGCGCCGCCTGGTTGCCGTCGGCGGCTGGATGGTCATCGACGACAGCTACAACGCCAACCCCGGTTCCATGGCGGCTGCCATCGACACGCTGCTGCTGGCCGGCGGCGAGCGCTGGCTGGTGCTGGGCGACATGGCCGAGCTGGGCGCGGACGCGCGTGCGCTGCATGCGGGCATCGGTGAGCGGGCGCGCGAGCGCGGCGTCGATCGCCTGTTCGCGGTCGGTCCGCTGGGCGCGGCCACGGTGGAGGCGTTCGGCGCCGGCGGCGAGCATTTTTCCGACAAGCCGGCCCTGATCGACGCGCTGCGCGCGCAGCTGCATGCGGGCGTCACCTGCCTGGTCAAGGGTTCGCGTTCGGCCGGCATGGAACAGGTGGTGGCCGCGCTCATTGCCGCGCCCGCCCACGGAGGTGCGAACGATGCTGCTTGAGCTGGCCGACTGGATGGCGCGGCATTTCACCGCCCTGCATCTGTTCCAGTACATCACCTTCCGCGCCATCATGGCTGCGCTCACCGCGCTGTCGCTGTCGCTGCTGTGCGGGCCGTGGCTGATCAACCGCCTGGCCGCGCTGAAGGCCGGCCAGGTGGTGCGCAGCGACGGTCCGCAGACGCACCTGGTCAAGGCCGGCACGCCGACCATGGGCGGCGTGATGATCCTGCTCTCGGTCACCGTGGCCACCCTGCTGTGGGCCGACGTGCACAACCGTTACGTATGGGTGGTGCTCGGCGTGCTGCTGAGCTTCGGCGCGATCGGTTTCTACGACGACTACCGCAAGCTGGTGCTGAAGGACAGCCGCGGTCTGGCCAGCCGCTGGAAATATTTCTGGCAGTCGGTGTTCGGGCTCGGCGCGGCGCTGTTCCTGTTCTACACCGCGCCGCACGCCGTGCATGGCGCCACTGTGGCGGAGACCGCGCTGTACGTGCCGCTGTTCAAGCACGTGGTGGTGCCGCTGGGGCTGTTCTTCGTGGTGATCACCTACTTCATGATCGTGGGCTTCTCCAACGCGGTGAACCTCACCGACGGGCTGGATGGGCTGGCGATCATGCCGACGGTGCTGGTCTCTGGCGCGCTGGGCGTGTTCGCCTACGTGGCCGGCAACCGGGTGTTCTCCGAGTACCTCGGCGTGCCGGCGATTCCCGGCGCGGGCGAGCTGGCGATCGTCACCGGCGCGCTGGCCGGGGCGGGGCTGGGCTTCCTGTGGTTCAACACCTATCCGGCGCAGGTGTTCATGGGCGACGTGGGCGCGCTGGCGATCGGCGCGGCACTGGGTTGCATCGCGGTGATCGTGCGTCAGGAGATCGTGCTGCTGGTGATGGGCGGCGTGTTCGTGATGGAAACCGCCTCGGTGATGATCCAGGTGGCCAGCTTCAGGCTCACCGGCAAGCGGGTGTTCCGCATGGCGCCGGTGCACCACCACTTCGAACTGAAGGGCTGGCCCGAGCCGCGCGTGATCGTGCGCTTCTGGATCATCTCCGTCGTCCTCGTGCTGGTCGGTCTTGCCACGTTGAAGGTGCGCTGATGAAAGCCGGGAATAGGGAATCGGGAATAGGGAATGGGAAAGAGCGCGCAGTGCGTCGCGACCGTGCGCCCGCATGCTCTTCCCATTCCCTATTCCCTATTTCCTATTCCCTCGCAGCGGAGCAAGCAAATGTTTGACGCCGCCTCCCAGGCTCGTCGTCGCAATGGCCCGCGGGGGCATTTCGACCCGTGGCTGCTGGTTGCGCTGGTGGGGCTGGCCAGCATCGGGGTGGTGATGGTGGCGTCCAGTTCGATCGCGGTGGCGGACAGCCAGGAGCTGGGTGCGTTCTATTTCCTGCGCCGGCACCTGGTGTTCCTCGGGATCGGCATGGTCGCGGCCGGGTTGGCCATGCGCACGGAGCTGCGGCTGCTGGAGAAGTACGCGTTTCCGCTGCTGGCCCTGGCGTTCCTGCTGCTGCTGGCGGTGTTCGTGCCGCACCTGGGCATGCGCATCAACGGCGCGCGGCGCTGGCTCAACCTGCTGGTGACCACGTTCCAGCCGGTGGAGGCGGTGAAGCTGATCCTGGTGATCTACATCGCCAGCTATCTGGTACGCCACCGCGACAGCGTGGAGAACCGTTTCCTCGGCCTGATCAAGCCGATCGCCGTGGCCGGCATCATCGTGCTGCTGCTGCTGGTGCAGCCGGATTTCGGCTCGGCCACGCTGGTGATCGCGGTGACCATCGCGATGGTCTGGCTGGGCGGGGCGCGGCCGATCTTCCTGTTCCTGATGGGCTTGCCGCTGATGCCGCTGCTGTACATCGCGGCGACCGGCGAGAGCTACCGCATGAAGCGGCTGACCTCGTTCCTCGACCCATGGAAGGACCCGTTCAACGACGGCTTCCAGCTGACCCAGTCGCTGATGGCGATCGGCCGCGGCGAGTGGGACGGCGTGGGCCTGGGGTCCAGCGTGCTGAAACTCTCCTACCTGCCCGAGGCGCACACCGATTTCATCTTCGCGGTGATCGGCGAGGAGCTGGGGCTGGCCGGCGTGGTGCTGGTGATCGGCCTGTTCGCGCTGGCCGTGTGGCGCGGCCTGCAGGTGGGCCTGAAGGGTGTCGACGTGGGCCAGCGCTTCGCCGGCTACGTGGCGTTCGGCGTGTCGCTGATGCTGGCGATGCAGGCGATCGTGTCGGTGGGCGTGAACCTCGGCGCCTTGCCGACCAAGGGCCTGACCCTGCCACTGATCAGCTACGGCGGCTCCTCGATGGTGCTCACCTGTGCCATGGCCGGCGTGCTGCTGCGCGCCACCTTCGAGATCAACCGCGCGCTGGACGCCCGCCAGATGGCCACGCGCATGCCGGCAGCCGTGACCGTGGCCGACGCGAATGCCGCGGTGACGCCGCGCGAGGCGGAGGCCGCATGAACGCCGCGACGCGGGAATCGGGAATGGGCGAAGACCGGCGCGGGGCGCGGCCTGCTTTTGCCGATCCGCGACCGGTGCTCATCATGGCCGGCGGCACCGGTGGACACATCTTCCCGGGACTGGCGGTGGCCGAATGCCTGCGCGGGCAAGGTGTGCCGGTGGCGTGGCTGGGGGCGGTCGGCGGGATGGAGACGCGGGTGGTGCCGGCGCACGGGATCGAGTTGCACACGGTGGCGGTGGGCGGTTTGCGCGGAAAGGGCTGGAAGACCCGGCTGCTGGCGCCGCTGATGCTGCTGCGCGCGCTTCTTGCCTCGCTGGCGTTGCTGCGGCGGCTGCGTCCGCGCAGCGTGCTGTCGATGGGTGGCTACGTGGCCGGCCCCGGCGGTCTCGCCGCGTGGCTGCTGCGGCGGCCGCTGCTGGTGCATGAACAGAATCGCGTGGCCGGTTTC
Source organism: Rhodanobacter sp. UC4448_H15 (assembly GCF_052978265.1). The sequence goes on along the minus strand of NZ_CM129665.1, from coordinate 3,445,665 downwards.
ACCAACCGCAAGCTGGCCGCATTGGCGCGCCGCGTGCTGGCCGGCTTCGACGGCGTGCTGCCGCAGGCGCAGTGGGTCGGCAATCCGGTGCGTGCGGTGATCGGCGCGCTGCCGCCGCCGGCGCAACGCATGGCCGATCGCCCGGGTGCGCCACGCCTGCTGGTGCTGGGCGGCAGCCTTGGGGCGCGTGCGCTGAATCTCGCGGTGCCGCAGGCGCTGGCCCGACTCGAACCCGGGCAGCGTCCCGAGGTGTTGCACCAGTGCGGCAGTCGTGGCCTCGACGAGGCACGCGCGGCGTATGCGCAGGCCGGCGTGGAAGCGCGCGTGGTGGCCTTCATCGACGACATGGCCGATGCCTACGGCTGGGCGGACCTGGCGGTCTGCCGTGCTGGTGCGCTGACCCTGGCCGAACTTTCCGCCGCCGGGCTCGGCGCCTTGCTGGTGCCGTTTCCGTACGCGGTGGACGACCACCAGACGCGCAACGCGGAGGTGCTTGCGGCGGTCGGCGCCGCCGAGATCATGCAGGAGAATGCACTGGACAACCAACAACTGGCGCAGCGGTTGGCTGCGCTGCTCGGCGATCGAACCGCCCTGCTGGCCATGGCCGAAGCGGCACGCACGCTGGCCAAGCCCGACGCGGCGCAGGTGATCGCGCGCGCCTGCACGGAGGTGGCTGCATGAGCCGGCTCTCCGCCCAGCAGGACCCGATGAGCACGTTTCGCCGGGTGCATTTCATCGGCATCGGCGGCGTGGGCATGAGCGGCATCGCCGAGGTGCTGCACAACCTGGGCTACGCGGTGTCCGGTTCCGACCGTGCCGGCTCACCCACGGTGCAGCGGCTGCAGCGGCTGGGCCTCACCGTGCACGTGGGCCACGCCGCGGAGAACGTCGCCGGCGCCGACGTGGTGGTCACCTCCAGCGCGATCAAGGCGGACAACCCGGAGCTGGCTGCTGCTCTCGCGGCGCGCATCCCGGTGATCCCGCGTGCGGAAATGCTGGGCGAGCTGATGCGTTTTCGCCGCGGCATCGCGATCGCCGGCACGCACGGCAAGACCACCACCACCAGCCTCACCGCCAGCGTCCTGGCCGAGGCCGGTTACGACCCGACCTTCGTGATCGGCGGCCAGCTCAATGCGGCCGGCGCCAACGCGCGGCTCGGCACCGGCCAGTACCTGGTGGCCGAAGCGGACGAGTCGGACGGCTCGTTCCTGCTGTTGTCGCCGGTGATCGCCGCGATCACCAACATCGACGCCGACCACCTGGAGAACTACCACGGCGACTTCGCCGAGGTGAAGAAGGCGTTCGCCGATTTCCTGCACCGGCTGCCGTTCTACGGCCTGGCGGTGCTGTGCGTGGACGACCCGGAAGTGGCCGCGCTGGCCAAGGCCACCAATCGCCGGGTGATCCGTTACGGCATCGACAGCGCGGACGCCGACGTGCGCGCGCTGAACCTGCGCCAGCAGGGTTTCGAGATGCATTTCGAACTGCAGTTGCCCGATGGCGCGGCGGCCGTGCCGGTCACGCTGAACCTGCCCGGGCGGCACAACGTCCTCAACGCGCTGGCCGCCGCCACGATCGGCTGGCAGCTCGGTGTCGAGGTGGCGGCGATCGCCGCCGCACTGAAGGGTTTCCAGGGCGTGGGCCGGCGCTTCCATCGGCGCGGCGAGCTCGCCATCGATGGCGGCCGCGTGCTGCTGGTCGACGACTACGGCCACCACCCGCGCGAGATTGCGGCGGTGTTCGCGGCGGTGCGCGGCGGCTGGCCGGAGCGGCGCCTGGTAGTGGCCTTCCAGCCGCACCGCTACAGCCGCACGCGCGACCTGCTGGACGATTTTGCCAACGTGCTGGCCGACGCCGACGTGCTGGTGCTGACCGATGTGTACCCGGCCGGCGAGGCGCCGATCGCCGGCGCCGACGGCCGCGCGCTGGCGCGTGCCGTGCGTGCGCGCGGCAAGGTCGACCCGGTGCTGGTCGAGCATCCGCGCGAGTTCCGCACCAGCCTGCCCAGCCTGCTGCACGACGGCGACCTGTTGCTGCTGCTCGGCGCCGGCGACATCGGCGCGGCGGCGGTCGAGCTGGCGAACGCCGGCCAACTCAAGACGAAGGGGGCCGCATGATGGCCGCAATCACGAATCCGGGCACCTCCCGCATCACCGATCCCGCGCAGTTCGGCCGTGTGGCGGTGGTCATGGGCGGCAGCTCGGCCGAGCGCGAGGTGTCGCTGGATTCCGGCCGCAACGTGCTGGTCGCACTGCGCGCGCGCGGCGTCGACGCGCATGCGATCGACGGTATCCCGGCCCTGCTCGACGCGCTGCGCGCGGGCCACTTCGCGCGTGTGTTCAACATCCTGCACGGCCAGCACGGCGGTGGCGAGGATGGCGTGCTGCAAGGTGCGCTGGAATCGCTGCACGTGCCGTACACCGGTTCGGGCGTGCTCGGTTCGGCGTTGTCGATGGACAAGACCCGCTCCAAGCGCGTGTGGCAATCGCTGGGCCTGTCCACGCCGACCTTCGCCGCGCTGCCGCGTGGCGCGGACGTGCTCGCCGCGGCGCGGCGGATCGGCTATCCGCTGATCGTCAAGCCCGCATGCGAAGGCTCCAGCGTCGGCGTGACCCGGGTGTTCGCCGAGCAGGACCTGGCCGCGGCGGTCGAATTGGCCGAGCGCTATCCGGGCGATCTGCTGATGGAAACCCTGATCGAGGGCGACGAACTCACCGTCGCCATTCTCGGCCGCCAGGTGCTGCCGAGCATCCATATCGTGCCCAAGGGAGCGTTCTACGACTACAACGCCAAGTACGTGGCCGAGGACACCCAGTACATCTGCCCCGGTGCCGAAGGTGCCGCGGCGGACGAACTGGCGGTGCTGTCGCTGGCTGCGTTCGACGCGCTGGGTTGCGCCGGCTGGGGCCGCGTCGACGTGATGCGCGACCGCAACGGCCGTCCCTGGCTGCTGGAGGTCAACACCGCCCCCGGCATGACCTCGCACTCGCTGGTGCCCAAGGCCGCCGCCGCCGCCGGCATCGACTACCAGGAACTGTGCTGGCGTGTGCTGGAAACAAGCTTCCAGCGGGAATGGGGAATAGGGAATAGGGAATCGGAACATCAAACAGCAGACGCCGGCTCTGCCTATTCCCCATTCCCTATTCCCTATTCCCGCGACTCCGAAGGAGACGCAAAGTGAAAGGCCCCATCCGCCTCGCTGCCTGGTGCCTGGCGATCGCGCTCGTCGCGTTGCCGGTCGTCGGGTTGCTGCGCGGGTGGTTTGCCGCCGATCGCTGGCCGGTGACCCAGCTGACCGTGCAGGCGGAGTTCAAGCACGTCACTGCTGCCGAGATCCGCACGGCGGTGCTGCCGCGACTGGGCAAGGGTTTCTTCGCGCTGGATCTCGATGCGGTGCAGAAGGCTGTCGCCGCGTTGCCGTGGGTGGAGTCGGTGGAGGCGCGCAAGCGCTGGCCCGATACCTTGCAACTGCGCATCTACGAGCGCCAGCCGTTCGCGCGCTGGAATGACAGGCAGCTGATCAGCCGCCAGGGCCGCGTGTTCGACGCCCCCGGCGTAGATCAGTTGACCGCCTTGCCCGGCCTGAGTGGTCCGGATGCGCGGCTGGCCGAGGTGGTGAGCTTCTACGCCGATGTCAGCAAGGCGTTTGCCGGCACCCACCTGCGCATCAATGGCGTGGCGCTGACCGAACGCGGCAGCTGGAGCGTCACCACTGGCAGCGGCGCGCGCATCGTGATCGGCGACCGCGAGCAGGCCGGCCGCCGGCTGCATCGTTTCCTCGACGTCTACCCGCAGCTGATCGCCGGCCATGCCGACGGCTTCGTTTACGCCGATCTTCGCTACACCAACGGCTTTGCCGTGCGCTGGCCCGACGCGGCCGGCGCCCCGGCTGGAGGTTCACCCCGCTCATGACTGTCTCGCCATGAAAACGCGCAATGAAAAGCAGCTGGTCGTCGGCCTGGACATCGGCACCTCCAAGGTGGTGGCGATCGTCGGCGAGTACGAACCGGGCGAGCCGATCACCGTGATCGGCATCGGCACCCACGTCTCGCGCGGCATGAAGCGTGGCTCGGTGGTCGACATCGAATCGACCGTGCACTCGATCCAGCGCGCGGTGGAGGAGGCCGAGCTGATGGCCGGTTGCGACATCCGATCGGTCTACGCCTCGATCTCCGGCAGCCACCTGGAAACGCGCAACTCGCACGGCAACGCGGCGATCCGCGAGCGCGAGGTCACCGCCGCCGACCTGGAACAGGTGCTAGAGGCCGCCAGCGCGGTGGCGATCCCGGCCGATCGCAAGGTGCTCTACAAGGAGTCGCAGGAATACCGCATCGACGGCCAGGACGGCATCCGCCGCCCGGTCGGCATGAGCGGCGTGCGACTGGAGGCCAACGTGCACCTGGTCACCGGCGCTGCCGCCGCGGTGCAGAACATCTCCAAGTGCATCCAGCGCTGCGGACTCACCGTCGATGAGCTGGTTCCTTCCGCGCTGGCCAGCGCCAAGGCGGTGCTGACCGACGACGAGCGCGAGCTCGGCGTGTGCCTGGTCGACATCGGCGCGGGCACCACCGACATTGCGATCTACACCCAGGGTTCGATTCGCCACACCGCGTCGCTGCCGGTCGGCGGCGACCAGGTCACCAGCGACATCGCCTACGGCGTGCACACGCCTACCGCGCACGCGGAGGAGATCAAGATCAAGTACGCCTGCGCGCTGACCGGGCTGGCGCATGCGGAGGAAACCATCCAGGTGCCCAGCGTCGGCGATCGTCCACCGCGCCGGCTGGCGCGGCAGTCGCTGGCGCAGAGCGTGCAGGCGCGCTACGAGGAAATCTTCGAGATGGTGCAGGACCAGTTGCGCCGCTCCGGCTACGAGAGCCTGGTCGCCGCCGGCGTGGTGCTTACCGGCGGCGCCTCGAAGATGGAAGGCGCGCTGGAGCTGGCCGAGGAGATCTTCCACAAGATGGTGCGCATCGGCCTGCCGCAGCAAGTCGAGGGTCTCGGCGAGGTGGTTTCCAGTCCGTTGCATGCCACTGGCGTAGGTCTGCTGCTGCATGGCGCGCGCGCCGGCGGCGCGCGGGTCGGCGGACCGGTGGGCAGCAGCATGGGCGGGATGGTCGACAAGCTGCGCGGCTGGCTCACGCGGAATTTCTAGCAATGCGGTTTCGGGCGGCGCAGGAGCTGCCGCCCCGGGTGGAAGGAAATCCACCCACCACCACGGGCCGACAGGAGTCGCTCCCCGCGGTTAAAACGACAACAACTCTACGGAGGACGGGAAATGTTTGAACTGATCGATAAACTTGCACCCAATGCAGTCATCAAGGTGATCGGCGTGGGCGGCGGCGGTGGCAACGCCGTGGCGCACATGCTCAACGCCAACATCGAAGGCGTCGAGTTCGTCGTCGCCAATACCGATGCCCAGGCGATGACCAACTGCGGCTCGCGCACCCACCTGCAACTCGGCGGCAACGTGACCAAGGGTCTCGGCGCCGGCGCGAATCCCGAGGTCGGCCGGCAGGCCGCGCTGGAGGACCGCGAACGGATCGAGGCGATGCTCGAAGGCGCCGACATGGTGTTCATCACCGCCGGCATGGGCGGCGGCACCGGCACCGGCGCGGCGCCGGTGGTGGCGCAGCTGGCCAAGGAGAAGGGCATCCTGACGGTCGCGGTCGTCACCAAGCCGTTCCCGTTCGAGGGCCGCCGGCGCATGCAGGTCGCCCTGAAGGGCATCGAGGACCTGTCGCAGCACGTCGACTCGCTGATCACCGTGCCGAACGAGAAGCTGCTCAGCGTGCTCGGCCGCGAGGTCACCCTGCTCAACGCGTTCAAGGCCGCCAACGACGTGCTGCAGGGCGCCGTGCAGGGCATCGCCGACCTGATCACCGCCCCTGGCCTGATCAACGTCGACTTCGCCGACGTGCGCACCGTGATGTCGGAGATGGGCCTGGCCATGATGGGCTCGGGCACCGCCCGCGGTGACGATCGCGCCCAGGCGGCGGCCGAGGCGGCGATCAAGAACCCGCTGCTGGAGGACGTCAACCTGAACGGCGCCTGCGGCATCCTGGTCAACGTCACCGCCGGTCCGAACCTCACCATGCGCGAGTTCGACGAGATCGGCCGCATCATCCACGACTTCGCCAGCGAAGACGCCACCGTGGTGATCGGCACCTCGCTGGACCCGGACATGAAGGACGACGTGCGCGTGACCGTGGTGGCCACCGGCCTCAACCGCGCCAATGCCTCGCGCAGCCAGCCGCCGATCCGCATGGTCGAAACCCAGCAGATGCAGATGCGTCCGCGCCCGGTGGTGCTGCGCACCGGCACCGGCAACGAGGTGGTGGACTATGCCCAGCCGGAGGTGCAGGCTCGGACCGAGTCCAGCGCAGCGGCCAAGCATGGCGATGCCGGCCTCGATTACCTGGACATCCCGGCATTCCTGCGCCGGCAGGCTGATTGAGGAGCATTGCGGAGCATGTCGATGCGTTGAACGATCGCCCGCCGGGTCGGTCAGTCACTCCATTGCCTCACGAATGGCTGCCTTGCGGCAGGCCGTTTGCAAGGTCCGCGATGGCGCGACGATGGCTGCGGCGACGGCGGTTGGTTGGCACCCGATGCCGTGCGCCGGGATGGGCGCGCGGGGCAGGGCCGCGGATTTGTCGCCGCGGTGCCGAAGCGATGTCCCGGGCCGGATTCCCGTCCCAGGCCCGGGCTTCGCTCCTTATCTTTCGGCGCTGGCGGGCGCCAAATGTGCGCCAGTTCCCAAGGATGAAAGAAAGATGAAGGCTTAACCAGACTGTACGGTGCGGTTTGCTTTTATCCCAGGTTAAAACTGTGTTAGCATCCGCTCCTGATTGGCTGCTGCCTCCACGGGTCCCAACAATAATGATCAAGCAGCGTACGCTTAAAAACATCATCCGGGCGACCGGTGTCGGCTTGCACACGGGCGACAAGGTCTACATGACCTTGCGTCCCGCCGCGCCGAACACGGGCATCGTTTTCCGTCGGACGGATCTCGATCCGCCGGTGGACATCCGCGCACGCCAGGACAACGTCGGCGACACACGCCTGTCCACCACGCTCATGAATGGTGAAGTGCGCGTGGCCACCGTCGAACACCTGTTGTCGGCGATGGCCGGGCTCGGCATCGACAACGCCTACGTCGACCTGTCGGCGCCGGAAGTGCCGATCATGGATGGCAGTGCGGGACCGTTCGTGTTCCTGCTGCAGTCCGCCGGCATCGAGGAGCAGCCGGTGGCCAAGCGCTTCATCCGCATCAAGAAGCCGATCAAGGTGCAGGAAGGCGACAAGTGGGCCAGCTTCGAGCCGTTCGAAGGCTTCAAGGTGGGCTTCTCGATCGACTTCAACCACCCGATCATCTCCAAGCGCACCTCGCGCGCCGAGATCGACTTCTCCACCACCTCTTTCGTCAAGGAAGTCAGCCGCGCGCGCACCTTCGGTTTCATGCGTGACATCGAGATGCTGCGCGAGCACAACCTGGCGCTGGGCGGCTCGATGGACAACGCCGTGGTGCTCGACGACTACCGCGTGCTCAACGAGGACGGCCTGCGTTACGAGGACGAGTTCGTCAAGCACAAGATCCTGGACGCCATCGGCGACCTGTACCTGCTCGGCCACAGCCTGATCGGCGCCTATCACGCGCACAAGTCGGGCCACGAGTTGAACAACAAGCTGCTGCGCGCCCTGATCGCCGATGCCTCGGCGTGGGAAGAGGTCAGCTACCACGAGGATCCGGCGGTGTCGCCGATCTCCTACGCCCACCCGGCCCAGGCGATCTGACACCCGAAACCACGCCGGCCTGTTCCGGCACTGCCCACCCGAATGGCCGGATCGCAAGATCCGGCCATTTTTGTTGACCGCGACACACTCGCCGCGCGGGTTGGGTCACAGCCCGGCGAGGGCTGGACTTTTCATTAACTCTTCACGTGGTATAAACGCAGCTCTCGCGGGTTCGGCCGCGGCGGCAAGACGCGGCGCGTCTCGCAGGAACGCCCTTCAGTACGAGGGTTTCTCGGGGGAATCAGCGGTTTCGGCGAAGGACGCCAGCTGAAGGAACAGATCCCGCCATTCGGGGTCTGTGGACGAGGCAGCGGCAGCCCTGAGGTGGGCGGCCGCGGCTGGCGAAAGCGGTTTTGACTGCTCCGGCACGGTAACGGCCGGTGGTTGGGGAGCCACTTTCACGGTGACTGAACTGGCGCAGGCGCCGACGGCGCTTGCGGAGGCAAGGATCTGTGCCTGCATCAAGCGCAGGCGTGACGCCCAGGCCGGTGAAGACGCCAGGAAGACGAGGCGGTTGTTGCGCAGATTGGCGAATCTGACCTGTTCGCGCAGCGGCGATGGCAACGTCTGGCGCAGTGCGCGGTCCAGCGCTTCCAGCGCGTCGGCCTTTCGGGCCAGCGACGCGAAGGAGCCGCAATCGGCAAGGGATTTCGGTCCGTTGTCGCGGCGACGGGAAGTGGCGGGTTCCGCGCGGTGCATGGTGCCGACATTCGATTTTGGAAAGACATGCAGATCATACTCGTCTCACGTGCCCGCAAGCTGCCTAAAACCCTGGATCTGGCCAGCCGGCGGGTGCGCTGGAAGCTGTTCTCGATGTTGTCGCTGGGCGTGTTGGGCTGCCTGGCCCTGGGCGGCGCGCTGACCCTCGCCATCGCCAGCCCGCGCGACCGCGCGCTGAGCCAGATCCACGACCTGCAGCAGCAGATCCGCCGGCAGAACGCCGAACTCGGCGGCGTGCGCGCGGATGCGCAGCGCAGCCTGGACGCCCTGGCGCTCAAGCTGGGCCAGCTGCAGGCGCAGTCGACCCGCCTGAACGCGCTCGGTGAGCGCCTGGTGCAGGTGGGCAAGCTCGACAGCGGCGAGTTCAACTTCGACCAGCCGCCCGCCGTCGGTGGTGTCGAGGACACCAGCAGCACCGGTTACGCCATGCCGCCCTCGCTGGAGGTCGGCATCGACCGCCTCACCGGCCAGTTCAACGTCCAGCAGGCGCAGTTGTCGGCGCTGCAGAGCCTGTTGCTCGATGCCCGCATCGAGTCGAACCTGAAGCCCACCGGCATGCCCGTGCATGGCTACATCTCATCCTATTTCGGCGTGCGTCCCGACCCGTTCGACGGCCAGTCGGCGCGGCACACCGGCATCGACATCGCCACGCCGTTCGGCACGCCGGTGCATGCCGTGGCCGAAGGCATGGTGACCTTCGCCGGCGTGCGTCGCGGCTACGGCAACGTGGTCGAGATCGACCACGGCAACGGCTACATGACCCGCTACGCCCACAACAGCAAGCTGGACGTGCATCCCGGCCAGCATGTGCAGGTCGGCGACGTGATCGCGCAGGCCGGCTCCACCGGCCGCTCCACCGGCTCGCACGTGCATTTCGAGGTCTGGTACCACGATCGCGTGGTCAACCCGCTGGCGTTCGTGCGCAGCCACCGCTAGGGATGCCCTGATCCCTTGAATCCGGTCCCGGCAGCCGCCAGTTCCTGACGGTTCGCCGGCGTTCCCGCGCGGCGCGGGCACCTCCATCCCGCCAGAGCGGGTGAGCCGTACCGGGCATGTAGTAACATGCCCGATTGGCTCGCGCGTGCAGCGGGCGTCTTGTTCCCCCAACCGGAAAATCGATGTTCAATCGTGCCCTGACGAGTCTGTTTGGCAGCCGCAACGAGCGTGTGCTGCGTCAGCTTTCACGTACGGTCCATCGCATCAATGCGCTGGAACCGGAGATGGAGAAACTGGACGATGCCGCGTTGCGCGGCAAGACTGCCGAGTTCAAGCAGCGTTACGCCGCCGGCGAATCACTGGACAAGCTGCTGCCGGAAGCCTTCGCGGTGGCCCGCGAGGCCTCGCGCCGCACCCTGGGCATGCGTCCGTACGACGTGCAGTTGATCGGTGGCATGGTGCTGCACCAGGGCAAGATCGCCGAGATGCGCACTGGCGAAGGCAAGACCCTGGTGGCGACGCTGCCGGTATACCTCAACGCGATCGCGGGCAAAGGCGTGCACGTGGTCACCGTCAACGACTACCTGGCGCGGCGCGACTCGGCGCAGATGAGCAAGCTGTACAACTTCCTCGACCTGACCGTCGACGTGGTGTACCCGGGCATGGACCACGCCGACAAGCACGCGGCGTATGCGGCCGACATCACTTACGGCACCAACAACGAGTTCGGCTTCGACTACCTGCGCGACAACATGGCGCTCAGCAAGGAGCAGCGCTACCAGCGCGGCCTGCATTACGCCATCGTTGACGAGGTCGACTCGATCCTGATCGACGAGGCGCGCACGCCCCTGATCATCTCCGGCCCGGCGGAGGATTCCCCGCAGTTGTACATCGCCGTCAACAAGATCGTGCCGCGGATGATCCGCCAGGCCGAGGAAGACAGCGAGGGCGACTACTGGGTCGACGAGAAGCAGAAGCAGGTGCATCTGTCCGAGGCCGGCATGCAGCACGCGGACGAGCTGCTGCGCGAGGCCGGCGTGATCGACCAGGACAGCGGCCTGTACGACTCCAAGAATCTCGCGGTGGTTCATCATCTCAACGCCGCCCTGCGCGCCAACGGCATCTATCAGCGCGACGTCGACTACATCGTGCGCGATGGCGAAGTGATCATCGTCGACGAGTTCACTGGCCGTACCCTGGCCGGCCGACGCTGGTCCGACGGCCTGCACCAGGCGGTCGAGGCGAAGGAGGGCGTGCCGATCCAGCGCGAGAACCAGACGCTGGCCACGGTGACGTTCCAGAACCTGTTCCGCATGTACAAGAAGCTGGCCGGCATGACCGGCACGGCCGATACCGAGGCGTTCGAGTTCCAGAGCATCTACGGCCTGGAGGTGGTGGTGATCCCCACCCACAAGCCGATGATCCGCAAGGACAACCCGGACATGATCTTCCTGTCGCAGACACCGAAGTACAACTCGGTGATCGAGGACATCAAGGACTGCCACAAGCGCGGCCAGCCGGTGCTGGTCGGCACCACCTCGATCGAGGTGTCCGAGCTGCTGTCCGGGTTGCTGAAGAAGGCGGGCGTGGCGCACGAGGTGCTCAACGCCAAGCATCACGAGCGCGAGGCGCACATCGTGGCGCAGGCCGGCGCGCCCGGCCAGGTCACCATCGCCACCAACATGGCCGGCCGCGGTACCGACATCGTGCTCGGCGGCAGTCTCGAGGCCGCGCTGGCCGAACTGCCCGAAGGCGCCAGCGAGGTGGACCGCGCGCGCGTCAAGGCCGAGTGGAAGAAGCGGCACGAGCAGGTGCTGGCCGCCGGCGGCCTGCACATCATCGGCACCGAGCGGCACGAATCGCGGCGCATCGACAACCAGCTGCGCGGCCGCTCCGGCCGCCAGGGCGACCCGGGCTCCTCGCGCTTCTACCTGTCGCTGGAGGACAACCTGCTGCGCATCTTCGGCGGCGAAGGCCTGGTGCGCTGGATGAAGCGCTTCGGCATGAAGGACGACGACGCGCTGGAAGATCGCATGATCAGCCGGCAGATCGAGAAGGCCCAGCGCAAGGTCGAGCAGCACAACTTCGACATCCGCAAGCACCTGCTGGAGTTCGACGACGTCGCCAACGACCAGCGCAAGGTGATCTACACCCAGCGTGACGAATTGCTGGAGGGCGAGGAGGTCGCGGCCACCGTCGCCGACATCCGCGAGGATGTGGTGCAGACCCTGGTTCAGACCTACGTGCCGCCGCAGACCATCGACGAGCAGTGGGATATCGCCGGCCTGGATCGCGAGCTGGAGAGCCAGTTCAACCTGTCGCTCGACCTCAAGCACTGGGTCGAGCAGCAGAGCGAGATCGACGCCGAGATGATCCGCAAGCACGTGGACGAGGCGGTCGCCGAGCTGTTCCACGGCAAGGAGGCGCAGATCGGGGCCGAGACCATGCGCCAGCTCGAAAAGCACGTGATGCTGACCGTGGTCGACAACGCCTGGAAGGACCATCTTTCCAGCATGGATTACCTGCGCCAGGGCATCTCGCTGGTGGGCTACGCGCAGCAGGACCCGAAGCAGGCGTTCAAGCGCGAGGCGTTCAAGCTGTTCTCCGACATGCTGGCGCGGATCAAGTCCGAGGTGGTGCAGATGCTTGCGCGCATCCGCATCCGCAGCGAGGAGGAAGTCGCCGCGATGGAGGCCGAGCAGCAGCGCATGGCCGAGCGCCTGCAGAAGCAGATGCTCGCCACCGGCGGCGGCGCGCCGCCCGATGCGTTCGGCAGTGCCGGCGCGGCCCCGGAAGACGGTGCCCACCTGGCCGCACAACCGGTGCAGCATGCCGGCCCCAAGGTCGGCCGCAACGAGCCATGCCCCTGCGGCTCCGGCAAGAAGTACAAGCATTGTCACGGACAGCTGAGCTGAGACAGAAAGCAGGAGTGAGTGGAGAGGAGTGAGGAGTGAGAGAAAGCTGTCCGGCCCGCTCTCACTCCTCACTCCTCTCCACTCACTCCTCGCCTTTCAGTCCTCGCCGCCTGGCGGCCGCTTGCGATGCGGCTCGGCGTTGACGGTGATGTAGTGCGTCCCCTCGCCGTCCAGTTGCAGTGCGGTGAGCTTGCCGCCCCAGACGCAGCCGGTGTCGATCGCGTGCACGCCCAGTCCGTCGAATCGGCCCAGCGCCGACCAGTGGCCGCAGACGATACGCACGTCGCGTCGACGCATGCCGGGCACGGCAAACCACGGGTACAGGCCGGGCTTCTGCGTGCCGGGGATGCCCTTGGCGTCGAAGTCGATGCGCCCGTTGACGTCGCAGTAGCGCATGCGCGTCATGGTGTTGATGGTGGCGCGGTAACGGTCCTGGCCCTGCAGCCGGCTCGACCACTGCGCGGGACGATTGCCGAACAGGTTGCGCAGCAGGCGCGGGTGGCGCGGACTGGACAGCTCGCGCTCGACCTCCTGGGCGGCACGCAATGCCTGGCGCAGCGTCCACACCGGTGCGAGGCCGGCATGCACCATCGCCCAGTCGAGCTGTTCGTCGTGGTGCATCAGCTTCTGCGAGCGCAGCCATTCGAACAGCACCGGTGCATCGTCGGCAAACAGCACCTCGCGCAGTTCGGGGTTCACCCGCGCCTGCGCCTCCGGCTTGCGCTGCGCGATCGCCAGCAGGCTGAGGTCGTGGTTGCCCAGCGTGACAACGCACGAGTCGCGCAGGTCGTGGATCAGTCGCAGTGTTTCCAGCGACTGCCCGCCGCGGTTGACCAGGTCGCCGCAGAACCACAGCTGGTCACGCGCGGGGTCGAAGCGCAGTTTCTCCAGCAGGCGTTGCAATTCGGGATAGCAGCCCTGCACGTCGCCGATGGCGTACGTAGCCATGTCAGTCCCGGGCCATCAGTGCAGCGTACGCGGGATGGACAGGGTGAAGGTCGGGATCGGCGCCTCGAACTCGGTGCCGTCGTCGGCGAGCATCTGGTAGCTGCCGCCCATGATGCCCACCGGCGTCTCCAGCACCGCGCCGGAGGTGTATTCGAAATCCTCGCCGGGGCGCATCCACGGCTGTTCGCCGACCACGCCGTCGCCGCTCACTTCCTCGACCTTGCCGTTCGCGTCGGTGATCTGCCAGCGCCGCGCGAGCAGGCGCGCCGGCAGCTGGCCGGCGTTGCGCAAGGTGATGGTGTAGGCGAAAACGTAACGGTTGTCCCCGGGCCTGGACTGGTCGGGAACGAAGCGGGTTTGCACCTGCACGTCGATCGTGTAGGGGGATTGTTCGGTCATGCCCGGATTGTAAGGCCTGCGCTCGCCAATGGGGCGGCGCGTGCGCGACGGCTTCACTGCGCCGGCGGAACGACCTTGGCCAGGCGCACGAAATCCGCCGGCGACAGCGTCTCGGCGCGTGCGCGCGGGTCCACGTCGGCGCGCCGGATCGCGTCGCTGTCCATCACCTGCTTGAGTGCGTTGGACAGCGTCTTGCGCCGTTGCGCGAACGCCGCCTTCACCACGGCATAGAGTTGCGGCGGGTCGGCGTCGTGCCGTTGTTCCGGCGACAGCGGCTGCAGTCGCACTACGGCGGAGTCGACCTTCGGCGGCGGCCGGAACGACTCCGGCGGCACGTCGAACAGCGGTTCCACCCGGCACGCCAGCTGCAGCATGACCGACAACCGGCCGTACACTTTGCTGCCCGGTGCGGCAGCCATCCTGTCGACGACTTCCTTCTGCAGCATGAAGTGCATGTCCTCGATCGCCGCCGCGTGCTCGACGCAGTGGAACAGGATCGGGCTGGAGATGTAGTAGGGCAGGTTGCCGGCCAGCCGCAACCGCGGCACGCCGTGACTGTGCGCCATCGCGGTGAAGTCGACCTTCAGCACGTCGGCGTGCAGGACGTGCAGCGCACCGACCGTGGCGGCGCGCGCACGCAGGGCGGGGATCAGGTCCGTGTCCAGCTCGATCGCCGTGAGCTTGCCTGCCGCGCCCAGCAGGGGCAGCGTCAGGGCGCCTTCGCCCGGGCCGATCTCGACCAGGAAATCGTCGTCGCGCGGTGCGATCGCCGCGACGATGCGCTCGATGCATTGGCGGTCGTGCAGGAAGTGCTGGCCGAAGCTTTTCTTGGGGCGTGCGGTCATGGGGCAGAGCGAGCAGTGAGAAATGAGGAGTGAGGAGTGAGTGTGTGGAAGGTCGGGGAGATGAGTGCGCGAGCGGCTCTCTCGCTCCTCACTCCTCTCCACTCACTCCTCGCCTTCGCGCCACCAGCGTCATGGCGAGGTTGGCTGCGGCGATCAGGCTGGACGGATCGGCGCGGCCGGTGCCGGCCAGATCCAGCGCGGTGCCGTGGTCCACCGAGGTGCGGATGAAGGGCAGGCCCAGGGTGACGTTCACGGTGCGATCGAACGCTTCGCTCTTCAGCACCGGCAAGGCCTGGTCGTGGTACATCGCCAGCACCGCGTCGTAATGCGTGCGTTGCGCCGGCACGAAGGCGGTGTCGGCGGGCAGCGGGCCGAGCAGCTGCATGCCCTCGCCGCGCAAGACGTCCAGCACGGGGATCAGCGTATCGATTTCTTCCCGGCCCAGGTGGCCGCCCTCGCCGGCATGCGGATTGAGTCCGAGCACGGCGATGCGTGGCTGGTCGATGCCGAACTTGCCGCGCAGTTCGGCGTCCACGATGCGCAGCACGCGGGTCAGCAATGCGGGCGTGATCGCCGCCGGTACGGCCGACAGCGGCAGGTGGGTGGTGGCCAGCGCCACGCGCAGCTGCGGGCTGGCCAGCATCATCACCACCTCGGCGCCCGCGCGTTCGGCGAAGAATTCGGTGTGTCCGCGGAAGGCGACGCCGGCATCGTTGATCGAGGACTTCTGCAGTGGCGCGGTGACCACCGCGGCATAACGGCCGGCCATGCAGCCGTCGGCGGCCTCGGCCAGGGTGGCCAGCACGTGGCTCGCGTTGCGCGGGTCGGGGTGGCCGGGCACTTCCCTCGTCGCCAGCGGCACGTGACGCACGCGCAGCGCGCCGGCGGCGCGGGAGTCTGCCGGTGCGCCGTCGTCGTCGATCAATTCGAGGTGCATGCCGCAGCGTGTCGCCGCGCGCTCGAGCAGGTGGCGGTCGGTGATCGCGACGAGGCTTGCCGCCAGCGACGTGCCGGCCAGCCGCACCAGCAGCTCCGCACCGACGCCGGCCGGCTCGCCCGCGGTGACGGCCAGCCGGGTGAGCGCCATCGCGCTCAGCTGGCCTGGGGTGCGGCGCCGTCGGCGGGCGCCTGCTCGGGCTCGCGCAGGGACGGCACGAGGATTTCGATGTAGGCGTTGGAACGCAGGTCGCGCAGGTAGTCGTCGTAGACCTGCTCGGCCTTGCGGTTGCCGATGGCCTGGCGCGCCTGGTTGCGCTCGATCTCCACGGTCTGGTCGCTCTGGCGCGTACCCAGGCGCTGCAGCAGATGCCAGCCGGCTTCACTCTGGAACGGCTCGGATACCTGGCCGTCCTTCAGCGAGGCCAGCTTGGCGGCGATCGTCGCGCCCCACGCCGAGGGCTGGAACCAGCCCATGTCGCCGCCGATGTTGGCGGTGGTGTCGTCCTTGGAGAACTCCTTCGCCAGCGCGGCGAAGTCCTCGTGCTTGTCGACGATGCGGTGGTACAGGTCCTGCGCCTTCTGCTGTGCCTGGGCGGAGCTCAGCAGCTCGCTCGGCTTGATCAGGATCTGCCGCGCGTGGTACTCGGTGACGATCTTGCGGTCGCCCTTGCGCTGGTCGACGAGCTTGAGGATGTGGAAGCCGGTCGGGCCGCGCAGGATCTGGCTGACCTGGCCCGGCTTCATCGTGACGACCGTGTCGGCGAACGCCGGTGGAATCTCGTCCATGCGCCGCCAGCCGAGGTCGCCGCCTTCCAGTGCATCGGAAGCGTCGGAGTAGCGGATCGCGGCGGCGCCGAAATCCATGCCGCCCTGGACGGCGGCGGCGGCCTGCTCGGCCTTGGCCTGGCTGGCCTGGATCGCCGCGGCGTCCGCGCCACCGGGGATGCTCACCTGGATGTGCGCCAGGTGCACTTCGCCGGCCTTGTAGGTGGGGCTGTCGAGCAGGTTGTCGATCTCGCTGTCGGTCACCGAGACCGAGCTTTGCACCACGTTCTGGTGCAGCCGCTGCACGGTGATCTGGTCGCTCAGTTCCTTGCGGAATGCGGCGAAGCTGCCGCCCTGCTGCTCGACCGCCGCGCGCAACTGCTCGGGGGTGAGCCGGTTCTGCTGCGCCACCCCCTGGACCGCGCGGTCGACGTCGGCGCTGGACACCGAGATGCCTTGTTCATGCGCGCGCTGCACCTGCAGGCGCATCAGGATCAGCCGGTTCAGCACCTGCCGCGTCACCACGTCCATCGGCGGCAGTTGCCCGCGGCCGGCGTACTGCTGCTGGATCGTGCGCACCGCGTCGTCCAGCTCGCTCTGCAGGATGACGTCGTCGTTGACCACCGCGACGATGCGATCGAGCGACTGGTTCGCCGGTGCGGCCGACTGCAGCAACTGCGCATGGGCAGGCACGGCGATCGCCAAGGCGAGCAGGAGGGATGCAAGGAATTGCTTCATCGAGAAAAAAGCCTGGATCGCCGAGGCGATGGATTATTGATAGCCGAGAATATCACGGCGCAGCAGCGGTTCGATCTGGCCGCCGGTCGAGCCCAGCCCCTTGAATACGATTTCGAACATGATCGCGTTGTCGCGCCGATTGAGGTTGCTTCCGGAAGGTGGCGACGTGGTGCCGTAGTAGGACTGGTTGACGTAATTGCGGTCGACCAGCCGCAGGGTGACGCAACAGCTGTCGTACTCCACGCCAAGCATCGCGTCGACGGTGCCGCTGGGGAGCTTGTAGGTGGTGTCGATCGCCGGGGCAAACGCCCAGGCGCCGAACAACCGCCACCTGTCCGACAGCGGATAGACCGCCGAGGCGCTGTATTGTTCCAGCCGGCCGCGCCGATAGTGGTAGGCGAGGTTGACGATGCCCGCATCGCCGAGGCGGCGCTGCAGACCGAACGTGGCCGCCTCCACGGCGCGGCTGTTCGGGCTCCACTGCCAGGAACTGTTCACCCGCCAGCGGTCGTTCAATTGCAGGTCGAGCTGGGCCACGTAGGCCGAGCCGGTCCAGTCGGTGCCCAGCACGCGTTGCCGGCTGAGGTAGCGGATCTGGCCGATGCTGGCCGACAGCCGCTCGACGCCATCGTCGTCCAGCAGGCGCGTGGTCAGCGCCGCGGTGACGTTGTTCGCGTCCATCTGGCGGTCGGCGCCGGAGAACTGGTTGGTCGAGAACAGTTGCCAGTAGTCGAACGACATCAGGTTGGTGTCGAACAGCGGCAGGTTGTCCTGGTCGCGGTACGGCACGTAGAGGTAGTACAGGCGCGGTTCCAGCGTCTGCGTGTAGTGCGTGCCGAACAGCGAGGTGCTGCGGTCGAACATCAATCCCGAGTCGAGGCTGACGATCGGCAGCGAGCGGGTCGGCGACTGCTCGGTGAATGGCGACACTGCCGTGCCGCTGAGCCGCCCGAATCGCCCGTAGTCCTGGTAGCCGTCGCTGAGCTGGTAGGCGGTGTAGCGCCAGGCCAGGCGCGGCCGCACGAACCACGCGGCACTGCCGAAATCGGCCGCGAGGTAGGGGTAAAGGTCCTCGCGCTGTCCCTCGACGTAGCCGGGCTTGCGGAACATCACCGCGCTGGTGTCCACGCCGGCCTGCAGCCAGCGCGACAGCGGCACTTCCGCGCTGAACAGTGCATACGGCAGCTGCCGGTAAGGCAGCGCGGAGTCGGTCGCGAACGGGTTGGTGTTCTGGTAGGTGGTGGCGCCGAAGGAGGCGTCCCACCACTTGCCGCCGCCGCTGATCGCCGCACCGGAGCGCAGGCTGTACACCGGGCTGTGCGACATCGCATTGCCGTAGTCGTACAGGTAGCTGGCGTCGGATACGTGGTTGTACGTCCCGGTGAAGCGCCAGCCGTCCCACAGGGCGGTGCGGTCGGAGAAGGACACCAGGTGGCGCGACTTGCCGGTGGTGTCGGCCAGGCCGTCGCTCTTGCCGCGGTCCTCGGGCACGTACTCCACGTTGAGCTGCCCGCTGCTGCCGGGCACCAGGTAGCGGAACTCGCCCGCCAGCAGCGGGCCGCGGCGGCTGTAGTAGCGCGGGTCCAGCGTGGCGTCGTAGTTCGGCGCCAGGTTGAAGTAGTAGGGCGTGCTGAGCTGGAAACCCGCGCGGCTGGTGTTGCCCAGCGTGGGGTAGAGGAAGCCGCTCTTGCGCCGGTCGTCGGTGGGGAAAGTGAAGTACGGCAGGTACAGGAACGGCACCTTGCCGATGCGCATGGTGGCATCGCGCGCCACGCCCACGCCGCTGGCCTTGTCGATGCTGATCGACTTGGCGCGGAACTCCCACACGTGGTGGCCGACATCGCAGGTGGAATACGTGGCCATGGAATAGCGGGTGCGCTCGGCATCCAGCATGTGTCCCTGGCGCGCCACGCCATTGCCGCGCGATTCCAGCATCTGGTAGCGCACGTCGTCGGCCACACCGCGGCTGGCATTGGTGTTGCCGCGCAGGTGCGAGGCGGCGAGCAGTTGCCCGGCCTCCTGGTAACGCACGTTGCCGCGCGCATCGTAGTCGGTGGTCGAGTCGTTGTAGTCGAGCGTATCGGCCTGCAGCTGCTGGTCGGCGCGCTGCAGCAGCACGTCGCCGGAGAGGTGGTAGACCGACTGGTCGGAGCTGTCCACGTGCTGCGCGGTGACGTGCGCCGGTGCGGTCGCGCGCTGGCTGCTGTCCCGGCTCAGCGTCGGATCGTAGAACTCCAGCAGCGCGTTGGGCCGGCACATCGCGTAGTTGAGCGGGCGCGGTGCGCAGTGGAACGAACCCAGCGGGCAACTCTGGTCGGCCGGGTCCGGCGCCTTGCGTGCCGCCGGGGCGGCGGAGGCGGCGGGAAGCTGGCCGCCGAAGAGCGCCAGCGCGGCGGCGACTGCCAGCAGGCGACGTGGAGGAAACGTTGATGTCACGATGGAACCTGCCGACCTCGAAGGCTGGTCAAGTTAGCAGAAACGCCCCCTCCGATGCGTCCGCGCGTTCAGCGCGGGCTTGGCTGCGGGCGCCGATTCACTCCATCAGGGCCTGCACGTGGGCGGCGGCGCTGGCGGCCAGGGCGGCGAGGTCGTAGCCGCCTTCGAGGGTGGAGACGATGCGCCCCTCGGCATGGCGGCGGGCCAGCGCGACCAGCCGCTCGGTGAGCCAGGCGTAGTCTTCCTCGCTCAGCCGGATGTCGGCCAGGGGGTCGTTGGCGTGGGCGTCGAAGCCGGCCGAGATCAGCAGCAATTGCGGCCGGAACGCGTGCAGGCGCGGCAGCAGCACGGCATCCCACAGTTCGCGGAATTCATGCGAGCCGGCGCCGGGCGACAACACGCCGTTGACGATGTTGCCGCAGCCGCGCTCGTCCTCGTGGCCGCTGTCCGGGTACAGCGGCGACTGGTGGCTGGAGGCGAACAGCACGCGCGGCTCGCGTTCGAAGATGTCCTGCGTGCCGTTGCCGTGGTGCACGTCGAAATCGGCGATGGCGACCCGCTTGAGCCCGTGCGCGGCCAGCGCGTGGGCGGCGCCCACCGCGACGTTGTCGAACAGGCAGAAGCCCATCGCCCGCTCGCGCGTGGCGTGGTGGCCGGGCGGGCGCACCGCGCAGAAAGCGCGTTGCGCGCTGCCGCCGAGCACCGCATCGACCGCCGCCACCACGGCGCCCGCGGCGTGCAGGGCCGCCTCGGTCGAGCCGGGGCCCATCACGGTGTCCTGGTCCAGCGCCAGCATTTCGCCCGCCGGCGCGCCGAGCAGGACTTCGCCGATGTGTCCCGCGTCGTGCACGCGCAGCAGCTGTTCGCGGGTGGCCGGCGGTGCCTCGACACGGTCGAGCGCGGCGTAGCGGTCGTGATCCAGCGCCTGCAATACCGCATGCAGTCGCGCCGGCCGTTCCACGTGGCCCGGCCCCGGATCGTGCCGCAGGCAGGCGGAATGGGTGTACAGCCGCAGCATGCGGCAGCTCAGGCGGAGGGTTTGGGCTTGGGGCGGCGCTCGTGCTGCCACAGCACTTCGCCATGGCCGCTGGCGCGCGCCAGCACCCGCGAGATCACGAACAACAGGTCCGACAGCCGGTTGAGGTAGCGCTGCGGCTGGGTGCGGATATCCTCCACCCGCGCCAGCGCGATCACCTCGCGCTCGGCGCGGCGGCACACGGTGCGCGCCAGGTGGCCGCAGGCCGCGGCCATGCCGCCACCGGGCAGGATGAACTCCTTCAGCGGCGGCAGCGGCTCGTTGAGCCGGTCGAGGATGTGCTCGAGCCGTTCGATGTCGCTGTCGTTGACCATCGCCATACCGGGGATGCACAGCTCGCCGCCGAGGTCGAACAGGTCATGCTGCACCTGGGTCAGTACCTCGCGCACCTCGTCGGTGACGCCATCGGCGGCCAGCAGCATGCCGATCGTGCTGTTGAGCTCGTCGACCGTGCCGTAGGCGTTGACCCGCGGCGAATCCTTGCCGACGCGCGAGCCGTCGCCGAGGCCAGTCGACCCATCGTCGCCGGTGCGCGTGTAGATCCGCGAGAGGCGGTTGCCCACGTCAGTGCCTGGCGTGGTTGCTGCGCGGCGCGGCGTGCGTCAGCTGGGTTGCCAGCGCATGCAGCAGCGCACCCAGCCCCACGTAGACGGCGGTGCCGGTGAGGAACGGCAGGTACCAGTCGCCAAGGTTGCCGAACCACGCACCGAGGCTGCGCGGCGCGGGAACGCTGGCGCTGAGCCAGTAGAAGCTGCCGTTGGAGATCAGGTAGCAGACGCCCTCGGCCACCAGCAGCGTGCCGGCCGCGAGGCCCAGCGTACGCAGGTTCAGGCCCTGCTGGTGTTTCGCCAGCCAGCTGCCACCCAGCCACAGCGCACCGTAGGACGGCAGCAGGAACCAGTAGGCCGGGGACACGCAGTAATGGCTCCAGAAGTCGATGCCCTGGCCGCTGATCACGAGGTAATCCACCAGCACGGCTTCCGCCATCAGCAGCGGGAAGGCCCAGCGGCCCTGGCCGCGCAACCAGAAGCCGGCGAGGAAAAACACGCCCCACGAAGCGTCCCACAACGCATGATGCAGCAGCGAGGGGTGGAAGCGGGTGACGCCCATCACCAGGGCCAGGCCCAGGAAGATGACCAGGCGTCGGGTCGTTGAGGTTGCCATGGGAACTCCGTGCGGCGCTGCGGGATACAGGCGTGCAAGTTTAGCCCAATGCGGCCGGCCCGATGCGTCGGTGCGGCGTCGACGCGTATCATCCGTGGCATGAATCCCTCCGGCTCCCCTGTTTGCGGCAGCGTATTGATCGTCGGTGGCGGCCTGGTCGGTGCCAGCCTGGCGATCGCACTGGACGCGGCCGGTGTCGCCGCCACCCTGGTCGAGACCGCCGCGCCGCGCGCCGATGCGCAGCCCAGCTACGACGAGCGCAACCTCGCGCTGGCCAGGGCCACCGTCAACGGGCTCGACGCGATCGGCGTATGGCAGCACGCTGCCGCCCGCGCCACGCCGATCCGGCACATCCGGGTCAGCCGTGCCGGTGAATTCGGCAGCGCGCGCATCGACGCAGACAAGCAAGGCGTCGACGCGCTGGGCTGGACCCTGCCGGCGCGCGAACTCGGCGCGGCCCTGCTGCGCCGGCTCGACGCCTGTACCCGGCTGACCCGGCTCGCCCCCGCCACGCTGTCCGCGCTCGAACCGCTGGCTGGCGGTTGGCGCGCGCAGGTCAACACCGCCGACGGCACACGCCACATCGACACGCCGCTGCTGGTCGGCGCCGACGGCACCGGCTCGTTCGTGCGCACGCAACTGGGCATCGACGCCGAGCACCACGATTATCGGCAGACCCTGTTCGTCTGCACCGTCACCCCCGAGCGCGATCACGCCAGCCGCGCCTTCGAGCGTTTTTCCGATGCCGGTCCGATCGCCTTGCTGCCGCTGGCCGAACGCCGCTGCGGGCTGGTGTTGACGGTGGCCGCGGACGAAGCGGCTGCGGTGGCCGCACTGGATGACGCCGCCTTCATCGAGCTGGCGCAGCAACGCTTCGGCTGGCGCCTGGGGCGACTGAGCCGACCGGGCAGGCGCCATCCCTACGCGATCCACCGCGTCGCGGCGGCGCAATTGATCGCATCGCGCGCGGTGCTGATCGGCAATGCCGCGCAAACCGTGCATCCGATCGGCGCGCAAGGCTTCAACCTGGGCTTGCGCGATGCGCTGACCCTGGCCGAGCTGGTGGCCGCGCAGGCCGATCCCGGCGACGCGGACATGCTCGCCCGCTATGCAGCACGCCGCGCGCCGGATCGCGAAGGCACCATGGCGATGAGCCACGGCCTCGTGCAACTGGCCTGCCTGCGGCAACCGTTGCTGGCACCGCTGCGCTCGCTGGCCTTGCTGGCCTGCGACCGGTTGCCGCCGCTGCAGCGGGCGCTGGCGCGGCGCGGCATGGGCTTTCGCGGTACGCCGCCGCGCGCCGTGCTGGAGCGGGTGCCATGAACGCCGCCATCGGCGAGGTCGCCCCGCGCCGCCGCGCCGCGGCACTCGACGTGGCCGTGGTCGGCGGCGGCATGGTCGGCGCGGCGGCTGCACTCGCGCTGGCCCGCGCGGGTTTCAGCGTCGCCCTGCTGGAAGCACGGGCGCCGCGGCCGTGGTGCGCAGATGCCGAGGTGGACCTGCGCGTGGTCGGGCTGGCGCCCTCGTCGATCGCGCTGCTGGATGACATGGACGTCTGGACGTCCATCCGCCAGGCGCGTGCCTCGGCCTACCGGCGCATGCATGTGTGGGACGACGCCAGCGGCGCGTCGATCGACTTCGATGCCGCTGCGGAAGGTCGCGACCTGCTCGGCTGCATCGTCGAGAACAGCCTCGTGCAATGGACGCTGTGGCAGGCGCTGGAAACAGCTGGTGTCCGCCGGCTGTGTCCGGCCGAAGTGACGGCTTTCGAGGCGCGCGACGATCGCATCCAGTTGCAACTGGCCGATGGCGCGACGCTGCCTGCTGCCGTGCTGGTGGCCGCCGACGGCGCCGGCTCGCCGCTGCGCCAGCTGGCCGGCATCGGCACGCGCGGGCGCGATTACGCGCAGCGTGCGGTGGTGGCGCATGTAGACACCGAGCGCGCGCATGAAGATACGGCGTGGCAGCGCTTCCTGCCGGGCGGCCCGCTCGCCCTGTTGCCGCTGGCCGACGGGCGCAGCTCGATCGTGTGGTCGCTGCCCGAGGCCGAGGCGCAGCGCGTGCTGGCGCTGGACGACCGGCGCTTCTGCGACGAGCTCGGCGCCGCCAGCGATTTCCGCCTGGGCCGGATTACCGGCAGCACGGCGCGCGCCGCGTTTCCGTTGAAGCTGCAACTGGCCGAGCGTTACCAGGCCGAGCGCTTCGTGCTGCTGGGCGACGCCGCGCATGCGGTGCATCCGCTGGCCGGGCAGGGCGTCAACCTGGGCCTGCGCGACGTGGCCGAGCTGCGCGACACCCTGGTCCAGGCGCGTGCGGCAGGCCGCGACATCGGCGCTGAACACGTGCTGCGTCGCTATGCGCGGCGCCGGCGCAGCGCCGACACGCTGGATGCGCTCGGCTTCGACGCGCTCGCGCGCATCTACGCCTGGCAGTCGCCGCCGCTGGTCGCCGCGCGCGCCGTCGGCGTGCGCTTGCTCGATCGGCTGGCGCCGTTGAAGCGGCGCCTGTCGGATCACGCCGCAGGACTTTAGATCTTTGCCCTCGCCTGCGACCGAAGGAGGTTCCTCGGGAACGCGCAGGGGAGGGCAGCGTAACGCCACCGGAGGATCGACCATGCGCATCGCCCGACTCTGCTGTCTGCTGTTGCTTGCCGGATCAAGCCTCGCCGTCCAGGCGAAGATGGTGCATCGCCCGGTCGAATGGACGCAGGACGGCACCCGTTTCCACAGCGTGCTGGTCTACGACGACGCCACGCTGGTCAAACGCCCCGGCCTGGTGATGGTGCCGAACTGGTACGGCGTGAACGACGCGGCCGTGAAGAAGGCCGAGATGATCGCCGGCAAGGATTACGTGATCCTGCTCACCGACATGTACGGTGCGGACGTGCGCCCGACCACGAATGCGCAGGCGCAGGCCGCGGTGAAGCCGCTGTATGGCGATCGCGCGCTGATGCGCAAGCGGATCGGCGTGGCGCTGGAGCAATTGAAGGCACAGGTCGCCGGCGCGCCGCTCGATCCCGCGAAGCTGGCGGCGATCGGTTTCTGTTTCGGCGGCTCGGCGGTGCTCGACCTGGCGCGCAGCGGCGCTGACGTGGCGGCGGTGGTGTCGTTCCACGGCGGGCTGGCCACCGACGATCCGATGCTGGCCAAACACATCAAGGCGCGCGTGCTGGCGATGAACGGCGCCGACGACAAGGGCACCATGCCGGACGCAGGCAAGTTCATGGACGAGATGCGCATGAGCCCCGCCGATTGGCAGTTCGTGGTGCTCGGCCACGCGGTGCACTGCTTCACCGAGGTCGGCGAGAACTCGCCCGGCTGCCGCTACGACGCCGCGGCCGCGGCGCGCAGCTACCGGCTGATGCACGACTGGCTGGATCACGCGTTCGCCGGCACGCCCTGAGGCGTCGCGCTCAGCCTTCCAGGTAAAGCTTGCCGTCCTCGTAGCGGCAGGTGCGGTTGCGACCCTTCTTCTTGGCCGCGTAAAGCGCCTTGTCGGCGGCGTTGACCAGGGCGCCGGGGTCGGCCATGCCGTCCTCGCGCGCGGCCAGGCCGATACTGATCGTCACGCCCAGTTGCTGGTCCTCGACGGCCACCCGCAGGCCGGCCACCGCCTTGCGCAGGCGCTCGGCCGCGTGCAATGAGGAGGACAAGTCGGCATTGCGGCAGATCACCAGGAACTCCTCGCCGCCCATGCGGCACACGGCGTCCTCCTTGCGCGCGGAGCGGCGGATGGTGCGGGCCACTTCGAGCAGCACCTGGTCGCCTACCGCGTGGCCGTGGGTGTCGTTGACCTCCTTGAAGCGGTCGATGTCGATCATCATCATCGTCACCGGATCGCCGGAGCGTTCGGCCATGCTCCACGCCTGGGCCAGCGACTCCATCCCCGCGCGCCGGTTCTGCAGGCCGGTGAGCTGGTCGATCAGGGCGTAGTGCTGCAGCTTGCGGTTGCTCATCGCCAGTTCGGCGGAGAACCGCTTGAGCTGCGCGCGGTCGTGCTCCCACTGGTTGAGCAGCTTCACGTACTGGCGCGCCGCGCCCATCCGCAACGGCAACATGCGGGCGGCCTGGGCCGGGCTCACGCAATCGTTGATCTGCGCCTCGGTGGCCAGGCGGATTTCGGTTTCGGACGTCACGCTGGCCAGCACGATCAGGTAGATCGACTGGCCCCACGGCGTGGCGCGCAGCGCGCGGCACAGCGCCCAGCCGTCCAGCCCGGGCATGCGCGAGTCGGCGATCACCACCTGCGGCATCAGCTGCACGGCCAGCGCGAGGCCTTCCTCGCCGCTTCCGGCCGAGTGCACCACCTGATCGGGCATGCCGCCGAGGATCTCCGCCAGCATCGCGCGCACCGGCGCCGCGCTGGCCACCCACAGCACGCGCGAGACCTCCACGGCGGGCGCGTTGTCAGCGGCGGCGGCCGGGGTGGCGACGAGGTCGGTGAAGGCCGACACGTTGTCGTCGGGAACTTGCAGCACCGCGCTCCAGTCGTGCCATTGCGCATGCACCTGGTCGAGCAGGATGCCGAGTTCGCCGGCGTCCAGGCCGATCTTGCCGCCCAGCAGCATCAGCTCGCCGATGTGCTGGGTACGCTGCTCGTCCGGCGCCAGGCTCAGGTCGGCCAGCCGCCTGGCCAGGTGGAACAGCCGGGTGAGCTGGTACGGACGCGAGCCCTCGGCGAAGCTGGCCGACTCGACGTTTTCGTGGAAGAACACCGGCTCGGCCAGTGCCCGCGGGATGCCGCAGTCTTCGAGGATCACCGCGGTGAGTTCGTTGTGGTCGACGTGCAGCAGTTGCCGCTCGGCCTCCACCGTGGTCTCGCCGCCGCGTTGCAGCAGCTGCGCGTATTCCTCGGGGTACAGCGTGGCCAGCGCCAGCTGCCCGATGCGGGCGAGCAGGCCACAGGCGAACAGCTCATCCGGCGACGCGAGCCGCACCCGCTTGCCGAGCTCCTGCATGGCCACCGCCATCAGCAGCGAGTGCGACCAGAAGCGCGGGTAGTCGAAGCTCTTGCAGGCGCCGCTGCGGTACTGGTCGACCAGCGAGAAACCCATCGCCAGCTGGCGCACGGCGGCCAGGCCGAGGCGAATGATCGCCTCGGGGATGCTGGCCAGCGGGCGGCCGCCGATGCTGGCGGCGTTGGCCATGTGCAGCAGGCGCCCGCTGGTGACCGGGTCGCTCTGCACCAGGCGGCTGATTTCCTCCAGCGTCGCGTCGTCGCGGCGACTGATCTGCATGATCGCCAGCGCCACACCCTTCGGGCTGGGCAGGCCGCCGTTGATTCGCAGTTGTTCGATGGCCTTCATGCAGCTGCTCGTTGGGTCGATGACGCACACGGTACGCGGGATGCGGGCGGATGTGCGACTGCCGCGCATCTCATGCCGGGCCGCGAGGCATTCGGCCTGCCGCAGGCCGCGGCCTGGCTGCTCGCACCGGGGTCCATGCCACTGGGGTATCGGCGTCGCGTCGCCGATCTTGAGTGCCGCGCGCGCGCCGGTCCTCGATCAGGCGCGCAGCGTGCGCCCGTAGGCGTGCACCTCGTCCACCAGCACCTTGACGTGCTCGGGATCGACCTCCGGGGTGATGCCGTGGCCGAGGTTGAACACGTGGCCGGGGTGGTTGCCGTAGCTGTCCATCACCGCGCGGGCCTCGCGGCGGATCACCGCCGGGCTGGCGCGCAGGATCGCCGGATCGAGGTTGCCTTGCAGCGCCGCGCGGCCCGCCACGGCGGCACGCGCGTCGGCCAGGTCGACCGTCCAGTCCACGCCAAGCGCCGCGCAGCCGCTGTCGGCCAGCGCCGCCAACTGGCCATGGGCGCCCTTGGAGAACAGGATCACCGGCAGTTCGCGCGAAGCGGCGTGCTCTTTCAGCGCGGCCACGATCCGCGTCATGTAGCGCAGCGAGAACTCGCGGAACGGCGCCGGGCCGAGCAGGCCGCCCCAGGTGTCGAAGATCATCAGCGCCTGCGCGCCGGCCGTGGCCTGGGCGAGCAGGTAGGCGGTCACCGCCTGGGCCAGCGTGTCGAGCAGCTGGTGGGCGAGTTTCGGCTCGTTCCAGCACAGCGTCTTGAGCGTGGCGAAATCGCGCGAGCCGTGGCCCTCGACCATGTAGCAGGCCAGCGTCCACGGGCTGCCGGAAAAACCGATCAACGGCACGCGGCCGTGCAGTTCGCGGCGGATCAGCCGCACCGCGTCCATCACATAGCGCAGTTCGCCATCCATGTCCGGCACGGCGAGCCGGGTGATGTCCGCCGCGGTGCGGACGGGGCGCGCGAACTGCGGGCCTTCGCCGTGCGCAAACGAGAGGCCGAGGCCCATCGCGTCGGGAATGGTGAGGATGTCGGAAAACAGGATCGCCGCGTCGAGGTCGAAACGCCGCAGCGGTTGCAGGGTCACTTCGCAGGCGTATTCCGGGTTCTGCGCCAGGCCCATGAAGCTGCCGGCGCGCTCGCGGGTGGCGCGGTACTCGGGCAGGTAGCGGCCCGCCTGGCGCATCACCCAGATCGGCGTGGTGTCGGTGGGCTCGCGGCGCAGCGCGCGCAGGAAGCGGTCGTTGTTCAGGGCATCGGGCATGGCAATCAACGGTGAGGGATTTCAGCGCCCGTACGGGCCTTCCTGGCCCTGGGCGAACATCAGGCGGAAGCCGCGCTTGAGCTGCGCGTCGCGGGTCTTCTCGAACGCGGCAATGGCCGCGTCGCGTTCCAGGAACTGCTCGCGCTTCATGGTGGCGCGCCCGCCCTGGGTGCCCGACTCGCGGTACAGCGTCCAGCCGCCGAGCAGATCCTGCTCCAGCGTGATCTGGACATAGCGCGGCGTGTCGGTACTGCCGGGCACGGATTGCAGGTAGAGGCGCATGGTTTTCCGAAACGGTGCGGACGTGATTGCCGCAGCACCCGCCATTCTAGCGGGCCGGGCCAGGGCCGTCTGCCGCCGCAGCAATCCGTCGGCGGCCGCGGCGGCCCTATCTTTCGAGCCGGTAGTTGAGGCTGGCGCGGCTGAACTCGGTGGCCTGCTGCGCCTCCAGGTTCCAGCGCTTGCTCAGCCGATAGCGCAGGGTGATCACCTCGCCCGGCTCGAACAGGCCCACGCCGTAGCTGAGATAAAGCCGCGGCGAAAGATACTTGCCGACGGTGAACGCCGAACTGCCGCCGAGCGCCTCGTTGCTGGACACGCCGATGTCGTCCAGCCCCAGCTGCGAGCCGATCCGCTTGGCGAGCAGGTCGCCCGCGGCCGAACCCAGCGCCTGCGCCGCGGCGCTGACCATGCTGCCTTCGCCACCCTTGACCTCGGACAGCGGCTTGCCGGTGATCAGGTACGACAGCGCGTCGGACTGCTCCATCACCGGGTTGGAGAACACGGTGAGGATCGGCCGCTGCGCGGTGCCGGAGACGTACAGGCCCACTTCCTGGCCCTCGTCGATGGTGGCGTTGGGGTTGAGCTTGCGCACCGCACGGATGTTCAGGCCGGGGTTGTCGATCGGCGTGCTGGCGAACAGCAGCTGGCCGCGCTGGATCTGCAGGTCCTGTCCGTACGCGCGGTAGGTGCCGTTCACCGCGATCTGGCCCTGGCCGATGGTGGCGCGGCCAGGCTTTTCGATCACCGTCAGCACGCCGCTGAGGCGGCCGTCCAGGCCCATGCCGGTGACGTGGGTCTGCTCGCCCAGGTTGACCTTGACCATCGCGTTCAACGGCGTGCCGCTGGCGGCGCCCTGCGCCTGCCGGGCGTCCACCACCACCACGTCGGGCGAGGCGACGCTGGCGCCGGCGCCGGGCAGCTTGTCCACGTTCACCCGTGCACGGTCGAGGCTCACCGCGCCGGTGATGTCGATGCCGTTGGCGCCTTGCTGCACGAGCAGGTTGGGCGAGAGCACCACGCTGGCCGCAGGGATGTCCACCGCGGTGAACTGGCTGCCCTTGATGGTGAGTCGCGTGGGCTGGGCGCCGTCGAGGCTGGCGCTGCCGTCCACCGCGACACTGCCCTTGCCCGACTGCACGCTGCCGCGGATCTGCAACTGCTGTCCGTCGAACGTGGTCACGTGGAGTTGTCCCTGCGCGAGGGTCAGCCCGGCGGCGGGAATCTCCGCGGTGAAATCGCCCAGCTCGGCCTGGCCCGTCAACAGCGGTTGCGCCAGGCTGCCGGCGAACTGGAAGCGGCCGTCGGCGCGGCCCTTCACGTTGGCCAGTTCGTGGCTGAGCAACTCGACGAAGGCGAGGTTGCCCAGGTGCAATTCCAGCTGGCCGCTCAGCGCCTGTTGCGCGCCGGCGATGCCGAGCTGACCGTCGATGCGGCCGCCATCGTTCAGCGCGGCATGCAGGTCGATCTGCTGGCGCTGCGGCGTGAGGTCGGCGTCGAGCTGCAGGCGGTCGTAGCGCAGCAGCGGCGCGCGCGTGTCGTCGGTGTAGCTGATCGCGCCGTGCGCCGAGCCGATCGACGCCCGGCCGCTCAGCGCGCCGGCTGCGCTGCGGTGGATCTTGCCGCTGCCCTCGATGTCGCCGTCGGCGCGCAGCGGCAGGTCGGCTTCGCCGGTGGCGTTCAACAGCAGCGCCAGCGGCAGGGCCTGCAGCCGATAGCTGGCGTCGAGGTTGCCGGCCTTGTCGCGGCGCGCGCTGGCGCACAGCAGTGGGTCGCCCGCGGTGAGGCACAGGTCGGCAAGCTGCATCGCGCCATCGTCGTAGCCGAGCTGGGTGGCATGCTGCAGACGCCACGGCGGCAGGCCCTGGGGTTCCAGATTCAGCGTCGACAGCGTGCCGCTCCAGCGCGAACCGGCGAGCGCGCCGTGCAGGTCGAGCGTGCCGGACAGCTGGCTGCCGCGCGCCTGCACTTCGAGCCGATGGTTGGAATCGCTGCCTTCGGCCAGCGCGTGGATATCCTGGAATGTCAGCCCCTGCACGGTAGTGTCATCCAGTTGCAGGTCCAGCTTGCCGGCCACGCGGCTGATGTCCGGCAGCCCCACGATCAGGCGCAGGCGCCGTGCGCGCTGCTGCTGCCAGGCCAACGCCTCTCCGTGCAGCTGGCCGTTGATGCCGAGCTTCGGCAGCTTGCCCTGGATTCGCAAATGGCCGTCCAGACGGCCGCTGGCATCGGGCAGCCAGTCGCCGAGCGAGGCGATCGCCAGTTGCAGTTCGGCGTCGTTGCTGGCGCCGGGCCGCGCGGTCAGTTGCAGCGAGCTGGGACCGGAGGCCAGTTCCAGCCGACCGTCCAGCACCCGCTGCGGCGACAGGTGCAGCTTGCCGTGGCCGCTGACCGCGCGCTTGCGCAGGTTGCCGGCGAGCTTGCGGATGTCCAGCGTGGCGTCGAGTCCGTCGGCCGTGCGCCGGCCCTGGCTGGCGATGTCGGCATCGAGCGCGCCGTCCCAGTGCGCCAGCAACTGGCCAGGGTCGAAGGCCTCGGCGCGGACCTCGGCCTGCCACGCCAGCCCCGGTTGCAAGGTCAGCTCGGCGTGCGCCTGGAGCCGGCCCTTGGCTTGTTTCAGGTCGAGCGTGCGCACCTGCAAGCGCTGCGGCGTGCCGTCCAGTTCCAACGCCAGCTGCGCCAGCTTGCCGGGCGGACCCAGCGCGAGATTGCCTTGCACGCGGTACGCGTCGACGCTGCCCGTGGCCTTGAGCTGGCCGTGGCTGGCCAACTCCCGACCAGCCAGCTCGGCCGGCAGTTGCAGGTCGGTCCAGCCGATCTGCAGGTTGGCGGCGAGTGGCTTGGCGTCCAGCTGCACGGTGCCGCTCGCTTCCACGTTGCCCTTGAAGCGCGGCGAGCCGAGCCGGAGTCGTTCGAGCGTGAGCGTGTGGTAGTCGGGGTCGAACCGCGCGCGCAGCGGTTGCAGCAGCACGCGGTACTGGTTCAGGTCGAGCTGGCCTTCGAGCGTGCCGCCGTGGCGGTTGCCGTGCCCCGCGAGCGAGAACGCCAGCGATTGCAGCGAGCCTTCGCCGAGCAGCGGCGCGGGGTCGAAACGCGGCGCCTCGAGCGTGCCGCTCCAGCCGAATTCGCCAGCCTGGGCGAGTTCGGCGTGCAGCTTCATCGGCGCCGGTGCGGTGAGCGCGCCATCCAGCGTGGCCCGCCTGCCGTCGCTGTGGATCGAGAGCGTGCCGGCGACATCGGTGTCGCCGGCTTTCCACGCAAAGCCCAGCGTGCCGTTGCCTTGATAACTCTTGCCGAAGACCAGCTCGCCGGCGAGATCGGCATGGCCGTCCGGTGCGCGCAGCGCGAGCTGGCGCAGCGCGATGCCGCGGTCGGTCCAGCGCCCGGCCAGGTCGAGCCGATCGGCGGCAAACACGTCCTTGCCCGCCTGCGTCACCTTGATCGGGCCGACGTGCACGCGATCCAGGATCAGCTCCACCGGCAGATGCAGCGACAGGCTGCCGGAGCTTGCGCTTTCATCGGTGCTGGCGGCGGGCAACGCCACCGTGACGCGCTCCACGTCGAGCGCGGTCAGGTGCACGCGCTTGCCCAGCAGCGACCAGAAGCGCAAGTCCAGCCGCACCGTGGCCAGATCCACCACGGTGCCGTGGCCGTCGTCGTAGCGCACGCCGGAAAGTTGCAGCGGCCCGGCCAGCCGCCCCTGCGCCTGCTGCACCTGCAACGTGCCGCCACTCAAGGATTGCGCACGCGCCAGGGCGAACCGCAGGCCCGGAGCGGTGCCGAGCAGCCACCACGACGCCAGCGTCGCCACCAGCAGCAGCGCGACAGCGGCGACGGCAATGCGCTTGATCCACTTCATGCCGTCAGCCTGCTCCGCTTGCCGTTTACGCGGATGGAATTTCCACTGCCGTTCGCCCTGAGCGTAGCGAAGCGCACGCGGGGAGGGGCCATGGATGGCCGCTGCTTTGGGGAGCGAGGAAGTCGAAGGGCAGTCTTCCGCGGGGCGCCCTTCGACTTCGGCCTTTCAGGCCTGCGCTCAGGGAGAGCGGTGGTGGGTGAGGTGTTTGTGGTGAGCGTCATGTTCAATAGTCAATAGTTCAGCCTTTCCCGAATCCCGGCTGCTCACAGATCCGGCCCGATCACCACGTGCAACTCGATGCCGTGATGGTCCGAATCGTGGATCGGCGTGCCGAGGTCGAGCCGGACCATGCCCACCGGCGAGCGCCAGCGCAGGCCCAGGCCGGCGCCGATCTTCGGGCGGAAATCGGTGCCGGTGTAGGCGTTGCCGGCGTCGACGAAGGCGGCCATGCCCCAGTTGCGGGTGAAGTAGTGCTCCACCTCGGTACCGGCCACCAGCAGGTTGCGTCCGCCGATGACGCGGTCGTAGCTGTTGCGCGGGCCGATCGACTGGTAGCCGTAGCCGCGCACGGAGCGGTCGCCGCCGGCGAAGAAACGCAGTTGCGGCGGCAGCGCGGCGAAGTCGTCGGTGCGGGTGATGCCGGCGCTGCCGCGCAGGATCAGCCGGTTGCGCTGTTTCGCTCCGAACGCGCGGATCCACTTGGCGTCGGCGCTGACCTGATTGAAGCTCGCGTCGGAGAGCAGGCTGCCGGCGGTGCTGCGCGCGGCCAGGGTCAGCGACCAGCCGCGGTGCACGAAGGCGGGGTTGTCGGCCTGCTTGCGGGTCAGCGAGGCTTCGGCGAACACCTCGGTGCTGCGGCCGTGCTCGATGCCCGGCGTGTTGTCCGGTTCGCGCCCGCGCTTGCCCACGGTGAAGGTGCCGGCCAGCGCATGCACGCCCAGCGTGCGCGTCCAGCCGTGCCACTGGCGCGTTTCGTTGCCGACCAGCTCCAGCGTCCGCGATTGCGAGGTGTCGGTGTCGGCGTCGCGGAAATTCGCGCCGACGTTGTAGCTGCGCTGGTCCGGGCCGGGCAGCGGGATGGTGTACATGGTCGAGAGCGTTTTCAGCCGCTGCGCCACCACCAGTTCGTTCTTCCACTTGTGCCCGCGCCGGTTGACCCAGCGCCGCTCGATGCCGCCGCGCACGCCGAAGCCGGTATCGGTGCCGATGAACGGGCCGCCGGTGTAGATCGTGCGCTTGGCCGGGGCCAACTGCACGGTGACGTCGACGACGCCGTGCTTCGCCTCGTCGACGTCGGGCAGCACGTTGACCACGGCAAAATAGTCCGCGCCGTTCAAGGCCTGCTGCAGGGTCAGCAACTGGTCCTGTGAAAAATAGTCGCCGGACTGGAACGGAACGTAGCGGTCGAGGAAGCCCTCGTTGAATTGCGAGCCCTCGAAGTGCACCTGGCCGTAGCGATAGCGCGGGCCGACTTCCCACCCCAGCTTGACCACCGCGCGCCGCTCGCCGCGGTTCACCTCCACCCGGTGGGTGAGCAGGCGGGCGTCGAGGTAGCCGTTGGCGGTCAGCTGCGCGCTCATGGCGTCGCGCGCCTCCTCGTAGGCTTCGTGGTTCAGCGTCTTGCCGGCGAGCCGCTCGATCGCGCGGCGCGCGCGGCGGATCGGCGCGATCCTGCCCGCGGCATCATCGAGCTGCAGTTCGACCTTGGCCACCTTGACCGGCTCGCCGGGCGTCACATGCACGTCCACCCGCCAGTCCGCACCGACCTGCCTGAGCTCGCCGGTGACGCTGGCGTCGTAGTAGCCGTAGGGCTGCAGCGCCGCGCGCACCTGCTCCGGCACGCGCTGGTACAGGCGCGCGGCCTGCGCGGCGGTGACCTCGCGTTTGGCGTACTGCGACAGCTCCAGGCGGTCGATCACCGCCGCCTTCAGCGGATCTTCCACGCCGTCCACGTGCAGCGCGACGCCCGCGTGCGCCAGCGAAGCCAGCGCAAGCAACGGCAACAACAGCAGGCTCAGGCGTCGGCGGCATCGGCGCATGCGCGAAGGGCGTCCTTGGACGGGATGACAGGTCGCCGCAGCTTACCCAAATGGGCGTAGGGCTCGCATGAATGCCGGCAGGTGGCTTCGGTGCCCGGGCCTGCGGGCCACGCTGGATTTCAACCGGCCTTGTCGCCCGATCGATGCGCGATCCACGCACCGGTCACCGCCGACACGTAGGGGATCGACTGCGCGGCGAGGATGATCATCCACAACGTGCCCTCGATGTAACGCGTGCCGAACGCCTCGGCCATGCCGGCGATGCACAGCATCAGCGCCAGCGCCATCAGCAACTCCTCGCGCACCGGCGCGAACGCGGCGAAGTTGCTGCCGCCCAGGCGGCGGCTCTTGGCGGTGACCACGAACGAGGTCTTCTCGCGGGTCAGTCCGTGCAGGATGCCGCGGGCGATCGCGTGGGAGAGGCCCATGCTGGCCAGCGAGGCCATCAGCGTGTCGCGCCAGCTGCAGGGCACGCGGGCGCGGTACAGCACGATGCCGAAGATCGCCTTGGCGAAGAAGAAGCCGATCACCGGGATCAGGAACAGCTGCATCGGCAGGCTGAAGTACTGCGGAAAGGCGACCATGCCGGCGGTCCAGAACAGCGCCATCAGGGTGAAGATCAGATGCAGCGCGTCGGCGAACCAGCTGAACCAGCCGGTGAGGAAGTGGAAGCGCTGGCCGGCCGAGAGCGGGCCCTTCTGCGTCATCCAGTGCCAGCGGCCCTTGAGGATCTGCATCGCGCCGAAGGCCCAGCGGTAGCGCTGGCTCTTGTACGCCTTGAAGTCGGCCGGGGTCAGGCCCTTGCCCATCAGTTCGTCGACGTAGACCAGGTCGTAACCGGCATGCATCAGGCGCAGGCCCAATTCCGCATCCTCGCAGATGGTCCACTCCGACCAGCCGCCGGTGCCTTCCAGCGCGCTGCGCCGAACCATCGTCATGGTGCCGTGCTGGATGATCGCGTTGCGCTCGTTGCGGTGGTGCATGCCGATGCGGAAGAAGCCGTCGTACTCCCACGCGGTCATGCGGCGGAACGTATTCTGCTCGAACTCGCGGTGCGCCTGCGGGCACTGCACCACGGCGACCTTGGGGTCGTGGAAGTAGCCGGTGAGCGTGGACAGCCAGTCGGCGCGCACCTCGTAGTCGGCGTCGATCACCGCCACCACGTCGGCCTCGGGCGCGGTTTCCTTCAGGCCGAAGTTCAGTGCGCCGGCCTTGTAGCCTGGCCACGGCGCCAGGTGGAAGAAGCGGAAGCGCTTGCCGAGCTTTTCGCAGTACGCCTGCACCGGCTGCCACACCGCCGGGTCCTTGGTGTTGTTGTCGATCACCAGCACTTCGTAGTTCTGGTAATCCAGCGCGGCCAGCGAATCGAGCGTGACGATCACCATCTCCGGCGGCTCGTTGTAGCAGGCCAGGTGGATCGACACGAACGGCTGCTGGTCCGGATGATCCGGCGTCAGCATGCCGGCGTGGCGCATCCACTTCGGCCGCCACAGCACCTCGGTGAACTCGAAGCCGTTGATCAGCAGGATCGCCAGGATCGCGATCTGCGCCGGGAACAGCAGCGTGAGCATGGTCCAGTCGACCCAGCTCAGGTAGAAATTGAAAGGCAGCGTCGCCGCCCACACGATCAGTCCGCAGGCGAGCTGGATCAGCGCGCAGAAGAAGAACTTTCCGACCAGCTTGAAGCGGCTGAAGCGGCGCGCAAACAGGATCATCGGCAGCAATGCCAGCAGGCTCGCCGCCAGCGCCTTCCACGGCCAGGCGGTGTCCTCCACCACCGGCCCGGTCAATGGGAACTTCAGTTGGCGGTCGGCGTTGAAGATGCCCCAGTACGCGCCGGTGCGGCCTTCGCCGAGGTTCTCCTTCCACGGCTGGTCGAACGCTTCGAGCAGGTAGTACTCGATGTGCGCGGCCTTGGCCCGGTTCATCCAGTCGCGGACGAAGATCGCCTCGTTGGAGGTCGACGGGTCGGCGTATTCGTGGCGGTCGCCGTTCGACGGCCAGCCGATCTCGCCCACCACCACCGGCTTGCCGGGGAATCGCTGCACGATCGACTCGTACGCGCCATAGGCCGCGTCCACCGCGTTGTGGCGCACCACGCCGTTCCAGAACGGAAACAGGTGGATGGTGATGTAGTCCACGTGCTGCGCCAGCTCGGGGTACTTCAGCCAGATGTAGTCCGGCTCGGCGATCGACACGGGCTGGCGCACCGCCGCGCGCACGCGGTCGAGGTAGGCCATCATCTGTTCCGGCGTGAGGTCGTTGCGGAACAGCACCTCGTTGCCCACGATCACGCGGGTGATCGTGTCCGGGTAGGCGCGCGCCTTGGCGATCAGCAGCTCGATCTCGCGTTCGTTGTTCTCCAGCCGTTTGTCGATCTCCGCGCCGGCCATCACCTTCAACCCCTGCTGCTGTGCCAGCCGGTACACCTGCGGGTTCTGCTGCATGGTGTAGGTGCGGATGTGGTCGGTGTAGCGGTGCAGCAGCTTGAGGTCGGCGCCGAGCTCCTCGTCGCTCGGGTAGCTCTGCTTGAACGGGCTCTGGTAGCGCTGGAAGAACGACACCGCGAAGCCGCTGATCTTGCCGTGCCAGTCGTCCGGCCCGTGCGGGTAGTTGCCCCCCCACCACAGCGCGATGTTCAGCGCCGCCGCCAGCAGGGCCAACACGATGGCGGTGAACAGCGGATACCGGCTGTTGGAGTTGGCTGCGGTGGCGCTCAAAAAAATCCCCGGCGGAGCCTGCGCAACAGGCGGTGGAGCCTGCGGAGCTTAACCAATGCGGGGCCTCCGGCTCAATCGAACCGCCCGGCGCCGGTCAGCGCCAGGTCAGGGCCGATGGCCGTGGCGGCGGATCCGCGGCGGGTCGCGGCAGGAGATCTGGGCGACCATGTGCTCACCGATTGACCGGCGGGGCGGCGGAATGCGTTGACACGATTGTCGGGAAAGGGTTCGCCGTCAGTCCCGCAAATGCCCCTGTCGTCAATCCGCAGATTGAAAGCATCTCGCGGGAATGGCTTCGCCGAGGGAGATTCCCCGCGGCGATGTTGGCAAATCCGCCTTGCAACCCGTGCACGCTGAACGAAAGTTCCTGCTGATTCGCTGAGCGTTCGGCTGCACCTGGGCGCCCAGCCGATCCATCGCATTCCAGTCGGCACAACGGATGGCGCGTAGAGGCGACTTTTTGCCTGCGCACGCACGATTTTGCGATGCGTCGCGACTGAGAAAATTTCCTATGGACACCTGCTGGCGAGCTGAGAATCCTGAAATAGGCGGTGTGCGACAAGCGCCCCGCTGAACGCTTCAGGGAGCCACATCGAGCCAGCGGGGAATCGGGTTTGTCGCAGGGATTGTTCCGACAGGAAGTCATCGAGGCGAAGCGCGGTGAGTGGCTGGGCTCGATCATCGTCGCCACGCCGCTGTCTCGTTGGGCGCTCACCACGCTGGCGCTGATCCTGGCCGCGGCGATCATGCTGTTTCTCCTGCTCGGTCATTACACCCGCCGCGAAACCGTCACTGGCCAACTGGTGCCCAACAGTGGCGTGCTCACGGTCGCAGCACCCGGCGTGGGCACGGTGACGCGCCTGCTTGTTCGCGGCGGCCAACACGTTGAGGCCGGCGACGCGCTACTTGAGCTGTCCAGCAAGCAGGACAGCACGGCACTCGGCGATACCCACACCCTGGTGGCGCAACAACTCGACATCCAGCGCGCGCGTCTGCGCAGCGACCTCGCCAACCAGAATCAACTCGCCACGCAGCAGGCGGATGCCCTGCGCGCCAAGGTCGTGCTTCTGCAAGCGCAGCTCAAGCAGATCGATGGGCAATTGGCGCTGCAGCAACAGCAGGTCAGCAGCAACCAGCAGTTGCTGGCGCGGATCAAGCCACTCGGCGTCAAGGGCTACGTCTCGGCGGTGCAGATCCAGCAGCAGACCACTGCTGTGCTTAATGCGCAGGCGCAGTACAAGCAGTTGCGACGCCAGCAACTCGAGGCGCGCCAGCAACTGGACAGCGCCGACCAGCAACTGGCGCAGCTGCCGCTGGATGAGGCGACCAAACGCAACGACACCGAGCGCCAGTTGGCTGCGCTCACCCAGTCCATAGCGCAGAACGAGCAGCAGCGCGCGATCGTCTTGCATGCGCCGCGCGCTGGCGTGGTCTCCACCGTGCTGCTGAAGCCCGGGCAGATGGTCAGTGCCGGCCAGCCGCTGTTGTCGATCCTGCCGGCCGGTTCGCTGATGCAGGCACAGTTGCTGGTGCCCAGCCGCGCCATCGGCTTCATCGAGCCGGGCAGCCGCGTGGTGATGCGCTATCAGGCGTTCGCCTACCAGAAGTTCGGCCAGCAGTACGGCCACGTCACCGACATCTCGCGCAGCGCGCTGAGCCCCGCCGACGTGGCGACACTCATCGGCGAGCGGCCGCAGACCGCGCAGCCGATGTATCGCGTGCAGGTGGCGCTGGACAGCCAGCACGTGCTGGCCTACGGCAAGCCCGAACCGGTCAGGCCCGGCATGGCGCTGGAGGCCGACATCCTGATCGATCGTCGCCGCCTGATCGAGTGGGTGTTCGAGCCGCTGTACGGCATGGCGCATCATCTGGCGGGAGGGTCCGCGCATGGCTGATGGCGGCCAGCAGGCACGCTCAAAGGAGCGTTCGCGCGGCTATCGTGTCGCCTTGCAGTTCGGCTGGCGCCGGGCGCTGCCGATGATGCTGCAGACCGAAGCCGCCGAATGCGGCGTGGCTTGCCTGGCGATGGTCGCGCGCTTCCACGGCCACGACGTCGACCTGGTCGGCCTGCGCCGGCGCTTCTCCACTTCGCTCAAGGGCGCCACCCTGGCGCGGGTGATGGCGATGGCTGGCCAGCTCGGCCTCACCTGCCGCCCGCTGAAACTGGAGCTGGAAGAGCTGGCGCAGCTCAAGACCCCGTGCGTGCTGCACTGGGACCTCAATCACTTCGTGGTGCTCAAGCGCGTGGGCAAGCGCAGCGTGGTGATCCACGACCCGGCATGTGGCATCCGCAAGCTGAGCCTGCGCGAGGTGTCTGCGCATTTCACCGGTGTGGCGTTGGAGCTGAGCCCGGCCGCCGACTTTGCGCCGGTCGTCGAGCGCCAGGCGGTGTCCCTGCGTGCGTTGACCGGCACCGTCCGCGGCCTGCTGCCCGCGCTGGGGCAGATCCTGCTGCTGGCGCTGGCGCTGGAGGTGTTCGCGCTGGTCGGCCCGTTCTACATGCAATGGGTGCTCGACCAGGTGCTGGTCTCCGCCGATCGCGACCTGCTGACCCTGCTCGGCCTGGGCTTCATCGGCGTGGCGATCTTCTCGGCGATCATCACGGCGGCGCGTTCGTGGGCGGTCACCTGGTTGGGTGCCACGCTCAACGTGCAGTGGGCCAGCAACCTGTTCAACCACCTGATGCACCTGCCGCTGGATTGGTTCGAAAAGCGCCACGTGGGCGACGTGGTGTCGCGCTTCGGCTCGATCCAGACGATCCAGCGCACGCTCACCACGCAGTTCATCGGCTCGCTGCTGGACGGCGTGATGTCGCTGGTGACCCTGGTGGTGATGGCGTTCTACAGCCTCGGGCTCACCGCGCTCGTCGTCGGCCTGTTCGCCGCGTACGGCCTGCTGCGCTGGGCCTTCTTCAACCCGCTGCGCCGGGCCAACGAGGAGCAGATCGTCTACGGCGCCCGCCAGCAGAGCGAGCTTCTGGAATCCATCCGCGGCGCCATGCCGATCAAGCTGGCCAACAAGCAGGACGAGCGGCTGGGCCGCTACGCCAACGCCACGGTGGAAACCGCCAACCGCGGCATTGGCATCCAGCGCCTTGGCATCGCCTTCACGCTCGGCAACCAGCTGATGTTCGGCATCGGCCGCGTGGCAATGATCTGGATCGCCGCCGTGCTGGCGCTGGATGGCAAGTTCTCCGCCGGCATGCTGATCGCCTTCATCGCCTACGCCGACCAGTTCACCAGCCGCGCGGCCGGACTGATCGACAAGTGGGTGGACTTCAGCATGCTCAAGCTGCATGCCGAACGCGTGGCGGATATCGCCCTCACCGCACCGGAGAAGGCCGCCGATGCCGGGTGGACCGGACCAGTCCCCGAGGCCAGCATCGAGCTGCGCAACGTGAGCTTCCGCTACGCCGATGGCGAGCCGTGGATTCTCAAGGACTGCAACCTGCGCATCGAAGCGGGTGAGTCCGTCGCCATCGTCGGCCCAAGCGGCTGCGGCAAGAGCACCCTGGCCAAGATCGTGCTGGGCCTGCTGCAACCCACCGAAGGCGAAGTCCGCTTCGGCGGCATCGACATCCGCAAGCTGGGCCTGGACACCTATCGCCAGTGGATCGGCGCGGTGATGCAGGACGACCAGCTGTTCGCCGGCTCCATCGCCGACAACATCAGCTTCTTCGACCCCGATGCCACACCCGTGCGGATCGAGGCCGCCGCGCGGCTCGCGGCCATTCACGACGACATCGTAGCCATGCCGATGGGATATCAGAGCCTGGTGGGGGATATGGGTTCCAGTCTGTCGGGTGGGCAGAAGCAGCGGGTGATCCTGGCAAGGGCACTGTATCGGCGGTCGAAGCTGCTGGTGCTGGATGAGGCGACCAGTCATTTGGATGTAGCGCGTGAGCGCCAGATCAATGCCGCTGTGCAGCGGCTGTGTATCACGCGCATCGTGATTGCGCATCGACCGGAGACGGCCGCTAGTGCGCGGCGAGCGCTATCCGTTGCACACGGCGCGGTGCAAAATATTTCGTTACGTCCGCATGGAGTGGATGTAGCGGAGTAGCCGAGGCCAAGACGGCATCGTATTCTTGGTTCAAAAAGGGAGCTATGTGATGTACTGTTTATCTAATATCAATACCGAATTTGTTGTGGGTGGGATCGCACCCGTCAACACGACTCCGCCTGGGCTGGATGCAGAGCAAACGGAAGCAGCA
The DNA here is from genome assembly GCF_052978265.1 of Rhodanobacter sp. UC4448_H15. Next base: position 3,404,346 of record NZ_CM129665.1, on the reverse strand, counting down.
GAAAAAGCTCAAGCGGAGCTTGTTAGCGGACTGGTCGACTTTGCAGTTGGATTGTGGGATGGTCTCACTAAGTGAAGGCGTAACTCTATCAAAAACTCTGTCCAAATTTGACGGGAGTATATGAAATGTTGGAACTTTCACAGGCGGATATCGTGAATGTCTGCGGCGGCGACGTTGTGGATAAATCAGATCCACTTTATAAAGTTGGTCACGCAATAGGTGAGACTATAAAGGCGGTCGGTGAAGTTGCTGCAGTGGCGGCACTGGCTATTGCAGCATTTGCAACCGGTGAAGCGTCCTAAGCTGGCCTTGTGATAAGGGGGCCTTGTTCCGCCCTGTTCGGGCAGAACAAGGCTTTTGCCGTTTGTCAAAATGACCGTGCGAGCCCATCTCGATACCTGATTAGTGTCGAACATCAGTTGCCATTTCACCGTTCGCCCTGAGTGTAGGTGCGTAGCGCCGAAGTCGAAGGATGTCGGACGTCGGGATTTCGACTTCGCTTGCTGATGCAAGCTACGTTTAGCATGAAAGGGTATTTCCGAATCGGGGTTTGACACTAATCAGGTATCGAGAATTTGATCGATATCAAGAAGCCTAAATTACCTCATTGTACGAGTAACCAAGTCATGATAGCTAGCAAAAAAAATCTATACGCAGAGGTCTGCCTTCTTGTTCTTGGCGGATTCTATCTGTGTTACCACGGTGCGGCGGCATTATTCCACATGATCGAGAGTGTATCTAGTATGCCACTAGATTCAGTTAATGCAGATTTAATGCTGGTAGAAGGGGCGTTGAGCGCGGGATTTCCCTTGGTTATAGGGCTTGGGCTGCTTATATTGGCCTATTCAAGAATAGTAAATTCAGAATTGCGCAAAGTGTAAAAGGTGGCGCCTGATTAGCTTTCTTGTCTTGAGGCGTTGGGTCATGCCTTGTGCGGCAACATCGCACGTATCCGGCCGATATCTCCAAGAAAGGAAGAGCATGAGGGGCGCACCGGCTACGCGGTAAGCCGTTGTCTGTTCCCTTGTGCAAGTCATGCTTGACGGCCACTCATGTGTATTGGTGTAATGATACACATGGATGCATCGCTGCTTACCGTGCAACCCTCCGCTTCCGAGCCGATCTATCGACAGATCGTGGAGCAGTTGCGGCGCCTGATCGCCGGTGGCCAGTTGGTGGCCGGTGAACTGTTGCCGTCGGTGCGCGAGGTGGCGGGTTTTCATGCGATCAATCCGATGACGGTGTCGCGGGCCTACGGGCTGGCCGAGAGCGAGGGCTTGCTGGAACGGCTGCGCGGCAAGGGCATGGTGGTGGCGGCAACGCGTCGTTCGGGCCAGACCGAAAGCCAGCGACTGGCTCTGCTGGAACCGCAGCTGGCGGCGCTGGCGCGGCATGCGGGAGAACTGGAGTTGCCGGCTGAGGCGGTACTGGACCGGCTCGGCCGCTTGATGAGGAGTCGAGGATGAATGCCATGCTTCACGAAGCGAATGCCGTGGACGTCGAGCCGCTAGTGGCGCGCGGGTTGACCCACTGCTACGAGGGCAGCAACGTGCTGTGCGGGGTCGATCTGGCGCTGGAGCCGGGCTCGGTGCTGGGCCTGATCGGGCGTAACGGTGCGGGCAAGTCGACCCTGATCCGCGCCATGCTGGGCCTGCTCGAACCGCTGTCCGGTGCGGCGTTCGTGTTCGGCGAGCCGGCGCTGAAATTGAGCGATGCGGTCAAGGCCCGCCTGGCCTATGTGCCGCAGCAGCCGGAGGCGCTGGCTTGGCTCACCGCGCAACAGATGCTGGATTATGTGGGGCGCTTCTACCCGCGCTGGGACGCCGGCTTTGCGCGCAACACGCTGGAGCGCTGGAAGATCCAGCCGAACAAGCTGCTGGCCAAATTGTCGCCTGGCGAACGCCAGCGCGTGGACCTGATCCGTGCGCTTGCCTCGCAGCCGGAACTGCTGGTGCTGGACGAGCCCGCCGCCGCGCTCGACCCCGTCGCGCGCCGCGAACTGTTGCGCGAGGTGGCGATGCGCGCCGGCGAGAACGGCACTACGGTGCTGTTCTCCACCCACATCGTGTCCGACCTGGAGCGCGTGGCCTCCGAGATCGCGTTCCTGCACGAGGGCAGGTTGCTGCTGCGTTGTGGCGTGGACGAGGCCAAGGAACGCTACGCCCGCCTGTGGCTGCCGGCCGCGGCAAACGTCGCCGCACCGATCCCCTCGCTCAGCCGGCGCCGCCACGACGACGGCAGCTTCAGCCTGGTGGTGGCGCGCGATGCCCGGGACCGTTGGCCGGAAGCGGCGAACCTGCCCGGCGCGCGCGTCGATGCGCTGGGGTTGGAGGATCTGTTCGTGGAGATCGCGGAGTGACGTCGTTCCTGCAATTGCTGATGCTGCCGTGGATGGCATGGTCGCAGCGCATGCGGCGCATCATCGCGAGGACCTTGCTGGTCATCCTCTGCCTGGCCATTGCCGGCTACGTCCTGCTTCGGCGCTCGGCCGGGGCCGGGCCCGGTCTGGCGCATGGCCTGGCCGTCATCGATTGCCTGTTCTGGGCCGCCGTGGTGCCGCGCGCGCTGGTGCTGGCGAACGAGGCACGCCGGCTGCGCCTGCCGGTGCTGGAACGCGCAGCGGCGATCAGCACCGTGTTGTATGCCGCGCTCACCATCGTCTTGCCAGCAGTCGTGGTGGCCATGCTGGGTGGCAGCGGCGTGGTGGCGTTGGCCGAACTTGCACTGGGTGCGGGTATCGGCATGGGCTATGCCGCCTTGCCGCTCTGGCTCGGCATCTGGGCCTGCCTGGCGCCCCTGCTCGACGACCACCTGGGTGCATGGCTGCCCATGCCGGCCAGCGATCCGGTGGGCTTTCTGCACTGGGCCGCGCCGGTGGCTGCAGTGCTGTGGGCCATGATTGCGCTGTGCTGGCGTCGGGCCGCGCGCTGCGACGACGACGCTTCGCGCTGGCTCAAACCATTGGCGTTGCGCTGGCGCGCGCTGTCCGCACAGGGCCGCAATGGCGCAAGGCTGGAAGCCGAACTGCTGCGCCGGCGCAGCTCCCGGATGCAGCCGGGAATCGATCTGCGCCGCGTCGGGCCTGACTACCTGGTGCGTGGCCTGCGCGTGGCGCTGGGAGGTTGGGGCGTGCCGCAGACGGTGGCTAGTCGCCTGCGTCAGGCTGGCCTGGTGTTGCTCAACGTGTTGTTCGCCTTCGCACTGCTGGCTGCGCTGCGCCACGTGTCGAACGATCAGCCCCGCGCCATCGCGTATACCGTCGTGCTCTCCATGCTCGCTAGCGCACCGGTCATCGCCTTTGCCCTGGGTTTGTTCGGCGCCGTGTTGGGCCCGGTGCGCGCCGACGCGCTGCGCGCCCGCTGGAGCCGCGACAATGCGGAGTTGGCGGTACTGGCCCTGCTGCCGGGCGTCGGCGGTGCCGCGCACGCCAAGCGCGCCCTGCTCAAGGCCAGCGTGCTGCCAACGCTGCTGGCGCAGGCGGCGCTGCTCGCGGGCATGCTGGGCGTGGCGCTGTGGGCGCATCTCCCCGGCGGCAATGCCGCCTTGCTGCTGCTCGCCCAGGGCGGTGGCATGCTGGCCACCTTTGCGCTGTCCGTGGCCGCGTTGGGTGGCACGGCGTGGCATCGTGGCTGGCAAAGCCTACTCATCATTGCCGCCATCGTACTGATGTTGACCACCACCGGCGCGGCGCTGTTCCGGTTCGGCGACAACCTGCTGGCGCAGCGGCTCGCCCTCTCGCCGATCTTCCTCGCGCTGTGGATCGCGCTGCTGGCGACCCTGCTGGCCATCGGCCGTCGCGGCTGGCGTGCGTTCTGGCGCCAGCCGCATCCGTTCCTGCCGCATGGGTGAGCGATGACCATGAGGAACGCCCGCTCCCGCAAGGTGACGCCGACCACCGCCATCGCCATGCCCTGGCACACCACGCATCCTTCGCTGCGCTGGATCGGCGGCGTGGTCTACCTGCTGCTGTGCATCGGTGCACTGGCCTGTGCGCTACTCATCCCGGGTCGGCATGGCTGGCTGTACGGGATGGTGGTCTACGGCTTTGGCGCGGCCTATTTCTGGCAATGGGTGATGGCCGCCCTGTTGCTGGTCAGCATCGACACGCATCGCCTGCGCATCCCCGGCGTCGGGCGGTCCACTGCGACCTGCCTGGGGTTGTATGCAGCCGCGACGATCGCACTGCCTGCGGCCGTCTTCGCTGCGCGGGGTGGCGAGGCGTCCACGGTGGCTTTGTTCACCGCGCTGGCGATGGTGGCCGGTGTCGCTTCGGTGCTGTTGCGGCGGCGATACGTCATGGCGCTGGCCTTCCTGCCGGCGCTGGCGGTCGGATTGCGGCCCGTGATCCAGCTGCCGTTTCCCGGGCAGCCCGGCTTCCTGGTGTGGGGAACGGCCGTCCTGATCGTGTTGCTCGCGGTCGACGTGTTGCGCTGGCGCCATCTGTTGCGGGCCGATGACACTCGTGAAGATGATGCGCAGATCGTCCGCTATGGTCGCCGCGGCGCGTTGGGTGGCCTGGGCGCCGCACCGCACGCCGGCGCGCCACGTCGCGCCAGCGTGGCGCCAACGCCACTGCGTCTGGCTGGCGTCGGTCCCGGCAAACCCGTGCTGGCCCTGCGCGTGGCGCTGGGCGAGGGCTACGCCCCGCAGGGCCTGCGCGGTCACGCGCGTCGCTTCACGCGCTTCGGCCTGCCGCTGCTGCTGTATGTCCCGGCGATGGCGATCGTGCATGCCGGGCGACCCGCTGCGCCAGGTCTTGTTTGGCGTGGGGATCGACGTCATCGGCTGGCTGGGCATCATGGGCGGCCTGATGCTGATGCTGATGGGCAGTCTGCTGCCTTGGGCGAGCTGGCGCCGTCGCCGCCCCGAGCTGGCGCTGCTGGCCCTGCTGCCGGGGTTGGGCGGCACCGTCGCGGCGCGGCATGCCCTGTTGCGCGCCACCCTGGGCCGGCCACTCATGCTGCAAACCGGGCTGCTCGCGCTGGTGCTGACCGCCGCGTTGCTGCTCCACGCCCACGCCACGCTGCTGCTCTTTGTCGTGCTGTCCCAGCTCGGTTGCGTCGCCACGGTGGCGGCCACGTCACTCGGTGTTTTCGGTGGCTGCCCGTTGCCGGGCTGGGGCATGGCGCTGGTGCTGGCCGGCATGGCTGTGCTGGTGTCCGCCAGCACCTTCGTCCCGCTGTTCGCCACGCTCGGGCATCATCCGTGGCACGCCGGGCATGCGGTGTTCGCGGCGTTGGCCGTCGCCTGGATCGTTGCGGCAGGTGCGCTGGGGTGGCTTGGCCGGCGTGGTTGGCAGGGCATGCGGGCACGACCGCATCCCTTCCTGGCGGTTTGAGCGCAAGGCTGGCGCGTCGTCCCGCAGCAACCGGAAAGGACGAAGATCGCGGAGTCTTCACCAACCAAAAGGCCCGTCGTCGACGGGCCCTTTCGTTCATGCCACGCGCAAATCAACGCAGCAGCGAGCGCAGCATCCAGGCGGTCTTCTCGTGTTCCTTGAGGCGGCCGGTGACCATGTCGGCGGTGCCGTCGTCGCCGGCGGCGTTGGCGGCCTTGAGGGCGTCGCGGGCGGTGGCGGCGACGATCTCGTGGCCTTCGACCAGCTGGCCGACCATTTCCTGCCACTCCGGCACGCCGGGCTCGTCCTTGATCGAGCTGAGCTTGGCGAACTGGCTGTAGGAACCGGGCGCGAACACGTCCAGTGTGCGGATGCGCTCGGCGACCTCGTCGGCGGCCAGCCACAGCGCGTTGTACTGGGTCTCGAACATCAGGTGCAGGCTGTTGAACTGCGGGCCGGTGACGTTCCAGTGGAAGCTGTGCGTCTTCAGGTACAGCGAGTAGGTGTCGGCGAGCAGCTTGGACAGGTGCTTGGCGACCGCTTCGCGATCCTTCTTGGCGATACCGATGGAAATGGCCATGGCGTGCTCCTTTGGGGGTGGATGCAATGAATCAACAGTAGTGGCTCGGCGCTCGCGCGGGAAATGAATCCTTCGGATGTTGGCGATAGTCGCCGACTATCGGGTCGAGGCGTGCCACCGGCTATCATGCGCAGTTCGATGAACGACCACTGCGCGCCCGCATCCGATCCCGCTGCCGATCCAGGCTTGCGCACCTTGCGCCGGCAGCTGGATGCGGTGTGCAGTCGCGACTTCGGTCGCCTGCTGGGACGTTGGCGCACGCTGTCGCGCCGACCCGACGAAAAGAAGATGGGGGCGCTGGCCGCCGATATCGAGCGCTCCGCGGCCAAACGCCGCGACCGTGCCGCGGCCAAGCCCGAAATCCGGCTGGACGAGTCGCTGCCGATCAGCGCGCGCGGCGAGGACATCGTCAAGCTGATCCGCGAACACCAGGTGGTGGTGATCGCCGGCGAGACCGGTTCGGGCAAGACCACCCAGCTGCCGAAGCTGTGCCTGGCCGCCGGCCGCGGCGAAGCGGGCATGATCGGCTGCACCCAGCCGCGTCGGCTGGCCGCGCGCTCGGTGGCGCGCCGCGTGGCGGAGGAGCTGGGCACGCCGCTGGGCGAGGTCGTGGGTTTCCAGGTGCGCTTCAACGACCAGGTGTCCGAGCGCAGCCTGATCAAGTTCATGACCGACGGCATCCTGCTCGCCGAGACCCAGGGCGATCCGTGGCTGAGTGCCTACGACACCATCATCATCGACGAGGCGCACGAGCGCAGCCTCAACATCGACTTCCTGCTCGGCTACCTCAAGCGTCTGGCGCTGAAGCGGCCGGAGCTGAAGATCATCGTCACCTCGGCGACCATCGACACCGCAAGGTTCGCCGAACACTTCGGCGGCGCGCCTGTGGTCGAGGTGGAAGGACGGGCGTACCCGGTGGAGTTGCGCTGGCGGCCGGTGGAAGCCGCAGGCAAGGGCATGCAGCAGGGCAGCGCCGAACACATCGCCGCCGTGCTCGACGAAATCACCCGCGACGATCCGCGCGGCGACGTGCTGGTGTTCCTGCCCGGCGAGCGCGAGATCCGCGACGCGCACCAGCTGCTGTCGCGCCGGCAATACCGCGAGACCGAGATCATGCCGCTGTACGCGCGGCTTTCCGCCGGCGACCAGGACCGCGTGTTCAAGCCCGGCGTGAAGCGCCGCGTGGTGCTGGCCACCAACGTCGCCGAGACCTCGCTCACGGTGCCGCGCATCCGCTACGTGATCGACACCGGCACCGCGCGGGTCAAGCGCTACAGCCAGCGCAGCCAGCTCGAGCGGCTGCATGTCGAACCGATCTCGCAGGCCGCCGCCGACCAGCGCAAGGGCCGCTGCGGCCGCGTCGGACCTGGCGTCTGCTATCGCCTCTACGACGAAGCCGATTTCGCCGGCCGCGCCGCGTTCACCGATCCGGAGCTGCTGCGCTCGTCGCTGGCCAACGTGATCCTGCGCATGCTGGCGCTGAAGCTGGGCGAGGTCGATGAGTTCCCGTTCCTGGAAGCGCCCGACCCGCGCGTGATCGCCGACGGCTTCCGCCGGCTCACCGAGATTTCCGCGATCGACGAGGCGCGCAGGCTCACCGCGATCGGCCGCACGCTGGCGCGGCTGCCGATCGACGTGCAGCTGGCGCGCATGCTGGTCGAAGGCGAGAAACTGCATGCGTTGCGCGAGCTGCTGGTCATCGTCGCCTTCCTCAGCATCCAGGACCCGCGCGAGCGGCCCGGCGATGCACGCCAGCAGGCCGACGCCGCGCACGCCGTGTTCGCCGACCCGAAGTCCGACTTCATCGGCGTGCTGAACCTGTGGCGGGCCTATCACGACGCCCACGAGGAACTGACCCAGTCGAAGCTGCGCGACTGGTGCTCGCGGCACTTCCTCAGCTTCATGCGCATGCGCGAATGGCGCGAGCTGCATCGGCAGTTGCTGCTGGTCGTTGAAGAGCTGGGCTGGCGCCTTGCTCCCTCTCCCCTGCGGGGAGAGGGTTGGGGTGAGGGAGCGGGGTCGCGGAAGACTTCACAGGCTGGTGCATCAAAGCTCGGAAAGAAAAGCAAAGGCAGGGAGGCTTCGCGCGAGCACCCGCCCCTCACCTTCCCGAAAAGGGGACTTCCTGCGGTCGCAATCCTCTCCCCGGAGGGGAGAGGAGGCGAACGCGAAGAACGAGTTATTGATCAGCAAGCTGCGATGGATCGCCTCTTCGAAGCGGTCCATCGCAGCCTGTTGGCCGGCCTGCCCACCCAGGTCGGCCGCAAGGACGAGAAGGGCATCTACCAGAGCACGCGCGAGCGCAAGTTCCAGGTGTTTCCCGGCTCGGCCCTGTCGAAGGCACCCCCGAACTGGATCTTCTCCGCGCAGATCCTCGACGTGGGCGGCCGCGTGTGGGGCATGGCGAATGCGCGGGTGGAGCCGTTGTGGATCGAGCAGCAGGCGGCGCATCTGTTGCGCATGCATTGCCGCGATGCGCACTGGTCGAAGAAGCGCGGCTGCGTGGTGGCGTACGAACAGGTCAGCCTGTTCGGCCTGGTGCTGGTGGAGAAGCGGCCGGTCACCTTCCAGCAGCAGGACCCGGCGCTGGCGCACGCGATCTTCCTGCGCGAGGCGCTGGTGCGCGGCGACATCGACGGCGCCGATCATGGACGGGCAAGTGCCGCGGGCGCAGGACGCGCAGGAGCGGCCGCGGATTTCGTGCGCGCGAACCAGCGCGTGCTGGAAGAGGCGCTGGGCATCGAGGCAAGGCAGCGCCGCGAAGGATTGATCCGTCACGAGGACGAACTGGTCGCGTTCTTCGAGGGCAAGCTGCCCGAAGAGATCGCCAGCTCGCGTGCGCTCGACGCGTGGTATCGCAAGGCCCGCCCCGCCGAACAGGCCGCGCTGCGCTGGTCGCTGGATGACGTGATGGGCGGTGGTGCCGCGCTGGATGCGAAGGCGTTTCCCGCCGCCATCGAGGTGCCGCAGAGATACAAACTGGAATACCGCTTCGTACCGGGTGACGAGGCCGATGGCGTGACCCTGCAACTGCCGCTGGCAATGTTGAATGCGCTGCCCGCGGCGCGCTGCGAGTGGCTGGTGCCGGGCCTGCTGGCGGACAAGGTGGCCGAACTGATCCGCGGCCTGCCCAGGGCGTTGCGCCGCAACTTCGTGCCGGCGCCGGATTTCGCGCGCGCCTTCATCGAGGCGGAATCGCCCCGCGACGAGTCGCTGGTCAAGGCGCTGGCCGCCTTCCTGAAACGCGCTACCGGCGTCGACATCGGCGCCGGCGAGTTCGCCGGCATCGAATTGCCGCCGCATTTCCTGATGCGCTACCGCCTGCATGACGAGCGCGGCAAGACGCTGGCCAGTGGCCGCGACCTGGCTGCGCTGCGTGGGCAGTGGGAAGGCCAGGCGCGTGAGGCGTTCTCGCGCAAGACCGATATCGAGCTGACTCGCGAAGACGTGGCCAGCTGGGATTTCGAGGCGATCCCTGCGCAGGTGCGTTCGGACGCCGGCCTCACCGCGTTTCCGGCCCTGGTCGACCTGGGCGAGACGGTGGCGCTGCGCGTATTCGAGCGCAGCGACGAATCGCGCGCGGCGCATGCCGCCGGCGTGGTGCGGCTGCTGCGCAACGCACTGGCCAGCGAGGCGAAGCAGGCGCGCCGGAGATTGCCGATCGGCAACGCGCTGGCGTTGAAATACGCGCCGCTCGGCGGCGTCGACGGCCTGCGCGAAGACCTGCTCGAAGGCGGCTTCACCGATCTGCTGGAACGCCACGCACTGGACGTGCGTACCGCCGGCGCGTTCGAGGCGCTGCGCACGCAGTGTTCGCGCGAACTGTTCGGTGCCGGCGTCGAGCGGCTCAAGCTGGCCGAGCCGATCATCGAGGCGCAGGCCGAGGCAAAGCCCTGGCTCGAGCCGCCGCTGCTCGGCTTCGCCCGCGCCAGCTACGACGACCTGCGCGAACAATTCGACGCGCTGCTCGTGCCTGGTTTCCTGCGCGAGCTGCCGCCTTCACGGCTGGCGCATTATCCACGCTACCTCAAGGCGATGCGCCTGCGTGGCGAACGCTTGCGCCAGGACCCGGCGAAGGACCAGCAACGCATGCTGCAGGTGCTGCCGTACTGGCGCGCGTACCTGCAACACCGCGCCGCCGGCGGCGACCCGGCCGAACTGGCCGAGTTGCGCTGGCTGATCGAGGAATGGCGCGTGTCGCTGTTCGCGCAGGAGCTGAAGACCGCCGAGCCGGTGTCGGCCAAGCGGCTGGCGAAGGCGCTGGCCGCGCTCGCGTGAGCGGCCGGATCAGCGCACGCGTTCCACGTGCACGCTGCCGTTGCAGCCGGACACGTACATCAGCCAGTTGCCCATCATCGAGGGTTTGACCTTGGTCGAGGGATTGTCGGCAGTCATGCACGACACATTGTCCGAGCCGATCTGCCGCCAGACCTGTCCGTTGTCCAGGGTGTACTCGTTGTTGCCGCTCCAGCCGTCGAAGTGGCCCTTGATGCGGGTCTCGATCTTCTCGCGCTTGGCATCGCTCGCGTAGAACACCGGCTTGCCGCTGGCACTGACCATCTTGGTGGTGGTCTTGGCGTGCGTGCGCAGCCAGGCGTCGAGATTCTGCAGTTCCTGCGGCGAGAGTTTGTCCAGGCCAGCGGCCTTGAACTCGGAAGGACTCATGCGTTGCTGCAGGTCGCCGGACGTCTGCTGCGCGTACACGGCGCAGCACGGGAGGGCCAGCAACAGCGGGAGACAGCGTGCGCGGAAGGACATGGGGATTTCCTCGAAGCCGGAATGGCGAATCCCGATTCTGCCCGCCAAGCGGCCCGAGGCCAAGCGCCGCAGGCCGCCCGCCGCGACCATGCCACTACAATGGCCGCCATCATGGCCCCGCGCACTCATTCAGGCAGCCTCGCCGCATGGCGCAAGCGCGCCGACACGCTGTCACCCGATCTGGCCGATGCGCTGGAGGCCTGCGGCGAGCATCCGGTCGACCAGGCCGAGTGCGGCGACACCCTCGACCTGCTCGGCATGCTCGGTTGTGACGCGTCGACCCAGGCGGCGGCGTTGTGGTTCGAGCTGGCGCGCGTCGATCCGGCGTTGTGGGCTGCGCGCGGCCCGGGCCTGCCGGCGGACGTGCAGCGCCTGGTCGCCGGCCAGCAGGCGGCCGAACAGGTGTGGACCTTGCACGCGCAGCGCGCACCCGGCGGGGCGACCGAAGGCCTGCGCCGGCTGTTGCTGGCGATCGTGCGCGACCTGCGCGTGGTGTTCGTGCTGCTGGCGCGCCAGCTCGCGCGGATGCGCGCCGCGGCGTCGCTGCCGCCGGAGCAGGCTGCCGCGCTGGCGCGGTTGAGCCGCGACATCCATGCCCCGCTGGCCAACCGGCTCGGCATCTGGCAACTGAAATGGGAGCTGGAGGACCTGGCGTTCCGCCACCTGCAGCCGGACACCTATCGCCGCATCGCCCAGCTGCTCGACGAGCGCCGCGTCGATCGCGAGGCATTCATCCGCCAGTCGCTGGACGAGCTGAAACAGGCGCTGGACGCCGCCGGCCTGCAGGCCGACCTGGCGGGGCGGCCCAAGCACATCTACTCGATCTGGAAAAAGATGCAGCGCAAGTCGCTGGATTTTTCCGACCTCTACGACATTCGCGCGGTGCGCGTGCTGGTCGACAGCGTCACCGAGTGCTACGCCGCGCTGGGCGTGGTGCACGCGCTGTGGCCGCACCTGCCGAACGAGTTCGACGACTACATCGCGCGGCCCAAGCCCAACGGTTACCAGTCGCTGCACACCGCGGTGGTCGGGCCGCAGGGCAAGACGCTGGAGGTGCAGATCCGCACCCACGAGATGCATCGCGCCAACGAACTGGGCGTGGCCGCGCACTGGCGCTACAAGGAGGGTGGCGGCAGCGACGCCGAGTTCGAGGCCAAGATCGCCTGGATGCGCAAGCTGCTGGAGCCGCGCAGCGGCGACGACAGCAACCTCGCCGCCGAGCTGCAGACCGAGCTGCTGGAAGACCGCGTCTACCTGCTCACCCCCAAGGGCGAGGTGTTCGACCTGGCACGTGGCGCCACCGTGCTGGATTTCGCCTACCTGGTGCACACCGAGGTCGGCCACCGCTGCCGCGGCGCCAAGGTCAACGGCCGCATCGTGCCGCTGACCTTCCAGCCGCAGAGCGGCGACCGCGTGGAGATCCTCACCACCAAGGTCGCCGAACCCAGCCGCGACTGGCTCTCGCCGCACCATGGCTACCTCAACACCGCGCGGGCGAAGGACAAGGTGCGCGCGTGGTTCCGCCGCATCGCGCACGACGCCAACCTCGGCGTCGGGCGCGCCATGCTCGAGCGCGAACTGAAGCGCCTGGCGCTGCCCGCCGCCGACATCGGCAAGCTGCCCGCCCAATTCCACCTGCAGACGCAGGACGAGCTGCTGATCGCGCTGGCACTGGGTGAGGTCACGCCCGGCCAGATCGCCCGCGTGCTGCAGGAGTCCGTGCAACCGCCGCCGCCCGCGCCGGCACCGCCGCCGGCGCGGCCGGCCACGCTGGACCAGGGCGCGCTGAGCATCGAAGGCGTCGGCAACCTGCTTACCACGCTGGCGCGCTGCTGCCAGCCGCTGCCGGGCGACGCGGTACGCGGCTACATCACCAAGGGCCGCGGCGTTTCGGTGCATCGTGCCGATTGCGGCAGCCTGGCGCGGCTCGCGCGGCGCGACCCGGACCGGGTGATCGAGGTGAGCTGGGGCCACGTCGCCAGCCAGGCTTACGAGGTGGACATCGAACTGCGCGGCTACGACCGCAAGGAGCTGCAGAAAGACGTCACCAACCTCATCAGCAACGCCGGCACCCACATCATCGCCTCGTCCAGCCGCTCGCGTCCGCAGACCGGCGAAGTGGAGATGCGCTACACCCTGCGCGTGCGCGATTTCGAACAGCTGTCCACCCTGCTGGGCAAGCTGCTGGCGCTGCCCAACGTCACCGAAGTGCGCCGCATCAGCGCCTAGCGCGGCGCCGGGCGCCGAGCCGCCCTCGCCAGCAGCGCTGGACGCTGAACGCCGGTATCGCGCAGGCCGGGCCGTCCGGTCGCGCGATGTTAAGCTGCGACCGCTTATCGCCAGTGCCATGAATCATGAGCAGCCGCCGCAACCCGCATGATGCCCGGCCACCGAACCGCAGCGAGCCCACCCTGGGCGACCTCGATCAGGTGGAGGGCAAGCCGCGCGCGTCCGCTGCCGATGGCCTGCCGCGGGTCACCGTGGAAAGGCGTCGTGCCCGCGGGATTCGCACCGCGGCATCGCGCGGGCGTCGCGGCTGGCTGCTGCCGATCTTGATCCTGCTGGTCGTCGCGCTCGGCGCGGCGCTCTGGTTCAGCCAGAACCGGCTGCGCGGCATGTTGCCGCGCACCGACCTCAACAGCGTGCTGGCGCAGGCGCAGCAGGCGCTGGACGCGGGCCACCTGGATGGCGAGGACGGCACCAGCGCGCGCGAACTGTTCCAGCAGGTGGCGGCCAGCGAGCCGGACAACGATCGCGCCCGCGACGGCCTGCGCCAGGTTGGCCAGGCCGAGTTGTCGCAAGCCGATGCGGCGCTGCAGGCAGGCCGGCTGGATGAGGCCACCCAGCGCGCCACGGTCGCCCGCGAACTGCTCGGTGGCGGGCGCGACGTGGATCGCCTCGACATGCTCATCCGCCAGGCGCAGGCGGGCCAGATGCACACCGGCGACCTGGTCGACCAGGCCAAGCAGGCATTGGCGCAGGGCAAGCTGGATGGTGCCGACGGCGCCGGCGCGCTCTACCAGCGCGTGTTGCGCACCGACCCGGACAACGCAGTGGCCGCGCACGGGCTGGACCAGGTCGCCAACGCGCTGGCGGTGCAGGCACACGACGCGCTGGAGGCGGGCGACCTGGCCAAGGCCGATCCGCTGGTGCTGCAGATCGCCGCGCTGCGGCCGAACAACGGCTCGCTGCCGGCGCTGCGCGCGCTGCAGGCGCAGCGGCGCCAGCAACAGGATGGCGCGGTAAAGGATGCCATTGCCCAGGGCCGTGAGGCCTTGCGCGACGGCCGCATCGCCGGCTCCGGCGACGACACCGCGCTGGCGCACTTCAGGGCTGCGTTGGCGCTTGATCCGGACAGCGAGGAGGCCAAGGCCGGGCTGGGCGACGTGGCGCAGGCGCTGACCGTGCAGGCGAATGCGGCGATGGATGACGGCGATCGCGCGCAGGCGGCCAAACTGCTCGGCCAGGCGAATGCGCTGGCGCCGAAGTCGGCCGATCTGGCCGCCGCCCGCGCGCGGCTGCAGAGCAAGCCGCCGGCGAGCAAGCCACCCGCGGACGAACCCGCCGAGACGGTGCACGCGGCCGACGAGGCCCCGGTGGTCGCCGCCGCGTTGTCGCCGCAGCAAAGCGCAGCCGTGGCCCAACTGGTGCAGCGCGCGCAGCAGGCCACCGCCAGCGGCAACATCATGATGCCGCCCGGCGACAGCGCGTACGACCTGTACCGCAGCGCGCTGGCGATCGACGGCAACGACGTGCTTGCGCGGCAGGGCCTGCAGGCCTTGCCGGGCCGGGTCGAACAGTTGTTCAAGCAGGCCCTCGCGGCCGGCCAGCTGAAGCAGGCCGGCGACATGCTGGCCAACCTGGGCGAATTGGCGCCGGGCGATCCGGCACAGCTGGGGCTGAGCAACCAGCTGGCCAGCGCCTGGGTCGATCGGGCCCAGCAGCAGCTCGATGGCGGCGACCGCATCGGCGCCGGCCAGTCGCTCGCGCGCGCGCGTAAGCTCGCGCCCAACCATCCGCGCGTGACCGAGCTCGCCGCGCGACTGCAGGGCAATCCGTGAGGCCGGCATGACGGTGCTGGTCGTCGGCGGCAGCAGCCAGATCGGCCACTTCGTCCTGCCGCACCTGCGCGCCACCGGTGAGCCGGTGCTGGCGCTGAGCCGGCATCCGCGGCCCGCGCGCGACGGGGTGCAGTGGCTGCGCGGTAACCTGCCGCACGACATGCCGACGTTGCCCGAACTGTCGGCAATCATCAGTTTCGGTCCCTTGCTGGCGTTGGCCGAATGGCTGGCCCGTGCCAGCCTGGTCGGCGCGCCGAGGGTGGTGGCCACCAGTTCGATGAGCGCCGAAAGCAAGCGGGATTCGGTGGTGCCGGCCGAGCGCGCGATCGCGCGCCAGCTGCGCGAGGGCGAGGCTGCGCTGGCCACCGCCTGCGCCCGCCACGGCTGCGCGTGGACCGTGCTGCGGCCGACCCTGGTGTATGGCGCCGGGCTCGATCGCAGCCTCACCCCGATCGCGCGCCGTGCGCTGCGCACGCGGTTGTTTCCGATCCCGGCCGCGCGTGGCCTGCGCCAGCCGGTGCATGCCGACGACGTCGCGCAGGCAGTGCTGGCCGCGCTGGATTGTCCCGCCTCGGCGGGACGCATCGTGCCGATCGGCGGCGGCGAACGGCTGCCGTATCCGCAGATGTTCGCGCGCGTGCGCGACAGCCTGCCGCGCGCCACCGTGACAGTGCCGCTGCCAGCCTGGTTGTTGCGGCTGCTTGCTCGCACGTGCCCGCCGCTGCGTGGCCCGCTGAGCCGGCTGGACCGCGATCTGGTCGCCGACAACGGCGAGTTGCAGCGCTTGCTGGGCATTCACCCGCGGCCGTTTCGGCCGGATGCGGGGACGTGGCAGCCACCGGCGTAGGGCGGGCATGGCCCGCCGCCCGGAACGCCAAGGCATGCCCAAAACCGGCGGGCAGTGCCCGCCCTACCATCCACATGCCCGGGAATTGCCCGCAAAACCGCCGCGGCGTTCATGGGCGCGCCGGGATGCACGCCCTATCATCGGGAAACCTGATCGCCGGATTCCGCCGCCCTTGAGCTTCCTCGACCGTACCCGTTCCCTCGCCCGCCGCAGCTGGCCGTGGCTGCGCATTCCGTGCTGGATCGGCCTGGGCCTGCTGGTCGGTTTCGTGTTGCCGTACGTGCTGGTGCTCAACAAGCGCGTGCAGGATCGTTTCAACGACCTGGTGTTCGCGGTGCCCACGCGGGTGTATGCGCGGCCGCTGCCGCTGCAGGCCGGCGAGCCGATGACCAGCGCCGCGCTGGAACTGGAACTGACCTTCGCCGGCTACAGCCACGACGGCAAGGGCCAGGTGCCCGGCAGCTGGATGAAGCAGGGCAGCCGCTACACGATCTCCTCGCGTGGCTACGCCGGCCCCGACGGCGGCGAGTTGCCCAAGCGCATCGTGGTGACCCTGGGCGGCGGCGAGGTGGCCTCGGTGCACACCGCGGCGGACAAGCAGCCGATCAAGCAGACCCATCTCGACCCGGCGCGCATCGCCACGCTGTACGGCGCCAGCCAGGAGGAGCGACGCTTCGTGCAGTTGCGCGACGTGCCGCCGCTGCTGGTCAAGGGCCTGCAGTCGGTCGAGGACCGCAATTTCAAGAACAACATCGGCATCGACTTCGGCGCGATCGCGCGCGCGGCGCTGGCCAACCTGCGTGCCGGCCACACCGTGCAGGGTGGTTCCACGCTGACCCAGCAGCTGGTGCGCAACCTGTTCCTGAGCCGCGACCAGACCTTGACGCGCAAGATCAACGAGGCGCTGATGTCGCTGCTGCTGGAGGCGCACTACAGCAAGGGGCGCATCCTGGAGGCCTACGTCAACGACGTGTTCCTGGGCCAGCAGGGGGCGCAGGCGGTGCACGGTTTCGGCGCCGCGTCGGAGTTCTATTTCGGGCGCCGGCTGCAGGAGCTGCGGCCGCAGGAGATCGCCTTGCTGGTCGGCCTGGTGAAGGGGCCGAGCTACTACGACCCGCGCCGCGCACCCAAGCGCGCCCTGGCGCGGCGCAACCTGGTGCTGCAGGAGTTCTTCGACACCGGCCTGATCAGCGCCGCGCAGCTCAATGCGGGCCAGGCTGCGCCGCTGGACGTGATCAAGAACGGCCAGCTGCCGCACAACCGCTTCCCCGCGTTCATGGATCTGGTGCGCAAGCAGATCACCACCGACTTCGACGAGAAGGCGTTGCGCGAAGGCAACCTGTCGATCTTCACCACGCTGGACCCGGCCGCGCAGCTGTACACCGAGCAGGCGATCACCAGTTCGCTCAAGGGCCTGGGCAAGCGCGGCGACGGCGTGCAGGCGGCGGCGGTGGTGACCGATGCGCACACCGGCAGCGTGCTTGCCGTGGTCGGCAACCGCAATCCGGGCGAGCCGGGTTTCAACCGCGCGCTGGACATCCGCCGGCAGATCGGCTCCACGATCAAGCCGTTCGTCTACCTGGTCGCGCTGACCCAGCCCGAGCGCTGGAACCTGGCCAGCATGATGGACGACAGCCCGATCAGCATGCGCCAGCCCAACGGCAGCATGTGGACGCCGCAGAACGACGACCACCGCAGCCATGACCCGCTGATCATGGTCGATGCGCTGGCGCATTCGTGGAACCTCGCCACGATCCATCTCGGCATGGCGGTGGGCTTGCCGCGTATCCGTGCGTTCCTCGAATCGTTCGGGCTCACCGACGTCAATCCCAGCCCCTCGCTGCTGATCGGCGCGCTGGACCTGTCTCCGCTGCAGGTGGCGCAGCTCTATCAGTATCTGGCGGCGGATGGTCACGCCTTGCCGCTGCTGGCGGTGCGCGGCGTGCTCGACGGCAGCGGCCGCACGATCAAGCGCTACCAGGTGCAGCCCGGTCCCGGCGAATACCAGGAGGCGGTGCGGCTGACCACCTGGGCAATGCAGCAGGTGGCCGAGTACGGCACCGCCAGCGCGATCGGCAACTCCGCGCTGGCCTCGCTGCACGCCGCCGGCAAGACCGGCACCAGCAACGACATGCGCGACAGCTGGTTCGCCGGCTTCACCGGCGACCACCTGGCGGTGTTCTGGATGGGCCGCGACGACAACAAGCCGACCACGCTGTTCGGCGCCAGCGGCGGCTTGCGCGCCTGGCGCGACCTGTTCGCCAAGCTGCCCACCACGCCATTGTCCGCCGCGCCGGGACCGGGCCTGGAAATGGCCTGGATCAACCCCGCCGATGGCCGCCGCACCGAGCCGCAATGCCAGGGCGCGCAGCAGGTGCCGGTGGTCGCCGGCAGCCTGCCGGCCGATGCCGAGGGCTGCTTCTGGCAAAGCCTGTTCGGCGGCGACACCGCCACCCCCGCTCCCTCGACCACCACGCCGTGACCATGCCCATGACTTCCCGACGCCTCGCGCCGCTGCTGCTGTCGGCGCTGCTTGCCACCCTGGCCGGCTGCAGCTTGTTTCGTTCCGCGCCGGCACCAGCGCCGGCGGCCGTGCCGGAGCATGACGCGGTGGCGGCGATCCGTGCCGCCGGCGCGCACGACGATTCGGTCATCGACGTGAAGCCGCTGCGCGACCCGGCCGTGGATGCGCTGATGGTCCAGGCGGAACAGGACGAACGCAGCGGCAACTACACTGCCGCCGCCGCCACGCTGGACAAGGCGCTGCAGATCAGCCCCGATGCGCCCGACCTGCTGCAGGAGCGCGCCGAGATCGCGATCCGGCTGAAGAATTTCGTGCGCGCCGAAAAGCTGGCGCACAAGTCGTGGACGCTGGGCCCGCGCCTTGGTCCGCTGTGCGCGCGCAACTGGCAGACCATCGTCGAGACCCGCTTGCAGGCGAACGACACGGTCGGCGCGTCGACCGCGCGCAAGTGGGTGCAGCAGTGCCGCAAGGCGGGTGTGCCCCGGTATTGAGCGGCGGGGCCCCGGCCGCTCAGAGCAGCGCCACCAGCAACAACACGATGCCGGCGAGGCTCACCGCCCAGACCAGCGTGCGCAGGTAGGGAATGCCGGCGGCATACACCGGCACGTAGAGCACGCGTGCCCAGAAATAAAGTTGCGCACCGAGCACGGTGAGCGGGTCGTGCTGCTGCATCACCTGCGCGGCCAGCACCGCGGCGGCGAACAGCGGAAAGGTTTCCAGGAAGTTCGCGCGGGCACGATCGAGTCGTCCGCCGACGCCGGTCAGCGGCGGCTTCACCTCGTCGCGCGCGCTGGCGATCCAGCCGAGCCCGCGCTGGCCGATCGAACAGCTCGCCGCCAGGGCGATCTGCACCAGCCCCAGCACCACACTCCACAGCAGCATGCAAAGTTCGGTCGTCACGACGCACTCCTCCGGCGATGGTGGGCGCATGGTGAATCCAGCCGCGGCTTCTCGCCAGTGGCCCCGGGCTACGCCGCGCGGCGGCTGCGATCCTGCCGCAGCAGGCTTTCGACCCGCTGCAGCGGAATCCGGTCGCCGGCGTCGCGGCCGTAGTAGGCCTCCACGATGCGGCCGCGGCCGTCGATCAGGAAATCCGCCGGCATCAGGTTGCCGGTGTTGAGGCCGGCGAAACCGACCAGGCGCAGGCCGCGGATCAGGGTCGGCACCCGCGTCACGATCGCCTTGAACTTGCGCCACAGCGAACGCTCGATGCCGTAGACCTCGTGCGCACGCGAGGTGGGATCGGCCGCCAGCGGAAACGGCCGCGGGCGGTGGCCGGCGAAGCGCAGCACCTCGGCTTGCGAGGCGCTGAACACCGCCACCACGTCCAGCCCGCGCTCGGACAATTCCTGGTGCCGCTGGGTCAGCTCGTAGATGCGGAAATTGCAGAACGGGCAGGCCGCATCACGGAAAAACGAGAGCAGGGTAAGCCGACCGGGTTGGCTGGTCGCGATGGCCTGGCCGTGGATGTCGACCAGGTCGAGTACGGGTGCGGTTTCGGGTGCGAACAGTCTCACGGCTGCCTCCTTGGAGTGGCGGGCGGGTGGCATGCCAGTGGATGCGCCGGCCACCGTCGCGGTTCCCGCGCCGCTTTGTCGACGGCGGTCGCTCGGCCATAATCGGCGGATGATCGCTCCCGACGACACCGTGTCCGACGACGACGTCGGCGCCTTGCTCGGTGCCGACGGCCCGTTCGCCCGCGAGCTGCCGAACTTCGCGCCGCGGCTGGCCCAGCAGGCGATGGCGCGGGCAGTGCAGCAGGCCATCGCCGGGCGCGACACGCTGGTTGCCGAGGCCGGCACCGGCACCGGCAAGACCTACGCCTACCTGGTGCCGGCACTGCTGTCGGGCGAGCGCGTGATCATCTCCACCGGCACCAAGTCGCTGCAGGACCAGCTGTACTTCCGTGACCTGCCGAAGGTGCGCTCGGTGCTGGGCGCACGCCTGAAGACGGCGCTGCTGAAGGGTCGCGCGAATTATCTCTGCCTGTACCGGCTCGACCAGACCGTGCGCGATGGCGGCAGCCTGGCGCCGGCGCAGGCCGCGCAGCTGGCCGCGATCCGCGCCTGGTCGGCGCGCACCCGCCGTGGCGACCGCATGGAACTGGCCGAGGTGCCGGAGGAGTCGCCGCTGTGGCCACGCGTCACCTCCACCGCGGAAAACTGCCTCGGCGTCGAGTGCCCTTTCTACGACGACTGCCACGTGTTCAAGGCACGCCGCGAGGCGATGGAGGCGGACGTGGTGGTGGTCAACCATCACCTGCTGTTCGCCGACCTGGCGCTGAAGCAGGAAGGCTTCGGCGAGATCCTGCCCGGCGCGACGGCCTTCATCCTCGACGAGGCGCACCAGATTCCCGAACTCGCCGGCCAGTTCTTCTCGCAGAGCGTCAGCGCGCGCCAGCTGACCGACATGGCGCAGGACACGCTGACCGAATGCAGCGGTATCACCGGCGCGATCGGCCTGCTGCTGGAACCGGTCGAGGCATTGCAGAACGCGCTGCGCAAGCTGCGCCTGGCGCTGGAGCCGCTGCCCTCGCGCGGCGCCTTCGCGCTGCTGGAGGATCGCGCCGAGGTGCGCGCCGCACTGCACGAACTGGGCGAACTGCTGGCCACGCTGGCCGAGCTGCTCGCCTCGCAGGCCGAGCGCTCGCGTGGCTTCGCCAACCTGCACGAACGCGCCGCGCTGTTCGGCGGGCGGCTGGAGCGCATCATCGAGACGCATGGCGACCAGGACGTGCGCTGGTACGAAACCTTCCCGCGCGGCTTCGCGCTGTACGCCACGCCGCTGGATCTCGCCGCGCCGATGCGCGGCCTGCGCGAACGCACCCAGGCGGCGTGGATCCACACCTCGGCCACGCTGTCGGTGGCCGGCAACTTCGACCACTTCGCGCGCCAGCTCGGCCTGGACGAGCCGCAGACACTGTGCCTGGACAGCCCGTTCGATTACGCGCACCAGGCGCTGTGCTACCTGCCCGCTGGCCTTCCCGACCCGAACGCACGCGACTACACCGAGCAGGTGATCGAGGCGGTGCTGCCGGTGCTGCAGGCCTCCAACGGCCGTGCCTTCCTGCTGTTCACCTCGCACCGCGCACTGCGCCGCGCCGCCGAGCTGCTGCAGGACAAGGTGCCGTGGCCGCTGTTCGTGCAGGGCAGCGCGCCGCGGCCGCGACTGCTGGAGGAGTTCCGCGCCAGCGGGCACGGCGTGCTGCTCGGTGCGGCCAGTTTCTGGGAAGGCGTCGACGTGGTCGGCGAGGCGCTCAGCGTGGTGGTGATCGACAAGCTGCCGTTCGCCGCGCCCGACGATCCGGTGCTGATGGCGCGCCTCGCCGCGCTGGAACAATCCGGCATCAATCCGTTCATGGGCTGGCAGGTGCCCAGCGCCGTGATCGCGCTGAAGCAGGGCGCCGGCCGCCTGATCCGCAGCGTGCACGACCGCGGCGTGCTGGTGCTGTGCGACCCGCGCCTCACCAGCAAGGGCTACGGCAAGCTGTTCCTCGCCAGCGTGCCGCCGATGCCGCGCACGCGCGAGCTGGCGGACGTGCAGGCCTTCTTCGACCTGCCGTCGTAGGGCTGCGCCGCCCGCCAGCCTTTGCTTCACAGACCCGGCCGAAGACCCGCGCTGGCTGCCGGCACGCCCTGACAGCCGCCGTGTTGCCCCGGGCAGCTACGGATTCGGATATGGCAGGGTTCGAGGCACGACCTTGAGGGAAAAGTCGATGTAGCGATGCTCGGCCGGTACCGTGTTGTGGCCGACCCACTCGCCGCTGCGGGTCCACACGGACTCGTCCGGACTGATCGTCATGCCGCCGGCGGGCAGACCCTGCGTCATCTGGTCGGGCCGGTTGCGCGGGCCATCGCAGAGCGTCAGCGAATGATTGATGAACTCGGATTCGCCGGTGTCGTAGGTTCTGACGGCAAAGGCCGAATAGACGCTGCCTTCCAGCGACTCCGGCGACCTCTCCTCATGCTTGCGAGTGCCATCGGTGCTTGCGACATCGAGAGTCCAGTTGCCGGACATCGGCGCATCAAAACCCACTTCAATGCAGGTGCCGTCGCCGTCCGGCATGGTTTCATCGCGGGTCGGGACGGACAGCGTGACCCCCCGCAGCTTGCCGCTGGCCTGCACGGTTTCCTTCGTGGTGATGGTTTCGCCGTGTACCACGGCACGCCCGGTGCGCAGGCCCTTCAGGCTCACCGTGCCGGACGCAGGGGCGGGAAAGGGAGGCAGTTCCTCTTCGCGCGCTGGATGGAACATGTACTGGTTGTAGCCGAACTCCTTCCATGTACAGGCGAGCAGGTCTGCGGAGCCTTGGACGAGCGCGTGCATTTCGGTTCGATTGCTTGCGGTGCCGTCGTTGTCGTTGAATTCGTCGAGGTAGTCGACGCGGTAGCGCAATTCCACGTGCACCTGGATCAGGCGCGCAAAGGGAACAAGCGCACCGGTTTCGGCATCGACCGAACTGCAGGCTTCCGACAGGTCAGGGCTGTTGGCGGGGTTTGCCGGTGGTGCTTCCCCGGCATCCTGCGGTTGCATGCACGCGGCGAGGGGAACGGCGAGCAGGATTGCCAGCGTGACGAGCTTGTTGCGTTTCATCCGATTCCATTCGTACCGAGGTCGAGGCGGGCGGCGCAGATGATACGGGAACAGGGCGCGGCTCGTTGACCCGCATTTCGCGAACCGGCAGTCAGGATGCAGACCTGAGCCGGCGGCGGCTTGAGGTTCTCCGGAACAGGAACAAGGGGACGAAGGCAATGAGAGCTCCTTGTCCTGTCCTAGTTGATACTCCCCCCCTTATCTGCATGGCCGGGGAGCGGCGGGCAGCGCCCGCCCTGCACGTGACGCGCCGGTATACGATGGGCCGGAACATCCGACGCGACAGGACAACGACATGGCCAAGGTCACCGGACTGGGCGGCATCTTCTTCAAGTCGCGCGATCCCGCCGCGCTCGCGGCGTGGTACGCGAAACATCTCGGCCTGGATGCCGAGGCATGGGGCGGCGTGCGCTTCGACGAGGACGAACAGCGGCCCGGCTACACGCTGTGGTCGCCGTTCGCGGCCGACACCAGCTACTTCGGCGCGGGCCCGCAGTCGTACATGATCAACTTCCGCGTCGACGACCTCGACGCGCTGCTGGCGCAATTGCGCGCCGATGGCGTCCAGGTGGACGAGCGCGTCGACGAAAGCGAGTTCGGCCGCTTCGGCTGGATCACCGATCCCGAAGGCACCCGCATCGAACTGTGGCAACCGCCGGCCCAGGCCCCGACGGCGGCTTGAAGTTCGCCGCTGCCGCCGGCATCTGGACAGGACGTGCTGCTGCACGCCATTCCGCCGCGTCTGCCACGCGGCATCCGCTTCACCCAAGGAGACATCCATGAAGCTTTACAGTTTTTCCGGCTCGTGCGCGCTGGGCGCCAACATCGTGCTCGAATGGATCGGCCAGCCCTACGAATTGCAACTGCTGCAGAAGAATGATCTGGCGAGCCCGGCGATCCGCGCATTGAACCCGAACGGCCAGGTGCCGATCCTCGTCGACGACGGCTGGGCGCTCAACGAGAACGCCGCCATCCTCAACTACCTTGCCGACAAGTTCCCCGCCGCAAAGCTGGGCGGCGAACCTACTCCGCGCGGCCGCGCCGAGGTGAACCGCTGGCTGGCAATGATCAACTCCGACGTGCACCCGGCGTTCAAACCGCTGTTCGGCGCCACCAGCTACCTTGGCGACGAGGCGATGATCGAGAAGAGCAAGGACGCCGCGCGCCAGCAGCTGCGCACCTGGTTCGAGCGGCTGGACAAGCACCTGGAAGGACGCGACTGGCTGGCCGGCGAGCGTTCCATTGCCGACCCCTACCTGTTCGTCACCCTGCGCTGGACCCACGCGGTGAACGTCGACCTTGGCGGCCTCGCCAACTTGCAGGCATTCGAGCGACGCATGCGCGCCGACCCCGGCGTGCAGCGCGCGCTCAAGATGCAGAAGCTCGACCAGACGCACGCTTGACCGCACCACAGCGGCAAGGCCGCCACGCGCGACCTTGCCGTGGAACGGCGGACGCAGGCGGCGATACCATCAGCCGACCTTTCGCGCAGGAACAGTCCGCCGATGCATCCTTCGGCCGAACCCGAACCCGAACCCGATCCCGTCACGCCGCCGGAACTGCTGGGTGTGCTGCAGGCCCTGCGCAAGCGCGAGCCGATCTTCCATCGCCCCGAGTTCGGTCGCACGCGCGCCGACTTCGAACGCATGACCGCTGCCGACTTTTTCGAGATCGGCGCCTCCGGCCAGTGCTACAGCCGCGCCTGCGTGCTCGACGTGCTGGAACACCGCACCCCCGATCCCGCCGAACACAGCTGGATCACCCGCGACTTCCACTGCCGCGAACTCGGCGCGCACACCTACCTGCTCAGCTACACGCTGGAACAGGGCGAGCGCGTCAGCCGGCGCAGCACGATCTGGCGACGCGACGGCGACGACTGGGTCATCGTGTTTCACCAGGGGACGCTGGTCGCGTAGCCGCGACCGGCGCCATCGATTCGGCGCGCCCGGGTAGCGGCTGCCCAGGCGGGCGCGTCATACCGACGTTGTGGCGAGTGCGAGATCAGAGCGTCACTAGGCCACCGCGACCTCGACAGTCACGTGCACCAGTTCCTCGTGCACGGCCAACTGCCGGCGGACTTCCTCGGCGCTGATCGCCGAGGTGGCCACCAGGCCGAGGATGCAGGCGTAGCTGTCGCGGCCGACGCGCCAGACGTGCAGGTCGCTGACCGCCGCCGTGGCGAACTGATCGCGCACCACGTCGCGGATTTCATCGACCACCGGCTGGTCCATCTCGGCGTCCAGCAGGATCTTGCCGGACTCGCGCAGCAGGCCGAACGCCCAGCGCGCGACCAGGATCGAGCCGACGATGCCCATCACCGGATCGAGCCAGGCAGCACCGTATAGCTTGCCGCCGACCAGCGCGACGATGGCCAGCACGGAAGTTGCCGCGTCCGCGATGACGTGCAGGTAGGCCGCGCGCAGGTTCACGTCATGATGATGGTTGTCGTGCCCGTGGCCGTGATCGTGTCCATGCGCGTGCCCGTGCGCGTGGGGGTGCTCGCCCTTCAGCAGCCATGCGCACAGAAGGTTGACGCCCAGGCCGAGCACTGCGATCAGGATCGCGTCGTCGTAGTGGATCGTGGCGGGCACGAACAGCCTCTCCAGCGACTGCACCATCATCAGCGCGGCAACCACGGCGAGCAGCAGGGCGCTGCTGTAGCCGCCGAGTATCTCGATCTTCCAGGTGCCGAAGGCGAAGCGGCCGTCCTTCGCGTAGCGCCTGGCCAGCGCATAGGCCATCACCGAAAGTCCCATCGCCAGCGCATGCGAACTCATGTGCCAGCCGTCGGCCAGCAGGGCCATCGAGTTCAGCCAGTAGCCGCCCGCGATCTCCACCACCATCATCGCCGCCGTGATGTACACCACGCGCCGAGTGTTGCGCTCCGCCTTGGCGTCGACGTGGTTGAACTGGTGGCTGTGGGTGAATGCGGAGACGTCGGGGGCGGGCATGCTGCGTGCTCTGGTCATATACTCCCCCGCAGTATATGACGAGAGGCAGTCGCCGTGTCGCACATCCAGGAAAACCGCCGGAAGCTGGTCGCCCGCGTGCGCCGCATCAACGGCCAGCTGGCCTCGCTCGAACGCGCCATCGAAGGCGACACGGAATGTGGCGCCGTGCTGCAGCAGCTGGCAGCCGTGCGCGGCGCGGTCAACGGGTTGATCCTGCAGGTGATGGAGGGCCATCTGCGCTCGCACGTGGCCGGCCGCGGCAGCAGCAAACGGCAGGACGAACTCCTCCCGGTACTGGCGGTGTTGCGCAGCTACCTCAAGTAGCGGCGGTGCCTGCAACGGCATTTGCGGGCACCGAAGGACAGACCGTCATCGGCGGGTCTGATGGCCAGGTGCGGCAGGCCGGATTCGACCGCCTCGCCGCCTGTCGCGATTTCATGCGTTTCCGCAAGCTTTTGCGAATCAACCACTTGCATGCGTTTTTTTGACGGCTGCACGGATTATTCGCCCCCCCCGCGTGTTAGCGTCGAGGACTGGCGAGGCCAGGGATTCGTTGGGTGGGACCAGGGCCGCGTCACGGGATTCCGATTCGTCAATGACCGGAATTTTTCTGTTCGCACCATCAACCTCGGGGATCAACCATGCAGATGAAGAAGACTTCGCTGTGTCTGGCAATGGGGGCAATCTGGGCGCTGGCGTCCACGGTCGCAGCGGCGGCCGGCGTCGACTCGACGTGGAAGACGACGGCCACGCATGCGCACGTGCCGGCCGCGTCGGTGAACATGAGCAGCCTGGTGGCATCCAGCATGCCGCTGCACGTGCAGGTGACGCTGAAGATCCGGAACAAGGGTGCGCTCGACGATTTCATCGCCGCCGCACACAACCCGGCCAGCCCGCTGTTCCGCGCCAAGCTGCAGTCGAGCGACGTGGCCGCGAACTTCCTGCCGAGCCAGGCGCAGGCGCAGGCCGTGGCCGATTACCTGAGCCAGGCCGGCTTCAGTCACGTCAGCATATCGGCCAACCGCCTGCTGGTTTCGGCGGACGGTACCGCCGGCAATGCGGGGGCCGCGTTCGGCACGCGCTTGGTCAAGGCCACTGACGAGCACGGTCGCGCCGCCTACGCCAACATCGACGACGCCAAGGTGCCGGCGGCACTGGCCGACGTCGTGCTGTCGGTGAGCGGCCTGCAGACGGTGACGCATCCGCACACCATGCTGGCCAAGGCTTCGACGCAGGGACGCGTGGAGAAGGGCCGGCCGGGCGGCGGTGGCGGCGCGACCCTGGTCGGCCACAACCCCACCGCGTTTCCGACCATCTACAACGTGGTCGGCACCCCGACCGCTTCCACGGTCACGGTGGGCATCATCAGCGATGGCGACATGACCCAGCCGCTGAAGGATCTCAACCAGTTCACCAGCACCAACGGCCTGCCGGCAGTGAACACGCAGGTGGTGACGGTGAGCACGCCGGGTACCGACACCAGCGGCACGCCCGAGTGGGATCTGGACAGCCAGGACATCGTCGCGATGTCCGGCGGGGTCGGCAAGCTGATCTTCTACGCGGCCAACTCGCTCTCCAACAGCGATCTCACCGCCGCGTTCAACAAGGCGGTGAGCGACAACCAGGCACAGGTCGTCAACGTCTCGCTCGGCGAATGCGAAACCAGCGCCTACCAGGACGGCTCGATGGCGGCGGATGACCAGATCCTCGCGCTGGGCGTGGCGCAGGGCCAGACGTTCTCCATCTCGACCGGCGACTCCGGCTCGAACGAATGCACCAAGAAGCCGACCGGCACCACGCCGAGCTACCCGGCCAGTTCGCCGTACGTGGTGGCGGTGAGCGGTACGTCGCTGAGCACCGGCGCGTCGAACAGCTGGGTGAGCGAGACACTGTGGAGCGGCGCGGGCGGCAGCCCGAGTACGGTCGAACCGAAACCGAGCTGGCAGACCCAGGGCGGCGGCACTACCCGCGACGTGGCGGATGTGGCCTTCGACGCCGATCCCAACTCCGGTGCGATCATCATCGTCAATGGCAGCAATGCGCAGTACGGCGGCACCAGCCTGGCGGCACCGCTGTTCGCGGCCACCTGGGCCCGCATGCTCGCGGCGCATCCGACGCTGGGCTTCGCCGGGCCGCACCTGTACAGCGTATCCACCGCCAGCTATCACGACGTCACCTCCGGCAGCAATGGCGGTGAGACGGCGACGGTCGGCTGGGACTACGCCAGCGGCTTCGGCAGCGGCATCGTGAGTGCGCTGAACGCGGCCCTGTAAGTTCCGCGAGGCACCTGCGAGGGCGTCCGCCGGGAGGCGGGCGCCCTCGTCGCGTCGGGATGTTTTTGCATTCGAGGGCAGGAGCGCTCGCTCGCCTGCGGCAACTCAGTCGATGTAATCCACCTGAACCCCGGTGCGCCGGCTGAACTGCGCGGCGTTGGTCTGGACGGCGTTGAGGTTGGCGCCGCATTCCCCGCGCGATATGTGCACGGCTCGCACTTGCGCCGGGACCATGCGTACCCGCCGGAAGATGTGTGCCTCGATCAGCAGGTGGTTCTCCGCGCTGTCGGGCCGCGGATTGCCGTTGTGTGCGGAGGCCAGCAAGTCGGCCACCAGGGCTTTGGCGTTGGCCAGGTGGGTCGCGCTGGGGTTGGCCTGGTACTGCGATCGGGTCGCCAGCAGGATGGCGCCGCCGAACGTGTTGAAGCTCACCTGGTAAAGCTTGCCGCGATCGCCCTTCGCCTTGAAGCCGCTGCCGTTGGAGACCGGTGTGAAGGTGTCCATCGCAAAGTAGATCGCGTCCTTCTTGAAGCCGTCGTCCAGCTCGAACACGCTTTTGCCGTACTCGGTATTGGAGCCATGCACTCGGCGGCCGTAGTTCAGCGCCGCAAATACCTGGGAGTCCGCCGCCGCCCCGGGCGCACGCACATGGTTGGGGGAGTAATGCATGGTGGCCGGCGCCGTGGTGCCGCCCTGCTTCTTCACGTGCGGCAGCACCAGGCCGGCAGCGCCCACCTGGGTCTTGCCGTCGGCGAACTGGCCGTACAGCGCGTGACGGTCGGCCTTGGCCCGCACATGGGCCGGGTTTTTCGGGTCCTGGTTGGCGGTCAGCGCCGCATCGGTGGTATGCCGATCCCACATGGTGATGTATTCGTCGAAGCCGGGCCCCGTGCCGAACCAGCCGGTTGCGCTGAAATTGATCGTCAGCGGCGCCTGGTTGGCCAGGTTCTGCAACGGGGTCACCACGTTGGCCTTGAGCTCCTGGAGCAGGTCCGTTCCCAACCCGGCCTCGCTCTTGCCGCCAAGCACGCCGCCGACCTTGCGCACCAGGCCACCGGCGGACTTCACGCCGTTGCGCAGCACCAGCATCGTGCGCCAGCGATCCTTGATCTTCTTTGCCTTGCCGCCGAACGCTTCGCCCCACAGATCCCAGTCGTCGATGAGCTGGAAGACGTCGGCGGCCAATGTATTCGCCGGCCAGTAGCTGTCCACCTGCGTGATTCGACCGCCCACAAAGGTTTGTGCCGCAGCACTGCGCCATTCTCCGCTCATGGAATTTCCCCGGGTCAAGTGACGAAACGGCCATCCCCGCGTGGCGCGGCCGGCCCCCCAATCAGCCCGGCGATGGTACGCCGATGCGAGTTCGGTGCGCACGCGACATGCGCTGCGCGGCCGTCCCGCGGAGCATCCGTCCGGCGGCGCTCGTTGAGCGTCCGGGTGCAGCTTCCATGAGGCGGGACCCCGCTGCTGGCGCGTCGCTCAGTGCGATGCCGGGCGATGCCTGTGCACCTGCCGCGCCACCGGCACCAGCGCCAGCAACGCCATCACGGCAAAACCGGCACCGGCGAGGAAGGTGGCGCGCGAGCCGAACGCGTCCCACAGCGCGCCGGCCACCACGCTGGCTGCCAGCAGGGCCAGCCCGCCGACCAGGTTGAACATGCCGTACGCCGTGCCGCGCAGATCGGCCGGCGCGGCGTCGGCAACCATCGCCGCCAGCAGGCCCTGGGTCATGCCCATGTGCAGTCCCCACAACGCCACGCCCAGCGCCAGCCCCGCCAACCCGCCGACGAAGGCCAGCGCGAGATCGGCCAACACCAGCACCAGCACGCCCAGCGCGAGCAGCGTGCCGTGGTCGAAACGGTCGGCCAGCACGCCGACCGGATAGGACGAGAGCGCATACACCACGTTCAACACCACCAGCACCAGCGGGATCAGCACCAGTCCCAGCCCCAGCTCCTGCGCGCGCAGCACCAGGAAGGCCTCGCTGAAACGGGCCAGGGTGAACACCGCGGCGATCGTCACCACGCCCCAGTACAGCGGCGGCAGACGTGCCAGCTCGGTGCGCGACAACGGCGAACGCGCCCGCCTGCTTTCCCGGTCGCCCGGCGCGTCGCGCACGCCGAACACCACCAGCGCGAACGCGGCAAAGCCCGGCACCACCGCGAACCAGAACACCAGCGGGATGTTGTCGGCGGTCAGCCACATCAACGCGATCGCCAGCCCCGGGCCGAGGAACGCGCCGGTGGTGTCAAGCGACTGGCGCAGACCGAACGAGGCGCCACGCAACTCGGCCGGTGCCAGGTCGGCGATCAGCGCATCGCGCGGCGCGCCACGAATACCCTTGCCGACACGATCCACGAAGCGCGCCGCGACCACCCAGCCGAGCGTGCTCGCCAGCGGAAAGACCGGCTTGGTGCACGCGGCCAGCCCGTAGCCGATCGCCACCAGCAGCTTGCGCCGGCCGAGCCAGTCCGACAGCGCGCCGGAGAACACCTTGGTGATCGCCGCGGTGGATTCGGCGATGCCCTCGATCACGCCGACCGCGAGCGCCGAGGCACCAAGCGCGCCGACCAGGTACACCGGCAGCAGCGCGTGGATCATCTCCGAGGAGGTGTCCATCAGCATGGAGACCATGCCCAGTGCCCAGATGCCGGCCGGAATCCGGCGCAGCGCGGACGGCGTCTTCGCCGCGGCGTGGCGGGGTGCTTCCGGCTGCAGGCTCATCGCGGCGCCTCCTGGGAACTCGCGGGCGGCTCAAGCCGCCCGACGCCCGGGCAGGGTATAGCCGAAAGCGTGGCCGTGCTTGCCAGGCCGAGGCTCGCGGTCCGCAGGCAAGGGTTTTCGCCTGCAGGGGCGGCCGGGTCGCCTTCTATCCGGTATGGCCGGGAGAGGTTGCCGTCGCGTCGCGGCAGCGGCGCGAAATGGCAAAGCCGGCCTGAAGGGTGGCGGGCCGGACGTCTGGAGCGAAAAGAAGGCTGCGCGCCAGGCGCTTGCCGATATCGCGCAAGTACCTTGTGCGCAGCCACAACGGCGGCATCCATGCCGTTGCCTCCATTTGGCCTGCCGTCAGCTGGTGATCTCCAGTGCGAACGAGGCCGTCTCCGCATAGTCGTAACCCTGGATGCGGCCGCTGCCGGTGAAGTGCTTGGCGTACACGTGCAGGGTCACGCTGAAGGTGCACTTGCTCAGCACGACGCTGGGCACCTGCGTGGTGTCGGTCAGCATGGTCTGGAACGTCTCGCTGCCGGAGGACACCGCGCCGCCGGTCTCGCCGACGTCGGTATGGTTGTTGCCGCCCGACGGTGCCGGGCCGAGCGCACCGCTGTTGCCGTTCAGGCCTCGCTGCCAGCCGATGCCGTAGTGCCACATGAACGAATTGCCGTCGCCGTTGCCGGCGTGCTCGACGCCGTGCAGGTGGTAGGCGCGGAAGCCGATGGCGAAGGTGCTCGCCGCCGGGCCCGTCATGAACTGGCACTGGCTGGTGTTGGCGACGCCGTTCTTGCGCAGGTCGACAATGTCGCCGCCCACCGGCGTGTTGTCCACCCAGAACACGTGCGCCGCGTCGGCGAACGGCACCGGGTCGGTATCCACCGCGGACATCCAGCGGCGGAATTCGAACGGTTGCGCCGTGCCCGGCCCGCTTGCGCCGTTCGGCTTCACCCGGTTGCCGGCGGCATCGAACACTTCGATGACCAGCATGTACTTGCCGTCGGGGAACTGGCTTTGCGCCGTGTTCCAGCCCTGGTGGAACTGCCCGCTCAGGTAGCGGTGGTCGGGAGAGCTCCAGTACGGCACCTTGAACAGGTCGCTTTCCGCGCCGACGGTGGCCGGGCCCAGCAGTTCCGGTGCGCGCACCACGTCGCCGGGAATGTCCACCAGCTTGTCCCAGGTGACCGAGTCGTTCAGCACGATCGGCGCACCGACCGGCGTGCCGGCATCGCTCAGCGCAAACACCTTCAGCCGGTAGTACTTCACGAGCGGCTCCAGCTCCGGCGAGAACCACAGGCGCAGGCCCAGCCCGCCGCCCCACGGGCAGTCCGGCGCGTACGAGGTGGTGAAGGTGCCGTCGTCGGCATCCAGCGCGCCGACTTGCGACACCCCGGTCTGCACCGGGAAGTTGAAGTGGAAGCTGCCATAGCTGCCGACGTGCTCCAGCATCACGAACGGCAGGTTGCCGTTCGGCGGCGGCTCGCCCGGGCCGTCGGCGCAGACGCGCGCCTGCGGATCGTAGCTGTGGATGTCCGCCGTGCTGCCGGCGGCGAAATACTGGTGTGCAGCCAGCCCGTCGTAGACGACGTGCCAGGCGCCGTTGATCATCTGCCGCACGCGGTAGGCGTAGGTCGTGACGCAATGCTCGCGCGCCAGGTGGAACGGCGGGCGCAGGTAGCACAGGTCGAAACGGCCACCAGGCTGGATCATCGTCTCGCCGACCTTGCGCACCGAACAGTGGCAGAAGATCGGGTACAGGTACGGGCGCGCCAGCACGTACTCGCGCGCCGCATCTTCCGGCATCGCACGCAGCGCCAGGAAATCCTGGTGCAGGTTTTCCGGTGGCGTGGCGGCAAGATCGAACGCCGCCTTGCGCTGCTGGATGTCGCGCGCCGCGGCACGCAGCGAGCGCGGGTCGAAGGGCGCCGGGTCCGGCCCGGGGATCGGGTCGGGGATCGGGTCCGGCAGCGGTATCGGCAGCACCGCGAGAATCTCGCGCAACCGGTCCAGCAGGTCCGGGATGCGGAACCAGCGGCAACAGCATTCGCGTTCGTAGATCTCCACGACGCCGTCGCACAATGTCTCGCAACGCAGCGGGAAGCGCAGATGCGGGCGCAGCTCCGCAGTGATCGGCTTGATGCGCGCGACCTGGGCCAGCGCATACATCGGCTGCAGCCGGATATCGTCGAGCAGGTCCCAGAACCACGGCCGGCATTTGCTCACGGTGCCGCTGACGCACTGGAAACGGAAGTGGAAGCGGTTCCAGATATCCGGCCCCAGCACCAGTCCCTGCTTGCGCCACAGGTCGACCTGCTGCGCCACGCGGTAGCGCGCCAGGCTGTCCGTCGGCAGCGTCCTGAAATCCTCGACGTCCGGTCCGAACGCGATCGCGCTGGCCTCGCCCGGGTCCAGCCGCAACAGCTTGCCGTCGTAACTGCCCAGCTTCCTGATCGGGCGGCCGCTGACGTCCACCTTGTACGCCGCAAAGCGCGGCGGCTGCTGTCCATCATCGAGTCCGACAAAGGTGACTGTCAGATCCAGCGGTTTTTCCTTTTCGTTGCGACTGGCCATCGTGATCTCCGTGAAGCCTTGGCTGAAGACAGGTGTGTGGTGGCGCCCGTCCCGCGGCATCGGTGCGATCGCGACGCGCGGAACGGCGATGGCCGGCATCGGATTCGCGATGCCGCCATGACGATGGATGAGCAAGCCGTGTGCCACGGCCTTGCATGCCGCGCGGGCGCGCCGCGCCTGCGCCGCGACGCCGCACGGCGCGGGCGCATGGGGCAGGGGTGACCCGGTTTCGATATGCGCTGGGTGGCGCGTCACCCGCGCGATACGCGCGATGACTGCACGGGGTTGTGCCCCGCGGGTTCGGCTTCAGGCACGTCATCCACGCGCTGGAAACACAAACCGTCTACCCTAGGTTGCGCGTGCGCGAAGACATGGCGCACGCGCTGGAGCAGCATGGATTTGCGAGGCGCCTGCCGAGGCCCATGCACTAACCCGGAAGAAACGCATGTCCGTTGAACGAGGTGATCACGTCGCCAATTGGTTCCAGGCCGGTGGACAGAACTACGCCAGATTCCGCCCGGAGTACCCTCCGGCGCTGGCCGCCTTCCTGGCGCAGGCCGCGCCCGACACCCGCCTTGCCGTCGATGTCGGCTGTGGCAGCGGCCAGTTGACGGCGCAGCTCGGTGCGCACTTCGACGCTGTGCTCGGCCTCGATCCCAGCGTCGACCAGATCGCACACGCGCCAGTCAGCGAACGCGTGCGGTATGCCCAGGCCGCCGCCGAACACCTGCCCGTGCCCGATCGCAGCGCGAGCCTGGTGACTGCCGCGCAAGCCGCCCATTGGTTCGACCTCCCCGCGTTCCATGCCGAGGTCCGGCGCATCGCCCGGCCCGGCGCCCTGCTGGCGTTGGTCAGTTACGGCGTGCCGAAACTGGACGAGGAGCTGGATGCGTGCTTCCTGCGCTTCTACCGCGAGGGCATCGGCCGCTTCTGGCCGCCGGAACGGCAGCTGGTCGACCGCGGCTACGCGGACCTCGACTTTCCATTCGCGGAGTTCCCGCCGCCCGCGATGGCGATACGGAAAACGTGGTCGCTCGGCGAGCTCATGGGCTACATCGCGACCTGGTCGGCCGTGAAACATGCCGTGAAGGAAGGCCATGGCCAGCTGATCGAGCGTTTCTCGACGGAGCTGGCCGCGCGCTGGGGCGATCCGGAAACGCGACGGCCGGTGACCTGGCCCATCAACATGCGCACGGGGATCGTGTGAGCCTGTCTAAGGGGATGGAAACATCCAGCGGCTCCGGATGCGCCCGGAGCAGCGCGGGCATTGCCCGGCAGTTTTCCGTCACCGTCGCGGACATCACGTTCACCATCGCGGTTTCCGACATGGGCGTTCCCGCGTGCCCGCAGGAGCGCACCTTGTGCGCGATGCTCTTGCTCGTGACACCCCAACGCGAAGAGCGGTCGATCGTCTTCGGCGACCGAGTCACTTTTCTCTTGCGCGGCCAGGAGAACCGCAGCCAGAAGAGAAGGCCGCCCCGCTTGGCGCTTGCCGGACTCCTGTCCGGCAAGTCCGTGAGCCGGGGCCGGGTTTTTCGCCAGGGCCGACCTGCTCAGATCGCCAGCCAGACGTAGCAGTAGAGCGTGTTGTTGTCCCTGGCGTTGCGCGTTGCGCCGTCGACGCCGTGCACGCGCCCGCTGAAACGGTTGAACCAGGTGTATTCCAGGCCCAGCCGCACGTTGGCCCAGGGTTGATGCCACGAGCCGGACTGGTAGTCGAACTCGACGCTTTCGCCCTGGGTGTTCGGCGAGCCGTTGTTGCCGTAGAGCGTGACGTCCCTGCTGCCGTTGTCGACGAACGACGCCAGGGTCACGCCGTAGGTGTGGCGGTACCAGTAGCTGCCCTTGAGGTTGAGCGACTGCAGCGTGTCGTGCAGATGGTCCGATCCGCCATCGCCGTAGGTGGCATCCAGGCGCTGGCTCTCGTGGACGTACAGCCCGTCGACGGTGACGACGTGGTCGCCATTGGCGTACATGTAGCTGGAATCCACGCCGAAGTCGCGGAACCGGTCGGTCGGCCCGGGCAGCGCGACCGCGTCGCCGACCGCGTTCGGGCCAGCCAGTCCGCGGCGCATGTCCAGCATGAACCCGCCGAGGGAGAGGCTGCCGGTGGGCAGGTTCCACGTGTAGGCCACCCGCGTGTATGGCGTGACCCCGCTCAGGCGGCCGTCGTAGCCGGCATTGACGTGCCGCAGGAACGCCGGCGACAGCGAGCGGTAGCCGCCAGCCTCCAGGTACCACGCGCCGTCCAGTTGCACGTAGGCGCTGGCGCCGATCACCTGACCGCCCAGGCCGCCGAACAACATCGGCTGAGCCGGGGCGCCGGGCGCCAGATCCGCCGACATGTACGGGTACATCCACGCCGGCGCGGTGTTGAACACGTCGCTGACGGTGGGGTTGTTGTTGACCGAGATGCCCCAGATGCCGCTGTGTTTGCCATGGCTGAACATGCGCGCATAGCGCCAGTCCACGTTGTCCCAGCCGAGCAGGCCGCCGTTCTCGGAGTAGGTCGCCTGCGCGAAGACGCCGGTGTGCTCGCTCAACCGCCCGGCCAGAAACACCGACGCCTGCTGCAGCTCGGTGTTGTCGTTGGTGCCGAAGCCCTTGGCTGGAGCTTCCGCCTGGGCTTTCTGCGTGTGCGTGAACGACTCCACCAGCATCGCCGAAAGCGGCACGTCGGTCTGCTCGCCGACCTTCATGGTGTAGCCCATCAGCTTGAACTGGCGCCCGAACTGGGTCAGCTCCGGCCCGAAGCCGCCCACATGGCAGGCTACGCACGGTTGCTGCGTCTGCCGCGCGTACGAGGGCACCGCCGATGCCGGGGTGGGTATCCCCAGCCATGCGAGCGCGATCAGCGCGATCCAGCGCGGTGGTCGGGCGAAGGCAGTGAACCGGCTCGCAATGAGGCTGTTCCGGCAAGCGTTCATGACATGCTCCCCACGATTCCAGTGTGATGGCTGGATACGGGGGCAGTCTTTGCCGATCGGATGCCCGCGATATTGACGTCCATCAAACGCCGGCGATACGTCTCTCGCGTGCAAGGCCGCAGGCGCTTGAGCGGCCCGCGGAATATCACCGGGCCATCACGGGCGCACCCGATCGGCGGCCACCGGCGCAAGAAAAACATGCAGGAAATTGCGAATCGCCACGCGGGGACAGCGGCGCAAGATTCGCCCGCAGCGCACGTTCGGGCGATCGCTTCCGGCCGATGGCGGCATGACCTGCAGCGTGCTGTCGATGGATTCGTTCGCCTTCGGCCTGCCGGAAGCCAGCCCGGCCCGAGCAAGGCCGGCAGGCACGCCTTGGCTCGCAAGCAGGCATTGCGCCACACTGCGGCAGTTCCCGAGGCCGGCATGCCGATGCGCATCTTCTCCCACACCTGCTCCAACACCGAGATCGTCTGCGCGCTGGGCTGCGCCGACCAGCTGGTTGGCGTGGATGCCGATTCCGATTACCCGCCCGACGTGGTGGCGCGGTTGCCCAGTACCGGGCGCGATCTGGATCTGGACGTGGAGGCGGTGCAGGCGCTGGAACCGGATATGGTGCTGAGTTCGCTGACCGTGCCGGGGCACGAGCAGGTGGTCGCCGAGCTGCATGCGGCGGGGCTGGCCACCCTGGTGTGCGATCCGCAATCACTGGATGACGTGTACGACGACATCCGGCGCATCGCCGCCGCGTTGGGCGTGGTCGAACGCGGCGCCTCGCTGGTGGCGTCGATGCGTGCGGCGATGCCGGCGGCGGAGGTGCCCGGCGCGCGTCCGCGCGTGCTGGTGGAATGGTGGCCCAAGCCGGTGATCGCGGTGGCCCGGCAGTCGTGGGTGAACGACATCATCCACCTTGCCGGCGGCATCAACCCGTGGGGCGAGGTGGATGCCCGCAGCGTGCCGCTGCACTATGCCGACGCGGCGGCCGAGCGCCCCGACATCGTGGTGATGAGCTGGTGCGGCGTGAAGGTGGAGAACTACCGCGCCGACAAGGTGCGCGGGCGCCCGGACTGGGCCGAGGTGCCGGCAGTGCAGCACGACCGCATCCATGCGATCAGCGAGGCCTACCTTGGCCGGCCCGGTCCACGGCTGGTCGAGGGCTATCGGCAGTTGCGCGCCGCCATCGTGGCTGCCGGCTCCCCCGCGATGCCATGACTCGGCCCGCATCCCGCCCGCCGTCGCCCGCTGCAAGGCCGCCCGCACTGGTGTGATCGACGCTCCGCCAACGGGGAGCGAATGCGATGGGCAAGTGGACACAGACAGTGACCGCCAAGGTGCTGGGGGTCGGGTTGCTGGCGTTGCTGATGACGATACCGCTGCTGCAAGTGCGTGGCCTGGTCAGTGAGCGCCAGCAGCTGCGCACGACGGCGATCACGCAGATCGCGCAGGGTTGGGGCGGCAAGCAGGTGCTGGGCGGGCCGCTGCTGGTGGTGCCGACGCTGCGCGAGGTGACGCCGGCGGGTGCCACCACGCCGCAGTGGCAGGCCGGCAGCGAAAGCATCCTGGCCGACACGCTGGCGATGGACGTGGCGATGAGCGTGGACACACGCAGCTACGGCATCTACAGCGCGCCGGTGTACGTGGCCACGGTGAAGCTGGCTGCGCAGTTCCGCGCGCAGGATCTGGCCCAGTTCCGCCGCGCCAGCGATGCGCCGTGGCGGGCCGGCAAGGCCGAGCTGCGGTTGGCGCTGGCCGACCTGCGCGGCCTGCAGGAAGTGAGCGAGCTGCGCATCAACGGCCAGCCGGCACGCTTCGAATCCTCCGCCGAGCGGCTCGGCCCGTGGCCGAACGTGGTGGTGCCGATCGACCTGGATGCGCTGGGCGCCCAGCCGGTCGACGTGCAGATCACCTTGAAGCTCGCCGGCACCGAGGCGTTGCAATGGCTGCCGCTGGCGCGCAGCACCGACGTCAAGATGCACGCGCCGTGGAACGATCCCAGCTTCATCGGCGCGGCGCTGCCGCTGGAACACAGGATCGACGCCACCGGATTCAGCGCACGCTGGCATCTGCTCGACCTCAACCGCAGCTACGGCCAGCACTGGACCGATCGCGAGGACATCGACGCGGCGCTGGCGGCGTCGAGCTTCGGCGTGCAGCTGTACCAGCCGGTGGACGTGTACCAGCGCAACGTGCGTGCGGGGAAGTACGGGCTGCTGTTCATCGCGCTGACCTTCGTGGCGTTCTTCTTGTTCGAGGTGCTGAAGAAGCTGCGCGTGCATCCGGTGCAATACCTGCTGGTCGGCGCGGCGCTGGCCACGTTCTACGTGGTGTTGCTGGCGTTGTCCGAGCAGATCGGGTTCGGCCCGGCCTACGCCCTGGCCGCCACGGCGGTGGTGCTGCTGGTGGGCGGCTATGCGATGGCGGTGCTGCGCGCGCGGCGCGCGGGCGCGCTGCTCGGCGGCGTGCTCGGCCTGATCTACGCGATGCTGTACGGGTTGATCGCCGCCGAGCAGTACGCGCTGCTGGTCGGCGCGCTGGTGCTGCTGGCGGTGGTCGGCCTGATGATGTTCCTGACCCGACGCATCGACTGGTATGCCTGCGGCCCTGCGTCGGGCGAACCGCCAGCCGCTATCATGGAGCGATCATGAACCTGCTTGCGATCGAAACCGCCACCGAAGCCTGCTCCGTCGCCCTGATCCACGGCGAGGAACTGATCGCCCGCAGCGAAATCGCGCCGCGCCGGCATACCGACCTGGTGCTGCCGATGGCTGACGCGCTGCTGGCCGAAGCCGGTATCGGCCGCCACGCACTGGACGCGATCGCGGTGGGCCGCGGCCCCGGCGCGTTCACCGGCGTGCGCCTGGCCGTGTCGCTGGCGCAGGGCATGGCCCTCGCGCTGGATCTCCCGGTAGTCACCATTTCCTCGCTGGCCGCGCTGGCGCTGGAGGCGCCGGAAGAGGAGGGCAGCGCGATCCTCGCCGTGATCGATGCGCGCATGGGCGAGATCTACGCCGCCAGCTATCGCCGCGACGGCAGCGGTGGCCTGCTCGCGCTGGACGAGGAACGCATCTGCACCGCCGACACGCTGGTGTTGCCGGAAGCCACCAGCTGGCAGGTGGTCGGCACGGGCTGGGCGACCTACGCCACCGCGATCAGCCAGCGCCTCAGCGGCACCCTGCATTCCGCCGACGGGCTGCGTTATCCGCAGGCGGCGCATGTCGCCGAGCTGGCGCTGCGCGAGTTCCAAGCCGGCCATGTGCTGGCTCCGGAACAGGCCTTGCCGGTGTACCTGCGCGACAAGGTGGCGCTGACCCTGGTGGAGCAGGGGCGGGGGTAAGCCTCCCGCGGCGAGCATCGCCGCGTAGCATGTTCCGCGCCAGCAACGCTCGGCGAGGAACCCGTTTCCCGGAATTTATTTTCTGCCGCGCGCCCGCCGGCGGCCAGGTGGCGCGCGCATACTCGCGCGGTTGGGCCGCCGCCACAGGCGTGGCGGGGGAGACCCGACACCATGCGGGCAGGGTTTTCGACCCTGCGGGGAGGACTCATGAAAGGCATTGCACTGAGTGTGTTGTCTGCGGGTTTGCTGTTGGCCATGGGCGGCGCAGCCGCGGCGGACGCGCCCGCGAAAGTCTCGCGCATCTACACCGACACCGTGGCACCGGCGAGCCAGCAGGCGTATCTCGCCGGCATCAAGAGCTACAACAAGTGCCTGGCCGAGCACGGCTTCAAGTACGCCTGGACGGCACTGACCCATGAGACCGGCGACGTCTACGCCTATTCGTATGTCACCGACCCCGTCAGCTGGGCGGATTTCGACGTGATGCGCACGCAGGGCAAGGCCTGCGACGCGACCTTCCAGCAGGAGGTGAATCCGCACCTCAAGGGCGAGATCAGCGTCTTCATCCAGGAGGAGGCCGAGATGAGCCACAGCGCATCGAAAGGCATGTCAGGCGACCTCATGGAGATCACCTACTTCAAGCTGAAGTCCGGCTACGGCAAGGGCAAGGCGTTCACCGATGCAGTGAAGAAGATCACCGCGGCCGCCGCAAAATCGAAATGGGCCTACTCCTACCGTTTCGTGCGGGTCATGGACGGCGGCGCCGACGCGCCCGACTTCATGGTGGTGAGCTATTCGCCCAGTTGGGCGGAGCTGGGTGCCGACGCCAATCCCAGCCTGTGGAAGATGGTCGAAAGCGTGTACGGCAAGGACGGCGCCACCGACCTGCGCAAGACGCTCGGCGACACGATCGAACAGGAATCGTCGCACATCGACCGCCGCGACGCGGAGCTGACCTACAACCCTGCCCGCTGATGGGGCGCATGACGCCCGGGCCGCTTTCCCCGCGCGGGAAAGCGGCCCGGAACATCGCCGCGGAGCCACGCATGGTCGTCCCGGCACCGGTGTACACCTCGATCGAATGGCGTAGGATGACCGCGAGGGGCCTCGCCGGGCATCGCGTGGATGGCGTCCACGCATGCGCCACGGTGCGGCGGCGAGCCTGGTCCGCAGCGCGAAGGTGCGCTGCGCTGATGACGCCGACGGCGAGGGAGGAAACCATGCGCTACGACCTGTTCGCGAATCGCAAAGACGAGCTGATCCTGCTGGCCCGCATCCTGCTCATGGTGCTGTTCGTGAAGTTCGGGCTGGACAAGCTCACCGGCTTCACCGCCACCGTCACCTACATGACCTCCACCGGCATGCCGCTACCGGGGCTGCTGACCCTGATCGCGGTGCTGATGGAGTTCGTCGTGGGCATCCTGATCGTGCTCGGCTTCTACACCCGGCCGCTGGCACTCGCGCTCGCCCTCTACACCCTGGCCGCGGCGCTGATCGGCCACCGCTACTGGAACATGGAAGGCATGGCCCACTACCTGAGCATGATCAGCTTCTACAAGAACATCAGCATCGTCGGCGGCCTGATCCTGCTGAGCATCACCGGGCCGGGCAAGTACTCGCTGGACAAGCGCTGAGCCCGGTTCCTCAAGCTAAGGGGTGGCCTCGACCTGCAACGCCGCCGGCCGCCCGCGGGACCGTAGGAGCCCGCTCGCGGGCGATCCCTTTCAGCGAATCCCGAAAAACCGCTAGAGCCGCCCGATCAGCAACTGCACCAGCAGACTGCTGACCGCCACCGCGATCCACACGCCCAGCCCCAGCAGGATCGGCCGCGCGCCGCTGGAAACCATCTTGCGCAGGTTGGCGGAGAGCCCGATCGCGGTGAGCGCCACGATGATCATGAACTCGGCCAGCATGTGCAGCGCCGGCTGGATCGCGACCGGCACCAGGCCCAGCGTGCGGATGCCCGAGGCCACCACGAACCACAGGATGAACCACGGGAAGATGCGCGCCAGGCTGAAGCCGACGCTGTCGCCGGCCTGCGCGTGCTGGCGCTTCTCGCGCGCCGCCACCACGAAGGCGAGCACCAGGCAGATCGGGATGATCAGCGTGGCGCGGGTCAGCTTGACGATGGTGGCGTAGTCGCCGGCGGCATGGCTGTAGCTGTAGCCGGCGGCCACCACCGACGAGGTGTCGTTGATCGCCGTGCCGGCCCACAGGCCGAAGCCCAGATCCGACAGGTTCAGCAGGTGGCCGAGCAGCGGAAACAGCAGCACCGCGATCACGTTGAACAGGAAGATGGTGGAGATCGCGAACGCGGTGTCGTGGTCGTCCGGCTTGATGATCGGGGTCACCGCCGCGATCGCCGAGCCGCCGCAGATCGCCGTGCCCACGCCGATCAGGATCTTCAGCTTGTCGTGCACGCCCAGCCAGCGCCCCAGTGCCCAGGCGCTGAGGAAGGCCATGCTCATGGTGATCAGGGTCACCCACAGCGATTCCAGCCCTGTCTTCGCCACCTGGGTCAGGCTGAGCCCGAAGCCCAGCGCGATGATCGACCACTGCAGCACCTGCTTGCCGCCGAACTGGATGCCCGGGGTGAAGCGCGCGCCAGGCGCAAACACGTTGCGCACGATGATCCCCAGCACGATGCCGAACACCGGCCCGCCGATCAGCGGCACCCAGCG
The DNA here is from genome assembly GCF_052978265.1 of Rhodanobacter sp. UC4448_H15. Next base: position 3,362,199 of record NZ_CM129665.1, on the reverse strand, counting down.
TCCCAGCAGCAGCGCCAGCACGCCGATCGCCACGGCCAGCGCGAGGCCGGGCGCGCGGCTGCGCAGGGAGGGTCGGGGGACGGCAGCGGTCGAGGCGTTCATCAGGGACTCCGCGGGAAGCCGCCATTGTCGACCCGGCCATCCATCAATAGAACTTTGAACTTCTGATTCCGTGTATAAGATGCCTTGATGGTCAACATCAGCCCGCGCCAACTGGATGTGTTCGTGCAGGTCGCCGTGCTGGGCAGCGTGCGCGCGGCGGCCGAACGGCTGCACCTGACCCAGCCCGCGGCCAGCATGGCGCTGGCCGAGATGGAGCGCCAACTCGACGCGCCGGTGTTCGATCGCCAGCGCGGCCGATTGCACCTCAACGCGCGCGGGCGCGAGCTGCTGCCGCTGGCGCAGGAACTGCTGGAGCGCCACGCCGAGTTCGGCCGCCGCGCGCGCGTCGAGGGCGCCGCGCTGGCTGGCGAGCTGCGCATCGGCGCCAGCAACACGGTGGGCAACTATCGCGTCGGCGAATTGCTGGGCGCCTTCGTGCGCGCGAACCCGCAGGTGGCGATCCGCCTGCGCGTGGCCAACACCGAGACGATTGCCGCCGCCATGCTCGACCATGGCCTGGACATCGGTTGCGTCGAAGGCCCGGTGACCCACCCGCAACTAGAAGTGCGGCCGTGGCGCGACGACCTGCTGGTGGTCTGCGCGCCGCCGGACCATCCGCTGGCGCGCAAGCGCAGCCTGAAACCGGCCGATTTCGCCGGCGCGCGCTGGGTGCTGCGCGAACCCGGCTCGGCCACCCGCGCCACCAGCGAACGCGTGCTCTCGCAACTGCCGCCCGGCGAAACCGTGCTGGAACTCGACCAGATCGAGGCGATCAAGCAGGTCGTGGTCGCCGGCCTCGGCATCGCCTGCCTCCCCGCCGTGGCGATCACCGACGCCGTCGCCGCCGGTCACCTCAAGGCCCTGCGCACCCCCTTCCTCGACCTGCGCCGCAAACTCTCCCTGCTCCTGCACCGGCAGAAATATCGCGGCGCGTTGCTGGATGCGTTCCTGGAGAAGCTGTAGAGGAGATGCTGCCCGCTGATTTCGGCTCTGGTCGTTGTCGTCGCGTAAGGGAGCAGGCGGGCGTTGCCCGGCCTAAGCCGGTCGTCGGGGTCTGTCGGAGTCAGGCATCGCCTGAATTAAGCCGAGCCGCGAAGCGGCTTCGGCTTGAACGAATTGTCAGGCCGGATACGCAAAAGTGGTTGCATGTGATTGGCCCAAAACATCTCCGTAAAGCACCCACTCCGATTGATCAGGTGCGGTTGCGAAAATAAACCACAGGGCACCAATGCGGAGCGGTGGGATCTTCAGGTCCTGCGGTACGAACGATCCTTGGCGGTTCAGGAAAACGCCAACCGTTAGCGAGCTGGAGGAGTACTTTGCCAGCCCATCCACGATGTCCTGAACCGTGGCGGTGGCATTGAGGGATTCTGGGGCAAGTTCCTTGAGTTGAACCGGAGCGAAGTGTCTTACCTCTTGCTCTTGCCACGTTGCAATGAAGTCGTAGTCGGATGCTTCGATAGGGCAGAAGCGAACCGGAAGGCCGAGGTTATGCGACATGCCTAGGCTAAACAGCGCAGCTTGACGATACTCACGCGGCCCCTTGAGATCGTTCGTGCGTAGATGCCGCACTTGTGGAGAAACATCCAAGCTGACGGCTGAGAGTTCGATTTCGCGGAGCTCCCGAAGCGCGACCTCGGGATCGCGGTAGGCGAGTTTTTTTGCTTGGTTTAGCGACGCACGATCCATATACGGCCTAACAGGGCGCAGCGTTCGCGAGGATGGCGTTCAACGTCGCCGCCACCTGCTCGTGGGTATGCGCGCGCAGCAGCTTTGCGGCATGGCGGCGCAGGTGGGCGCGGTCGAGCGCGGCGAGGCGGTCGCGGACCTGCAGGATCTGGCTTGGGTGCATGCTGAACTCGTTGAGGCCGAGCATCAGCAGCAGTGCGGTGAAGCTGATGTCGCCGGCGATCTCGCCGCACAGGCTCACCGGCTTCTTCGCGCGGCGGCCGGCGCCGATCACGTGCGAGAGCAGGCGCAGCAGGGCCGGTTGCAGCGGGGTGTAGATGTTGTCCAGCGCATCGTTGCCGCGGTCGGCGGCGAGCACGTATTGGGCCAGGTCGTTGGTGCCGATGGCGAGGAAGTCGCTGTGTTCCAGCAGCGCGCGCACGTTGATCGCCGCGGCGGGCACTTCGATCATGGCGCCCAGCGGCAGTTTCTCCGGCAGGTCGATGTTCTCGCGCTTGAGCTCCTGCCGCGCCAGCTTGAACAGGGTGCGCACGGCGATCAGCTCGTCCGGCTGGGTCACCATCGGCACCAGCACGCGCACCGGGCCGTAGCACGCGGCGCGCAGGATCGCGCGGATCTGGGTGGTGAACACGGCCGGGTAGCGCAACGACAGGCGCACGCCGCGCACGCCGAGCGCGGGGTTGTCCTCGCCGCGCAGCGTCAGTCCGGCGGCGTCGGCCTTGTCGGCGCCGAGATCCAGCGTGCGGATCGTCACCGGCAGGCCGCCCATGCCCATCACCAGGTCGCGATAGGCGATGAACTGTTCGTCCTCGGAGGGCAGCGCGCGCTTGCGCAGGAACAGGAACTCGGTGCGATAGAGGCCCACGCCGTCCGCGCCGCGGGCGCGTGCCATCGCCACGTCGGCGGGGGTTTCGGCATTGGCCAGCAGGGCGATCTCGACGCCGTCGCGGGTGCGCGTGGGCGCGTTGGCCAGCTTGGCCAGGCGGCGCCCTTCGTCGGCGGCTTGGCGCTGCCAGGCGCGGTAGCGCGACAGGTCCTGCGCGGTGGGATGCACCACCGTTTCGCCGCGCTCGGCGTCGAGCAGGATCAGGTCGTCGTCGTGGATGTCGGCCAGCGCGTCGCGCGTACCCACCAGCATCGGCAGGCCGAGGCTGCGCGCCAGGATCGCGCTGTGCGAGTAGGCGCTGCCGGAGCTGGCGACGACGCCGAGCAGCCCGGCGCCGGCCAGTTGCGCCATGTCGGCGGGGGCGATCGAGTCGGCGATCAGGATCTCGCCGACGCGGGCGGCCAGCTTGCGTTCCTCCGGGCTGGTCTGGCGCTGCAGCGCGGAGATCACCCGGTTGATCACCTGCTCGACGTCCTCCTTGCGGCTGCGCAGGTAGGGGTCGTCCATCGCCTCGAACACGGCGGCGAGGCGGTCACGTTGTTTTTTCAGCGCCGCGCCGGGTCGGTAGCGGCCGACCCGCACCAGGTCGTCCAGCCCGCGCAGCAGTTCGGCATCGTCCAGCAGCAGGCTGTGCGCGTCGATGAACTCGTTGACCTCGCGTGCCAGCGCGCCGTGCAGCTTGCCGCGCAACTCGCGCAGTTCCTGCCGCGCGGTTTCCAGCGCCCGGTGCAGCAGCTGCAATTGCTCCTCGACCTCGCCCTCGTCCAGTGGCCGGGTGTCGACGGCGTAGCGGCTCGGCTGCACCAGCCGCGCCCGTCCGAGCGCCATGCCGCGCGCCGCCAGCGTGCCGGGGAGGACGTGTCTCACGATTGGTCGCCTTGGGGGCCAATCGCGGGAATAGGGAATAGGGAATAGGGAATAGGCAAAGCAGAAAGCAAGGTGCTTGCGGGAAGCGGGGCGCTCGCGGGCACTCCGCTTCTTACCATTTCCGATTCCCTATTCCCGATTCCCTGCATCTCAGGCTCCCTCGTCGAACTTGCGCTCGAACAGCGCGATCACCGCCGCCAGAGCGGCTTCTTCGTCGGGGCCGTCGGCACGCACGGACAGCGGCGTGCCGATGCCGGCGGCGAGCATCATTACGCCCATGATGCTTTGTGCGTTGACCTCGCGGCCCTTGCTGACCAGCCAGACGGTGGATTTGAAGCCCTGCACCAGTTGCACCAGCTTGGCCGAGGCGCGGGCGTGCAGGCCGAGCTTGTTGGAGACGACGATTTCTTGTTCGAGCATGGGCAGTGTCAGGCGTGGTCGATGAAGATGCCGCCGCGACCGCCGCTGGCGGCGATTTCGGCCAGTTCGTCGAGCGGCTTCTCCGCGTAGTTGAGGACGCGCAGCAGCATCGGCAGGTTGAGCCCCGACACGCAGCGCAGGTGCACGCCGAGCGCGCCCAGCGACAGGCCGATGTTGCACGGGGTGGCGCCGTACAGGTCGGCCAGGATCAGCACGCCGCCGCCCTGGTCCAGCTCGCGCGCGTGGTGGGCGGTGAGCGAGCGCATGACCTCCGGGTCGGCCTCCGGCGGCACTTCCACCGCGGCCACCCGCAGCGGCAGCTGCGGCATCACGTGGCGCGCGGCGGAGATCAGCGCGTGGCCGACCGCCTCGTGGGTCATCAGCAGCACGCCGACGCTCATGGGGTTGGCCTCGCCGGGTGGCTCGCGCGCATCATCATTCGAGCTCGCGGTGGAAGGTGAGCACGCCTTCGCGCTGGCTGCGGTAGTGCGCGGCGAGCTTCTCCACCAGGTAGACCGAGCGGTGGCGTCCGCCGGTGCAGCCGATGGAGACGGTCAGGTAGCTGCGGTCGTCCTGTTCGAAGCGCGGAATCCAGCGGTCGAGCCAGCTCGCGGTGTCGGCGAAGTACTCGCCCACCATGGGCTCGGCGTCGAGGTATTCGCGCACCGGCGCGTCCTTGCCCGACAACGGCCGCAGATGCGGTTGCCAGTGCGGGTTGGGCAGGCAGCGCGCATCGAACACGAAATCCGCATCCAGTGGCAGTCCGCGCTTGAACGCGAACGACTGGAACATCAGGGTCAGTCCCTCGGTGGCCTGCGCGTAGCCGGTGGCGACCAGCCGGCGCAGCTGGTGCACGTTGAGGTCGCTGGAATCGATCACCTTCTCGGCGATCGCCATCAGCGGGCGCAGCAGGCGGCGCTCCTCGACGATCGCATCGGCGAGCGACACGCCGCGCAAGGCCAGCGGGTGGCGCCGGCGGGTTTCCGAGTAGCGCTTGATCAGCACCTCGTCGCGGCAGTCGAGGAAGATCAGGTGCGGCTCCACCCCGGAGGCGGCCAGCTCGGACAACACATGGGGCAGGTGGGCGAAGTCCTCGCCGCGATTGCGCACGTCCATGCCCACCGCGATGCGCCGGCGCCGGCTGCTGCGATCCTGCAGCACGGCCTGCACCAGGTGCGGCAGCAGGCTGCCGGGCAGGTTGTCGACGCAGTAGAACTCCAGATCCTCCAGCGCGCGCAGCGCCACCGTCTTGCCGCCGCCGGACAGGCCGGTGAGCACGATCAGGTGGATTCCCTCGCGGGCGTTGAAGGGGGTCAGCGGCGGCTCGTTCTCGTTCATGCGTTCACCACGGGGGCAGTCGGCGCAGCTGGTGCGCCTGGCGGTCGATGAAGGTCTGCGCCGGATCGATGCCCTTGCTCTTCAGCGCGTGGCTGCGCACCGCGGCTTCGACCAGCACCGCGATGTTGCGGCCGGACGCCACCGGGATGGTGATCATCGGCACCTGCACGTCGAGGATCGGGCGATGGCCGATGTCGCCGGTGAGGCGGGTGAGCGCATCGGCCTCCTCGCCGTCGCGCAGCGGCTTCAGGTGCACCACCAGGCGCAGGTACTTGGAAGTCTTCACCGACATGTGACCGAACATCTCGCGCACGTTGAGGACGCCCAGGCCGCGCACTTCGAGCAGGTCCTGCAGCAGCTCGGGGCAGGTGCCGTCGATCACGTCCGGCGCGATCAGGGTGAACTCGGTGGCGTCGTCGGCCACCAGCCGATGGCCGCGGCTGATCAGTTCCAGCGCCAGCTCGCTCTTGCCCGAGCCGGCCTCGCCGGTGATCAGCACGCCGATCGAGAACACTTCCAGAAAGACGCCGTGCAGCGTGGTCTTGGCCGCCAGCATGCGCGCCAGGTGATATTGCAGGTAGGTCAGCAACTCGTGGCCGCGCTTGGGGCTGATCCACAGCGGCATGTCGGTTTCCTCGGCGACCTCGCGCAGGTCGGCGGGAACGGATTGATCCTTGGTCACGATCAGGGCCACCGGCTGGTAGGCGGCGATCTTGTGCATCACTTCCCAGCGCTGGCGCGAGTCGAGCCCGTCGAGGTAGTTGAGCTCCTCCGAGCCGATGATCTGGATCTTGTTCGGGTAGATGATGTTGAGGTAGCCGATCAGCGACGGCCGCCGCGCCTGCGCCACGCCCGGCTCCAGCAGCCGCGATTCGCCGCGCATGCCCGACACCCAGCGCAGCGCCATGCGCTCGTGCACGCCGTCGTAGAGTTGTCGCGCGCTGATCCGATCCAAGCCTGCGGCCCTTGTGTCGCGTGATGGGCGACGTGGGCCGCCCGAACCGCCACCATTGTGCCAGCTTGCGGCTTGCACGGCGTGCAGAGGCAAGAACGGCCCGCCGGAGAACCGGCGAGCCGTGCTGCATGCGAATGGTCGAACCGACGCGGAGGGATCAGCCGTACTGGCGTTCCTCGCGCGCCTCGCGCTGATGCTTGTCGGCGACTTTCTCGCGGTACTTGCGCAACTGCGCGACCAGCTTGTCGAACAGCACGTCGATGGAGGCGTACATGTCCGCCTCGGTGGCTTCGGCGTGCAGGGTGCCGCCGACCACGCTCAGGGTGCCGTCGGCGCGCTGCTGGAGCTTGTCCAGCGAGAGCACGATCACGAGGCTTTTCAGCTTGTCGTCGAGGCGGGTGAGGCGGTCGAGCTTGGCGGTGGCGTGGTCGCGCAGCGCCGGGGTGACTTCAATCTGCTGGCCGCTGAGTTGGAATTGCATGGAGGCGCCTCCTCTGGTGGTGCAGTGCCGCGTTTCGCGGCGGGTGGACGTGCCGCGGTCGGCTCGACCTGGCACGCCTTTCAGTCATCTCGTCTACAAGACATGGGAACACTTTGGCGACAAGCAAGTTCCCGCCCGCGCCATGCCGCGACCGATCAGCCGGCGCGCTGGCGTTCGCTGGATGTGGGTATGCGCAGCCCCTCCCGGTATTTGGCCACGGTGCGGCGGGCGACCTGGATGCCCTTGGATTGCAATTCTTCGGCGATGGCCTGGTCGGACAGCGGCTTGCGCGGATTCTCCGCGTCGATGAGCTTGCGCAGCATGGCCTGGATCGCGGTGGCCGAGGCGCTGCCGCCATCCTCCGTGGAGACGCCGCTGGAAAAAAAATACTTCAGCTCGAAGGTGCCGCGCGGCGTGTGCAGGTATTTGCGCGTGGTGACCCGCGAGATTGTGGATTCGTGCATGCCCACCTCCTCGGCCACCTCGCGCAGCACCAGCGGATGCATCGCCTCCGGGCCGTAGTCGAGGAAGGCGCTTTGCCGGCGCACGATCGCCTCGGCCACCTTGAGCAGGGTTTCGGCGCGCGATTCCAGGCTCTTGATCAGCCAGCGCGCCTCCTGCAGCTGGCCGCGCATCCAGCTGGCATCCTCGCCGCGGGCCTTGGCGATCAGGCCGCAGTAGTGCTGGTTCAGGCCCAGCCGGGGCTGCGAATCGGGGTTGAGGCTGACCCGCCAGCGCATGCCGTCGCGGATCGCATAGGCGTCCGGCGCCACGTACTCGACCGGGGTGGCGTCCAGCGCCGCGCCGGGGCGCGGGTCCAGGCTGCGGATCAATACGGCGGCCTCGGCCACGTCGTCGGGCGTGGCGTGCAGGCGCCGCGCCAGTCGCACGATGTCGTTGCGCGCCAGCAATTCCAGCTCGCTGTCGACGATGCGCAGCGCCAGGCTGCGATGCGGGGTGTCGGGGTCGAATTGCTCCAGTTGCACGCGCAGGCAGTCGCGCAGGTCCAGGCTGCCGACGCCGGCCGGGTCGAAGCCCTGCAGCCGGCGACGCACCGCCTCCACTTCCTCCACGCTGGCGTCGAAGCCGGCTGGCAGCGCGGCGAGCACCGCTTCCATCCCCTCGGCCAGGTAGCCGGCGGGATTGAGCGCGTCGATCAGCACGGTGGCGATCAGGTGTTCGCGCGGGTTGAACGAGGCCAGGTTGAGCTGCCAGGTCAGGTGTTGCTGCAGGGTTTCCGGGGCGGCGTTCTGCGGCTCGAAATCCTCGTCGCCGCGCGAACCGCTGCCGTTGCCGGGACTGTTGCTGGAGAAGTCGATCGGCGACTCCGCCACGCCGCCGCCGTCGGCCCAGTCGATGGCGCCTTCATCGTTCTCGCTGTGGCTCTCGGGCGCCTTGTCGGCGAGCTGGAAATTGCTCTCGGCGTCGTCGAGACCTTCGGTTTCCTCGTCCTCGACCTCCTCGGCAAACTCCAGCAACGGGTTGCTCTCGGCGATCTGCCGCAGTTCGGCTTCCAGCTCCAGCTGCGACAGCTGCAACAGGCGGATCGCCTGCTGCAGTTGCGGCGTCAGGGTCAGTTGCTGGTGGAGGCGAAACTGTAATGCGGGTTTCATGCCAGCCAGGTCGAAGGAACGTGCGGCCATCCTAGCGCGTGGCCGGAGACGCGGCCAGCGCGGCCCGTCACGCCCTCGTTCAGAGCCGGAATTCGCGGCCCAGATAGACCTCGCGGACCTTTTCGTCGGCCAGGATGTGCGCCGGCGTGCCGCGCGAGAGCACCTCGCCCTCGTTCAGGATGTAGGCGCGGTCGCAGATGCCCAGGGTTTCGCGCACGTTGTGGTCGGTGATCAGCACGCCGATGCCGCGTTCCTTGAGGTGGCGCACGATGCGCTGGATCTCGCCCACGGAGATCGGGTCGACGCCGGCGAACGGTTCGTCCAGCAGCATGTAGCGCGGATTGGCCGCCAGCGCGCGGGCGATTTCCACGCGGCGCCGCTCGCCGCCGGACAGGCTGATGCCCTTCTGGCCGGCGATGTGGGCGATCTTCAGCTCGTCGAGCAGGCTTTCCAGCTCGCTGTCGCGCTGCTTCGAGGTCAACCCCTCGCGCAGTTCCAGCACCGCCATGATGTTGTCCGCCACGCTCAGCCGGCGGAACACCGACGCCTCCTGCGGCAGGTAGCCGATGCCAAGCTTGGCGCGTGCATGCATCGGCAGGCCGGTGATGTCGCGCTTGTCCAGGGTGATCGTGCCGGCATCGGCCTCGATCAGGCCGACCACCATGTAAAAGCAGGTGGTCTTGCCGGCGCCGTTGGGGCCGAGCAGGCCGACTACTTCGCCCTCGCGGATCGAGAACGCGAAATGGCGCACGACCTGGCGCGACTTGAAGCTTTTCTGCAGACCTTCGGCGGAGAGCATGGGGTCAGTGTTGCCCCTGCGGCGCCGGGCTGCTGGCCGCGGCGGCCGGCGCCGCGGCGGAAGACGCGGGGGCGGGAGGGATGGTGGCGGAGTGCGCGGTAGCAGGCTGCGGCTTGGGCAGGAAAATCATGTGCACCATGCCGTCGTTGCCGCTGCTGCCGGTCATCTCGCTGGTCTGCGTGTTGTAGGTGAGGGTGTCGCCATGGGCTTCGCCGCGACCCTGCTGGTGCACCGCGGCCTGGCCCTTGAGCGTGGCGATGCCCTTGATGTTGTCGTAGTCCAGCGTGCGCGCGTCGCCAGACATCAGGTTGCCGGCATCGTCCAGTTGCTGGATGTGGGCGTTGCCGGTGACCACGATGCGGCTCAGCTGCTGGTTGCCGTCGACGTAGATCTTGGCCAGGTCGCCGGTGATCCGCAGCGTGCCCTGGCTCAGCTCGACGTGGCCGTTGAGCGTGGTGACGCTGTTGGGCGCATTGAAGCCGCTGAACGAATCGGCATGCACCACCCGCATCGGCTGGCTGCGGTCATCCTTCCGGGCCAGGGCGGGCTGCAGCAGCAGCGCCCCCAGCACGAGCAGGGCGAGCCGGAGCATTCCGTGGCTGCGGAAAGAGGATGCCGTGGACGTCATGGAGAAGTTCCAGGTGGTTGTCAGAGAGGTTGGCGCGCATGCCGACCCCGTTCATTCTACTGTCGCCCTGCGTGAGCTGGGCGGGTTGGGCCGTTTCCAGGCGGTTTTCGCGCGGCCACGCGGTGACTTCCGAGGTCTTCACGCCGGCATCGGGGCGGGCCACGCCGTGCGCGTCGGTGAAGGCATCCCGGTGCAGCTCGACCGGCCCCTGCAGCTTGAGCACGGTGCCCGGCTTGTTGACCCAGCCGTAGCGCGACTTGCCGCGCCACGGCGGCACGCCGGCCTGTTCGGCAGGAATCTGGAACGTGGGCGAGTCGAGATACAGCGACTCGTCGCCTTCGCGCCGGTCCACCCGCGGCGCCTGCAGGTACACGCTGGGCTTGCCGTCGACGCCGAACTCGGTGACGCGGGCATCGTTCAAGGTGTAGCTCGAACGCGGCGGGCCGACGAAGTCGCGCGCGCGCGGCGCCGGGCCCAGCCACCACAGCAGCAACTGGCTGGTGCCCGCGGCGAGGCCGACCAGCACGATGGCGGCCGGCAGGCGCCGGTCGCGCAGCCACTGGCGCAAGCTCACTGCCAGTGCTCCCGCTCGGCGTCGCCGTGGCCTTGCGCATGCAGGATCAGGTCGCACACCTCGCGCGCCGCGCCTTCGCCGCCGGGCGCGCGCGTCTGCCAGTGCGCCGCCTCGGCGATCCACGGGTGTGCATTGGCCACCGCCACGGCCAGGCCCGCCACGCGCATCGGTGCGAGATCGGGCAGGTCGTCGCCGACGTAGGCCACCTGCGCGGGCTGCAATTGCAGCGCGTCGAGCAATTCGTTCAGGCAGGCACGCTTGTTGCCCTGGCCCTGGTAGACGTGGGCGATGTCCAGCTCCTCGGCGCGCAGCGCCACCGGATGGCTGATCCGCGCGGTGATCAGCGCGACCTGCACGCCGTAGGCCTGCAGCCGTTTCAGGCCCAGCCCGTCGTGCACGTGGAACACCTTGGTCTCGCGGCCGTCCTCGCCGTACCACAGGCGGCCATCGGTGAGCGTGCCGTCGACATCGAACACGGCCAGGCGTACGCGGGCCGCGCGCTCAAGGATCGCTGCCGGAAGATTGGTGAGATAGACGGGATTGGGCACGATTGTGATTTCGGGTTTCAGAGCGAAAGCGCGAGCTTGCCTGATTTTCTGATTTGCCAAGGCAAATCAGACCACGCGCGCACGAAGCAGATCGTGAATGTTCAGCGCGCCGACGACGTGCTGTTCGTCGTCGACCACCAGCAGCGCGTGGATCTGGTGCTTCTCCATCAGCTGCGCGGCCTCGGCGGCCAGGCGCTCGGCGCCGATCGTCTTGGGGCCGCGGGTCATCAGGTCGGCGACGCGGGCGCCGCGCAGGTCGACCTCCTCGTCGTCCAGCGCGCGGCGCAGGTCACCGTCGGTGAACACCCCCAGCAGGCGCTGCTCGGCATCCACCACGGCGGTCATGCCCAGTTGCTTGCGGGTCATTTCCATCAGCGCGGTGGTGAGCGAGGCATCGGGCGACACCCGCGGCACGTCGTCGCCGCTGTGCATCACGTCGCTGATGTGCAGCAGCAGGCGCCGGCCCAGCGCGCCGGCCGGGTGCGAGCGGGCGAAATCGTCGGCGGTGAAGCCGCGCGCTTCCAGCAGCGCGATCGCCAGCGCGTCGCCCAGCACCAGCGCCACCGTGGTGCTGGTGGTCGGCGCCAGCCCGAGCGGGCAGGCTTCGCTGGAGATGCTGCCATCCAAGTGTACCTCGGCCTCGCGCGCCAGCGAGGAGGTGGCGCGCCCGGTGATCGCGATCAGCGGGATGCCCTGGCGTTTGATGACCGGCAGGATGAACAGCAGTTCGTCGGTCTCGCCCGAGTAGGAGATCGCCAGCACCACGTCCTGCGGCAGGATCATGCCCAGGTCGCCGTGGCTGGCTTCGCCCGGGTGCACGAAGAACGCCGGGGTGCCGGTGGAAGCCAGGGTGGCGGCGATCTTGCGCGCCACGTGGCCGGATTTGCCCATGCCACTGACCACCACGCGGCCCTTGCAGGCCAGGATCAGGCTGCAGGCGGCGGCGAAGTCGTCGCCGATGCGCTGCTCCAGCGCGGCGATCGCGGTCGCCTCGGTGGCGATCACGGTACGGGCGCTGCGGATGATGGCGTCGGGGCTCGGTGCGTTCGACGCGGGTGGGGCGATGCGTGCGTTCATGTGAGCTCAAGTGGGGGAAGGGCGCCGACGTCGTTTCTGTGCCAGAAGAATTCCATTACCATGGCATATTCGCATTTTAACGTCTTTGCCTGCCCCATGGTGCCGCCACGCGCGCCACCCATGGCTTCGCCGGCACGACTCCGTATGGAACGCCCATGGACCCCAACCGCATACAGGCGATGATCGAAGCAGGCCTGCCCGGCGCCCGGGCCGAGGTCGACGGCGCCGACGGCGTGCATTTCGAAGCCACCGTCGTCGCCAGCCAGTTCGCCGGCAAGCTGCCGCTGGCGCGCCACCGACTGGTTTACGCCACCCTGGGCGAGCTGATGGGCGGCGCGATCCACGCGCTGGCACTGAAGACCTTGACGCCGGAAGAGGCCGGGAACAGGGAGTAGGGAATAGGGAATGGCAAGAGCCGCTCCCCATCCTGACTCGCGACAATCCCGGCTTTTCCATTCCCTATTCCCTAATTCCCGATTCCCAGCTCAATGGCCAAAATCCTCATCAACGGCGGCGTGCCACTTCATGGCGAGGTCGGCATTTCCGGCGCCAAGAACGCCGTGCTGCCGATCCTCGCCGCCTGCCTGCTGGCCGACGAGCCGGTCAGCATCGGCAACGTGCCGCATCTGCACGACGTCACCACCTTCATCGAGCTGCTCGGCCAGATGGGCGTGCAACTGGTGCTGGATGACCGCATGAAGATGCACGTCGACCCGCGCACCACCAGCACCTGCGTGGCGCCGTACGACCTGGTGCGCACCATGCGCGCCTCGATCCTGGTGCTCGGCCCGCTGGTGGCGCGCTTCGGCCAGGCCGAGGTCTCGCTGCCCGGTGGCTGCGCGATCGGTTCGCGCCCGGTCGATCAGCACATCCGCGGGCTGCAGGCGCTGGGCGCCGACATCACGGTGGAGAACGGCTACATCAAGGCGAAGGCGTCGCGGCTGAAGGGCGCGCGCGTCACCATGGACATGGTCACCGTCACCGGCACCGAGAACATCATGATGGCCGCGACCCTGGCGCAGGGCACCACCATCATCGACAACGCCGCGCAGGAGCCCGAGGTGGTGGATCTGGCGCATTGCCTGATGGCGATGGGCGCGCAGATCGAGGGCGCCGGCAGTTCCACCATGGTGATTCACGGCGTGGAGCGCCTGCACGGCGCCGAGTACAGCGTGCTGCCCGACCGCATCGAGACCGGCACCTTCCTGGTCGGCGCGGCGATGACCGGCGGCAAGGTGCGCGCGCGCCACGCCCGCGCCAACACGCTGGACGCGGTGCTGGCCAAGCTGGAGGAAGCCGGCGCGCAGATTTCCACCGGTGACGACTGGATCGAGCTGGACATGGGCGGGCGCCGGCCGAAGGCGGTCAACATCAGCACCGCGCCGTACCCGGCGTTCCCGACCGACATGCAGGCGCAGTTCACCGCGCTCAACTGCGTGGCCGAAGGCACCGGCGTGGTCACCGAGACGGTGTTCGAGAACCGCTTCATGCACGCGCACGAACTGCAGCGCCTGGGCGCCGACATCCGACTGGAAGGCAACACCGCGATCGTGAAGGGCGTGGAGCACATGAGCGGCGCGCCGATCATGGCCACCGACCTGCGTGCCTCGGCCTGCCTGGTGCTGGCCGGCCTGGTCGCCAGCGGCGAAACCGTGGTCGACCGCGTCTACCACATCGACCGCGGCTACGAGAACATCGAGGAGAAGCTCGGCGTGCTCGGCGCGCGTATCCGCCGCCTGCCGAGCTGATCCGGCGTCCTAGGACCGCGTCCCCACCCGTAGGAGCCCGCTCGCGGGCGATGCTTTTGTGCCGGGACTCGGCATTGGGGATTCGCCAAAAGCATCGCCCGCGAGCGGGCTCCTACGGATCAGTCGGCCTTGTAGCTCACCAGCTCCATCGTGAGGTCGCCGCCATCGTGCTGCGACAGCTTGACCGGCAGCGGGTAGCGCTCGGGCGCATACCAGGCACTGAAGCCGCGGTCGGCATCGGTGCGGTCGACCCGCTGGGCCTGGAAGCTGCCGGCGGGAACCTGGATGTTTTCCTTGCCGACGACCCTGAACTGCTGGGTTTCCACCCGCTGGCGCACGGCGACCGCCAGCGCCACCTGCTGCTGGCCGTCCTGCAGGGCCACGCCCAGCGCCAGCGGCAAGGTGTTGCGCTCGACGATGCCCGGCTGCGCCGGATAGCTCTCGCTGCCCTTGCCGCTCTCGACGTGCACCTGGCGGGCGTTCCAGTCCACGCGCAGGTGGCGCGTCTTGTCCTTGATCCCGGTCCGCAGCTGATAGTCGTAGCTGATCGCCTCGGGCAGTTGGCCCTTCCAGCGGAAGCGTGAGGTCTCGTCCGTGCTGGCGCCGAGCAGCGCGGCGAGGCCGCCGGTGCCCTTGACCGCCTTGCGGTAGGTCCACTGACCGTTGCCGTCGTTCTGCAGGCTCACCGTGGCGGTGCCCATCGGGCTGCCGTCGCGCGACACCTCGTAGGTGGCAGTGAAGGCGCCCGGCGTGGTGGCCGCGGTGGCGGTGCCAAGCCAGAAGGAAAGGGCCAGCAGGGTGGCGAGCAGGGGTCGCATGGTCATGCCCGGAGTCTGCCCGCGCCGGCCTGAATGGTGCATCACTCCAGGCCGTGGTCGCCCAGCAGCAGCGGGGCCGACAGCGGCTGCCCGGCATGGTGCGCCGTGCCGTCGCGCCATTGCAGGCGACCGCTGGCGAGCAGGCCGAGCACGGCCGGCAGCAGGCGGTGTTCCAGCGGCAGCAGGCGCTCGGCCAGGCGCTGTTCGTCGTCGCCGGCCTCGATCGCCAGCCGTGCCTGGGCGATCACCGGGCCGCCATCGAGCTCGGCGGTGACGAAATGCACGCTGGCGCCATGTTCGGCGTCGCCGGCTTCCAGCGCGCGCCGATGGGTGTGCAGGCCGCGGTACTTCGGCAGCAGCGAAGGATGGATGTTGATCACGCGGCCGACCCACGGACGCAATGCCTCGGCGTCGATCACGCGCATGAAACCGGCCAGCACCAGCAGCTCGGCACCGCTGGCGGCAACGCGGCCGAACAGGTCCAGGTCGTAGGCGCGGCGATCGGGATAGGCTTTCGGCGACAGCGCCAGGGTGGGGATGCCGGCCGCCTCGGCCAGGCGCAGCGCGCCGGCGTCGGCCTTGTCGCTGGCCACGAGGGCGAATTCCACCGGCAGGGTGCCGGCGTCGCGCGCGGCAATCAGCGCGGCGAGATTGCTGCCGCGGCCGGAGGCGAGGACGGCGATGCGTGTTGGTGAGGTCATGGTTTTCGCCGTTCGCCCTGAGCGTGGACCCGCAGGGTCGGAGTCGAAGGGTCCTTCGGCTTCCTCGCTTCCTGAAAAAGCAGCCATTTCCGGCTGCTTTCCGCGTGCGCTGCGCTCAGGGCGAACGGTATGTCGGCGCAGCGCGGGCGGGCACGATATGTCAGCCGATATGCACGCGCTCGTCGTCCTGTGCCTTCACCACCGCGCCGATCACCGAGCTGACCAGGCCGTGCTGCGCCAGCAGCGCGGACGCGTCGGCCACGGCGTCGGGCGGCAGGATCACGGTGAAGCCGATGCCGCAGTTGAACGTGCGCCACATTTCCTCGCGCGCGACCTTGCCTTCGCGCATCAGCCAGTCGAACACCGGCGGCAGCACGATGGCCGATGCGTCCAGCGTGAGGCCGAGGCCGTCGGGCACCACGCGGATGATGTTTTCCTTGAGGCCGCCGCCGGTGATGTGGGCGAGTCCGTGGACCACGCTTTCCTTCAACAACTCCAGCATCGGCTTCACGTAGATCGTGGTTGGCGCCATCAGCGCATCGGCCAGGGTCACGCCGCCGAGATCAAGCTCCCACGGGTTGCCGGCGCGCTCGAGAATCCTGCGCACCAGCGAATAGCCGTTCGAGTGCGGCCCGCTCGAGGCGACGCCCAGCACCACGTCGCCGGCCACGATCGACGCGCCGCTCAGCATGCGTGACTTTTCCACCGCGCCGACGGTGAAGCCGGCCAGGTCGTATTCGCCGGGCGGGTACATGTCGGGCATCTCGGCGGTTTCGCCGCCGATCAGCGCGCAACCGGCCAGCTCGCAACCCCTGGCGATGCCGCCGACCACGGCCACGGTGGTCTCCACGTCCAGCTTGCCGGTGGCGAAGTAGTCGAGGAAGAACAGCGGCTCGGCGCCCTGCACCAGCACGTCGTTGACGCACATGCCGACCAGGTCGATGCCGATGGTGTCGTGCCGGCCCAGTTGCTGGGCGAGCTTGAGCTTGGTGCCGACGCCGTCGGTGCCGGAGACCAGCACCGGCTCCCGGTAGCGGCCGGAGAGATCGAACAGGCCGCCGAAGCCGCCCAGCCCGCCCATCACCTCGGGGCGGAAGGTGCGCTTGACCAGCGGCTTGATGCGTTCGACCACGGCATTGCCGGCGTCGATATCGACGCCGGCGGCGCGGTAGGTGAGGGCGTCGGACATGGCGGAAACCGGCGTGGCAGAAACACGCAAGTTTAGCAGCATGCGCCACCGAAACCCGCGGCATCCGGTCGCCGCCGCACCGCATGGATGGACGCTGCGGGCGGGATTGGGCAGACTTCACCCGTGTTTTCTTCAGGAAGATCGCCGTGCCCATGCGCCTGCACCGTCTGTGGATCGTGTTCCTGCTGCTCGGGCTGGCGGCGCTGCCGCGCCTGCATGCGCAGGCGGCCGGCTCGCCGTATTCGGTCACCGTGCCGGTGACCGACACCAGCGACGAGCAGCGCGACCAGGCGTTCTCCACCGCGCTGGCGCAGGTGATGGCGCGGGTGGCCGGCGGGCAGGACCTGCGCGCCAACCCGGGCTACGCCGAGGCGCTGGGCAGCGCCAGTTCGCTGGTGCAGAAGTTCCAGTACCAGCGCGCCGCCACCGGCCTGGTGCTGGACGTGGATTTCGCGCCGGCCTCGGTGCGTCGGCTGATCGGCAAGCTCGGCGTGGCCAGCGCGGGGATCAAGCCGCCGGTGCTGCTGCTGGTGCGGCAGGCCGACGGCAGCGCCGTCGATCCGGCGCAACTGGCCAGCCTGGCCACCACTGCCGCGGCGCGCGGCACCACGGTGGTCTTCCCCGAGCCCGGCAGCGAGCCCGATCCGGCGCTGGTCGCGGCGGCCGACCCGGCCACTCTGGCGCGCATCAACCGGCAGTACCACACCGGCCTGGTCCTGCTCGGCAGCCTGCACGCCGGCACCGCGGACTGGACGCTGATTGCCGGCGGCCAGGCGCAGCGCTGGAGCAACCAGGGTACGGACGAGGATGGCGTGCTGGCCGATGCCGGCAACGGCCTGGTCGACCGGCTGGGCAAGCAGCTCAACGTGATCGGCGCGGCGACCAGCGAAGGCAAGCTGTGGATCAGCGGCGTGGATTCGGCCGATGAGTACGCCAGCCTGCTCGCCACGCTCGACAGCGATCCCTCGGTGCACCAGGTGACCACGATCGGTGCGCTGAACGACGGCGTCCTGCTGGGTGTCACCGCGTCGATGCCGATCAAGGCGCTGGCCACCAGCCTCGCCGCGGGCGGGCGCTTGCTGCTGCAGGGCGAACCGCACGAGGGTGCGGACGCCAACTTGCGCTGGCTGCGGTGAAGGCGGTGGATCGGGTGACCCGGGACAAGGACATCTCGCGGCGCTGGCAGCTGTTCGCGCTCGCCGCCGTCATTGTCTATCTGCTGTGGCTGCTGGCGCCGGTGCTGATGCCGTTCGCGATCGCCGCGATGCTGGCCTACCTGGGCGATCCGCTGGCCGACCGGCTGGAGCGGCTGGGGCTGAAGCGGATGTGGGCGGCCACGATCGTCTTCGTGGTGCTCCTGGTGGTGGTCGTCGGCGTGCTGCTGCTGCTGATCCCGATGATCGTTCACCAGGTCGAGAACCTGGTCAGCAACTTGCCGCGCTACGGCGACTGGGCGCAGAACGTGGCCTGGCCATGGCTGCAGGCGCGACTGCACCTGGACCCGCACACCTTCGACAGCGAGCGCCTGCTCGGCACCCTCAAGGCGCACATCGGCTCGATCGGCGGCGTCGCCACCGCGGTGATCGGCAAGGTCTCGCGTTCGGGCGTCGGCATCGCCATGTGGCTGACCAACCTGGTGCTGATCCCGGTGGTGGCGTTCTATCTGCTGCGCGACTGGGATCGGCTGGTGGCCACCATCGACGGTATGCTGCCGCGCTCGGTGCAGCCGACCATCGCGCACCTGGCGCGTGAGTCCGATGCCATCCTCGGCGCCTTCGTGCGCGGCCAGCTGCTGGTGATGCTCGCGCTGGGCGTGTTCTACGGCACCGGGCTGGGCCTGGTGGGCCTGTCGGTCGGCCTGCTGATCGGCATGGTCGCCGGCCTGCTCAGTTTCGTGCCGTATCTCGGTTTCATCATCGGCTTCGTCGCCGCGATCATCGCTGCGCTGGTGCAGTTCGGCGATTGGGCCCACGTGCTGATGGTGTGCGGCGTGTTCATGCTGGGCCAGCTGCTGGAAGGCTACGTGCTGGTGCCCAAGCTGGTTGGCGACAAGATCGGCCTGCATCCGGTGGCGGTGATCTTCGCGGTGCTGGCCGGCGGTTACCTGTTCGGCTTCCTCGGCGTGCTGCTGGCCTTGCCCGCCGCGTCGGTGATCGTGGTGTTGCTGCGCTATCTGGTCGAGCGCTACCGGATGAGCGAGCTTTACAACGACGAGGGGCCCGCCGATCCGGTGATCGCCGAGGTCGAGGTGGCCGTGCGCGCCGATGGCGACGTCGCTGCCGGGGCGCAGGTGGCGCCCGCGCCGGGGGACCGGCCGGCCGAATGAACCGGCAACTGCCGCTCTCGCTGCGCTGGCCGCGACGCCAGCGCTTCGAGCATTTCCACGCCGGCGCCAACGCGGCCGCGCTGGCCGCGCTGCGCCGCTTCGCGGTGGAGCCCGGTGTGCCCTGGATCTACCTGCATGGCGTGGCCGGCAGCGGCCGCAGCCACCTCCTGCTGGCCACCTGCCAGGCCGCCACCGCGGCCGGCCGGCGCGCGCAATACCTGCCGCTGGCCACGATGGGTGATGCCGCGGCCGTCATGCGCGGCGTCGCCGGCAGCGAGCTGCTGGCGCTGGATGATCTCGGTTCCATCGCCGGCAAGCGCGATGCGGAACATGCGCTGTTCGACCTCTACAACCGCGCGAGAGCCGAAGGTCACGCGCTGCTGTTCGCCGCCGACGCCGCGCCCGCGCAGATGGGCATCGAGCTGCCCGACCTGCGCTCGCGCCTCGGCGCCTGCACCCAGTTCGCGTTGAAGCCGCTGGACGACGACGAACGGCGCGCGGTGTTGAAGGCGCAGGCGTCCTCGCGCGGCATCGAGCTGGACGACAGCGTGCTTGACTGGCTGTTCGCCCGCTATGCGCGCGACCTCGGCGCCTTGCTCGACCTGCTCGACAAGCTGGACGCCGCCTCGCTGGCCGCGCAGCGGCGCGTCACCATCCCGTTCCTGCGCGATTTCCTGCGCGAGGGTGGGGCTGGCGCGTCCTGACCGGCGTCAGGCCTCGCCCGTCTCGGCGTCCAGTCGCGCCATCACCGCGTCGGTGACGCGGGCGCAGCGGCGACCCATGAAGGCGAAAGCCTCGCCGACGGTGGTGGCGAGCTTGTCGTGCAACGCGGCGCGCAGCTGGCGGCGGGCGCGATGCAGGCGGGTTTTCACCGTCTCCGGCTTGATGCCGAGCTGGCTGGCGGTTTCCTCCACGCTGCATTCCTCGACCTCGCGCAGCATGTACACCACGCGGAAAGCCGGCGGCAGTTCGTCGATGGCGTGCTCGAGCAGGTGGCGGATCTGCGCGCGGGCGGCGGAGGCGGCGGGGTCCTCGCTGCCGAAGGCCGAGGGGAAGCGGATGATCTGGTGCGTGTCGTCGGGTGCGGCGTCCACCTGTTCCAGCCCGACCATGGTGTGGCGCTTGCGCAGGCGGCCACGGGCCTCGTTGAGCACGATCGTGGTCAGCCAGGTCGACAGGGTCGAATCGCCGCGGAATGAATCCAGCTTGTCATAGGCACGCATATACGATTCCTGCAGCACGTCTTCCGCTTCCGAGTCGTCGCCGATCACCGCGCGCGCGACGCGGAACAGGCGCTGGTTGCAGCGCTGCATGATGTGTCGGAACGCCGCGCGCTCGCCGTTGCGGACGCACGCCACCAGCGCGTGGTCATCCAGGGTGGCGTAGTCGACGGGTGCAATACGGGCTTGGTTGGGCATGGTTTCCTCCTTCTACACCCGATCCGATGCATTTGCATGCCGCGAGGTTCCCGCGGCCCGTGACCGATTGGCGGGAACCGGCGCGCCGCGGTTGCATCAGATGGGCACGGGCGGCCGCTGCGTGCCGCCCATCAAACCCAAGGAATCACCCATCATGAACAAGCCGCTGTTTGCCCTCATCCTCGGTCTGGCGCTGGCCGCCGGTCCCGCCATGCAGGCCGATGCCGCCGCGCCGGCTCCCAATGACGCGCAGATCGCGCACATCGCCTACACCGCCGGCGCGATCGACGTCACCGCGGCGAAGCAGGCGCTGCAGAAGTCGCACAACCCGGCGGTGCGCGCCTTCGCCGAGGAAATGGCACGCGACCACGCGGCGGTGAACGAGCAG
The DNA here is from genome assembly GCF_052978265.1 of Rhodanobacter sp. UC4448_H15. Next base: position 3,341,634 of record NZ_CM129665.1, on the reverse strand, counting down.
GCGCTGGCGCTGGTGAAGAAGCTGGGCGTGACGCCCGAGGACAACGCGACCAGCCAGTCGCTGGCCAGCGCCGCCGCGGCCGAACAGGCCAAACTCGCCGCGTTGAGCGGCGATGCCTACGACAAGGCCTACGCTGCCAACGAAGTCGCCTTCCACCAGACCGTCAACGGTGCGTTGAGCGGCACGCTGATTCCGGCGGCACAGAACGCGGAGCTGAAGTCGCTGCTGGAAACCGGGCTGAAGCTGTTCCAGTCGCACCAGATGCATGCCGAGCATCTGGCGCAGAGCCTGAAGTAGGGCGCGCGCCATGCTTCGCATGATGCTTTGGCTCGGCATCGCGCTGGCGCTGGTGGGCGGCTTCGTGTCGGCCACCGCCGCCGGCGCGGCGACCGCCCCGCGCGTGCACGTGGTCGTGATCGACAAGATGGCCTTCGGCCCGATGCCTGCCGACGTGCGCGCCGGCGACATCATCGAATGGGCCAACCACGGCATCCTCGAACACAGCGCCACCGCCCGCGACGGCAGCTTCGACGTTGATCTCAAGCCGGGCGCCACGGCGCGCCTGACGGCGAAGGCCGGCACCTTCGTGGTGTTTTGCAAGTTCCACCCGACGATGCAGGCGAACCTGGTCGTGAAGTAGTCTGTCCATTGCCCGGTCGCCAGCGTGCGACCGGGCGAACCGCGCCAGGCGCCGATGGCCTTGTTGGCGCGCGCAGTTGTCGAGTCGTTCTTGTGCGAGCTGTTTCGCACGCGCATGATTCCTCGGAGCAACATCGGGAGTCGATGCCATGTCGTGGCTGTTCTCCGGCGTCGTGATCGCGGCGCTTCTTGGAAGCACGGTCGAGCCCTATTCGGCAACTCATCCTGCGGTTTACGCGGGCACCTATGTGGTGCGAATCTGCCATGGTTCCTGTGCAGGGTCGTCAGCTCGTGTGTTCCGTAGCGGGACGATGGTTCTCTTCGAGCAACCCCTGCTGGATCGGCAGGGCTACACGTTTCGCGATTCGCTTCGGCGTGATCCTGACAATGCCTGCTTCGTGCTTGAACGCGTTGGCGCACCAGCGGAGGGTGACTACGTTCCCGCGCAAGGCTTCTTTTCCTGGAGCCTGCGCGAACACACCGTCGAACTGGAACTCGTGCGCTCCCCCGATGGTGGTTACGGAGTAAGTCTGCACCCTACGCCGACGGGGCTCGGCGGCACGAGCGCTATTTGGGGAGGTGCTGTCGGGGCCGTGGCACCCGATTCACCGCCCGTGCCGCCGGACATCATTTCGGCGACTCGCATCGGTGAACCTGATATCGCGAAGTGTCCGCCGCTTTCAGATGGGAACCGGTGAACTGCGTGGGCACAGTAGCGCGCGGCTACCTCAAGCCTTGAGCAGCGCCGGTGTCGCCTGTTGCCCGATGGCGTCGACCATCGCCTTGGCCACGTTGAGGTTGCCGGCGATGAGGTTGCCGCTTTCCGGGATGCCGTCGCGGCCGGCGAAGTCGCAGTAGCGGCCGCCGGCCTCGTGCACCAGCAAGACGCCCGCGGCCATGTCCCAGGGCTTCAGGCCGATCTCGAAATAGCCGTCGTAGCGACCGGCGGCGACATAGGCCAGATCCAGCGCGGCGGAGCCGGAGCGGCGGATGTCCTCGGCCTGGCCGAGGATGGCGCGGGTCATGTCCAGCTGCGGGCCGAGGTGCTCGCGCTGGCGGAACGGGAAGCCGGTGGCGATCATCGCGCCGCCCAGGTTCTCGCGTTTGCCCACGCGCATGCGGCGATCGTTGAGGTAGGCGCCGTCGCCCTTGCTGGCGGTGTACAGCTCGTCGCGCAGCGGGTCGAATACCACCGCGTGGATCGGCACGCCCTTTTCCAGCAGCGCGATCGACACGCAGAAGTGGGGGATGCCACGCAGGTAGTTGTGGGTGCCGTCCAGCGGGTCGATCACCCAGGTCAGCGGACCCTTGCCGGTCGCGCCGCTTTCCTCGGCGAGGATGGCGTGGTCGGGGTAGGCGCGGCGCAGTTCCTTGACGATTTCCGCCTCGGCCAGCTTGTCGACCTCGGAGACGAAATCCATCTGCTGCTTCTCGACCACGTGCAGGCCGTCGATGCGGTTCATGTAGCGCAGGATCACATTGCCTGCGGAACGCGCGGCGCGCGCCGCGATCGTGACGTGTGGTCTGGCCATGGGTATCGACTTTGGAAGAGAGCGGGGTTTGCGGCCGCCGATTCTAGCAGGCCGCCCGCCGCTGCGGGCGGAAAGCGGCCGGCGCCGGCACTTGTCCGTTATCCTTGCGTGTTCCGCCCGCCACGCCGATCCGCGCATGCCCGACACCGCCGACCTCGCTTCCCGCCTCCGCTTCGTGCTGGTGCGTACCTCGCACCCGGGCAACATCGGCAGCGCGGCACGGGCGATCCGCACGATGGGTTTCGCGCGGATGGAGCTGGTCAGCCCGGCACATTTCCCCGACCGCGAGGCGAACGCGCTGGCGGCCGGTGCCGATGAAGTGCTCGAGCATGCCGGCGTGCACGGCGAGCTGGTCGACGCGCTGGCCGGCTGCAGTTTCGCGCTGGGCCTTTCCGCGCGTCGGCGCGGCATCACCCTGCCGGAAATCGGGCCGCGCGAAGCCGCGCGACAGGCGCTGGCTGTCGCGCGGCGCGGCGAACAAGTGGCGCTGCTGTTCGGCAACGAGCGCAGCGGGCTGGCGAACGAGGAGCTGGCGCACTGCCACGCGATGGTGCGGATTCCCAGCGTGGACGATTTCAGCTCGCTCAACCTGTCGCAGGCGGTGCAGGTGATGGCGTACGAATTGCGCATGGCGGCCCTGGGCGACGAAGTGCCCGCGCCACCGCCGGAGCACGACGAGCCGCTCGCCGATGCCGCCCTGATGGAACAGTTCTACCGCCATCTGGCGCAGACACTGGACGACATCGAGTTCCACAAGGGCCGCGAGCCGACCACGATCATGCTGCGCCTGCGCAAGCTGTTCCAGCGCGCCCAGCCGGACCAGCGCGAGTTGCGTGTGCTGCACGGCATCCTGGCCGACGCGCAGCGCATGGCCGGCCTGGCGAAACGGCACGATCCGTAGGGCGGGCACTGCCCGCCATTTTTGGCGATGCCGCAACGGGGCAAGGGCGGCGGGCGGTGCCCGCCCTACATTTCTCTTCACTCACGCCTGAGCTGCGCTTTCAGCCACTCTCCTCTTCCCCTTCTTCCGCCAGCGACGGCGCCGGGGTGACCAGCAGCTTGTCGATGCGGGCGCCGTCCAGGTCGACCACCTCGAAGCGGATGCCGCGCCAGGCGAATACCTCGCCGACCTGCGGCACGTGGCCCAACGCGGTCATCACCATGCCCGCCACGGTGCGGAAATCGTGGTCCGCCTCGCCCGGCAGTTCGCCGGTGCGCAGCAGTTCGCGCAGGTCGTCGGTGGACAGGCTGCCGTCGATCAGCCAGCTGCCGTCGGCGCGCTGCTTGATCGGGCTTTCGTCGCTGCCGCCGTGGCCGATCTGGCTGGCGCCGACCACCGCGGCCAGCAGGTCGTTGACGGTGACCACGCCCTCGATGTCGCCGTACTCGTCCACCACCAGGGCCAGCGGCGTCTCCGCGTCGCGGAACTCCTCCAGCAGGTCGAGGGCGCGCGCCGTGGCCGGCACGAACAGCGGCCGGGACAGATGGCCGAACAACTCCGGGCTGCCTTCGGCGAAGCTGTGCAGCATGCGCTTGACCTCGACCACGCCGACCACGTCGCTCTCGTCGCCGCGGTACACCGGGTAGCGCGAGTACGGCGTCTGCCGCATCACCTCGATGTTCTCCTCGCGCGATGCGGTGAGGTCCAGCCAGGCGATGCGCATGCGCGGCGTCATCACGCTGTCCACCGTGCGGTCGCCCAGGCGCAGCACGCGGTTGACCATGTTGTGTTCGTCCTCGTCGATCACGCCCGCCTCGACGCTCTCGGCAACCAGCAGGCGGATCTCCTCCTCGGTGACCACGCCGCGGCCGTGCGTATTGATGCGCAGCAGGCGCAGCAGCAGGCCGCTGGATGCGTTGAGCAGCCACACGAACGGCGAGGTGATCCGCGCCAGCACCAGCATCGGGATGGCGGCGTACGACGCCACCTTCTCCGGTGCGGCGAGCGCCAGCCGCTTGGGCACCAGTTCGCCGATCACGATCTGGATGTACGAGATCAGCGCGAAACCGAGCACGATGCCCGCGCCGCGCGCGTACGGCAGCAGCCAGGCCATGTGCTCGCCGGTCAGCACGGCGGCGATGTGGGCGCCCAGTGCATCGCCGGCAACCGCGCCGGTCACCAGCATCACCAGGGTGATGCCGACCTGCACGGTGGAGAGGAAGCGCTCCGGCGCCTCGGCGTGGCGCAGCGCGGCCGCGGCCTTGCGGCTGGTGCGGGCCATCTGCTTGAGGCGGCTGGGCCGCGACGCGACCATGGCCATCTCCGACAGCGCGAAGAAGCCGTTGCACAGCGCAAGCACGAAGACGAGCGCGATTTCGGTCAGCATCGCGGCGAAGGTGTCGGAGGGTGCATGGGCACAGTGTAAGGGCAGCGGGGCTCCGCTTCACGCGGATATTGATGCATGGCAGCACGGGCATCCTGTAACATTTCCGTCATCCCGCTCCTTCAGGCATGGCCAGCATGTTTTCATTGCAGACGATTTTCGGCAAAGGCGACAAGTTCTACGGCCTGCTTGAACAGAGCGCCAGCGCCGCCAGCGAAAGCGCCCAGGCCCTGCACGATCTGCTGACCAAGCCGGACCAGGGCTCGGTGATGGCGCGCTTCGCGGCGACCCGCGCGCGGGAGAAGGAGCTGGCCGCGCAGATCAGCGAGGGGCTGGTCAACACCTTCGTCACCGCGCTGGATCGCGAGGACATCGAGGCGCTGAACTCCTCGCTCTACAAGATCCCCAAGACCATCGAGAAATTCGCCGAGCGCTACGAGATCGTCTCCGCCCGCCTGGGCGGCGTGGATTTCGCGCAGCGCGCGCAGGTGCTGCTGCATTCCAGCGAGGTGGTGGCCGAGATGGTCGGCGAGCTGCGCAACGGCCTGCGCATCGATCGCGTGAAGAAGCTGCAGGATCGCCTGCAGGCGCTGGAGTCGGAGGGCGATCGCATGCTGCTGGCGCCGTACCGCACCCTGTATGTCGAAGGCAGCGACGCGATGCGCGCGATGCTGGCCAAGGATCTGTTCGAGCTGATCGAGAAGGCCATCGACAAGTGTCGCGACGTGGGCAATATCGTCTACTCGATCGTGCTGAAGAACTCCTGAGGGCCCGCTCGTGACCCTGCGCCTTTCGCCTCGTTCGGCCGCCGGCCGCCGCCTTGCCGCGGGAGTTCGCGCATGAGCGTCGTCATCGCGGTGGTGGTGATCGCGCTGGCGTTCACCTACATCAACGGCTTCCACGACACCGCCAATTCCATCGCCACGGTGGTGGCCACCAAGGTGCTCAGTCCGGGCCAGGCCGTGTTGATGGCCGCCGGCACCAACCTGGTCGGCGCCTTCCTCGGCACCGCCGTGGCCGCCACGATCGCCTCGGGCCTGATCAATGCCGGCGTGCTGGAGGTGAGCTCGCAGCTGCTGATCTGCGCGCTGCTGGCGGCGATCGTGTGGAACCTGATCACCTGGTGGCTGGGCCTGCCGTCGAGCTCCAGCCACGCGCTGATCGGCTCCCTGGTCGGCGCCGCGCTGGCCGCGTCGGGCAACAACTTCGACTCGGTGATCTGGATCCATGGCGGCTGGTTCGAAGGCAGCGGCGTCATTCCCAAGGTCATCATCCCGATGGTGGTGTCGCCGGTGGGCGGCTTCATCATCGGTTTCATCGTGATGGGTTTGCTGTACGCGCTGCTGTCGTGGTTCGCCAGCCGTCAGGGCTGGTCGCGTCGGTTCGGCCGCACGCCGTTCGTCAACGCGCTGTTCGGCAAGGCGCAGATCCTCTCGGCCGGCGCGATGGGCGTGGCGCACGGCATGAACGATGCGCAGAAGAGCATGGGCATCATCGCGCTGGCGCTGGCCGGCGCCACCGCGGCGCATCAGTTCGACCATCTGCCGTGGATGCTCGGCTTCCTGCGCATCGACGAGAACCCCGCCGGCGGCTTCGTGATCCCGGTGTGGGTGAAGGTGGTCTCGGCGCTGACCATGGCGGCGGGCACCGCCGGCGGCGGCTGGCGCATCATCAAGACGCTGGGCCACAAGATGGTCAAGCTGCATCCGATCAACGGTTTCGCCGCCGAAACCAGCGGTGCGCTGGTGATCCTCAGCGCCTCGGTGTTCGGCATCCCGGTGTCGACCACCCACATCGTGTCGTCCTCGATCATGGGCGTGGGCGCGGCCAAGCGCTTCAGCGCGATCCGCTGGTCGGTGGTGGAGCGGATGGTGTGGGCGTGGATCCTGACCCTGCCGATCACCGCGCTGCTGGCCTACGGCTTCGTGATGGCGTATCGCGCGGCGTTCTGAGCCGCCGCTACAAGGCATCCTCTTCGCTGGCGATGACCTGCTCCAGTCGGTCGCCCAGCTTGCCCAGCACGCGGATCACCCGGTCCAGCTCGGCGGCGTCGAGGAATTCGTACAGACGGTTCTCGCACAGGTGCAGGTAGGGCGAGCCGTCCAGGTCGGCCACGGCCAGGAAACCGGTACGCTGTTCCCAGTTGAAGCGCAGGCAGCGCTGCGGATCGGTGCCGGCGAGCGGGCCGATCGGGGTGGACACGCGCAGGTAGCGACGGCCGGATTCGCCCTCCAGCTCGGCCAGGTAGATGCCCTGGTAGCGGCCCTGGCTCAGGGCCAGGTCGAAGCTGATCAGGTACGGGTCGTTGTGGTGCAGCTGGTGCGCGCCGGCAAGGTGGGAGCGCACGGCTTCGAAGTGGCGCATGGTGCCATTCCCGTGGGACAGAGCCCGAGGTTACTCTGTCGGGCCTCGCCTGCCGAGTCACCCCACCTGGTCGGAACCGCCATGCAAGACCGCAACGCCCGCATCTATGCCGCCATCGCCGCGATTCCGCCCGGCCGCGTTGCCAGTTACGGCGCGATCGCGGCACGCGCGGGCCTGCCGGGGCGGGCGCGGCTGGTCGGGCGGCTGCTGGGCGAGGTGCCCGAGGGCATGCAACTGCCGTGGTTCCGCGTGCTGCGGGCCAGCGGCCACGTCGCGATGCCGCCGGGCAGCCGCGGTTTCCGCGAGCAGTGCCGACGCCTGCGCGCCGAGGGCGTGGAGGTGGTCAACGGCCGCGTGCCGCTGTCGCGCTTCGGCCTGGACGGCGACCTCGACCACGAGTTGTGGGGCTGGCCTGGCGCTTGAGCCGTTGCGCTACTTCGCGTCGCCGCGGCGGCGTCCGGCGGGCTTGTACGGCTGGTCGAACTGGCGGATGAAGTCGCGCACCTGCGGGTAGACCGTCTCGCGCCAGCGCCTGCCGCTGAAGATGCCGTAGTGGCCGGCGCCTTCGATCACCTTGTGCGCGCGGCGCTTCGCCGGGATGCTGCTGCACAGGTCGTGCGCCGCTTCGGTCTGGCCCAGGCCGGAGATGTCGTCCAGTTCGCCCTCGATGGTCAGCAGCGCGCAGTGCCGGATCGCGGCCGGCTCCACGCGTTCGCCGGCCACATCCCACAGCCCGCGCGGCAGCAGGAACTGCTGGAACACCTTCTCGATGGTGTCGAGATAGAACCGCGCCGGCATGTCCAGCACGGCGTTGTACTCGTCGTAGAACTTGCGGTGCGCCTCGGCGTCGTCCTGGTCGCCGCGCAGCAGGTCCTGGTAGAAGTCCCAGTGCGAGCTCATGTGCCGGCCGGGGTTCATCGCGATGAAGCCGGCGTGCTGCAGGAAACCCGGATAGACCTCGCGCCCGTGACCCGGATAGTTCGGCGGCACGGTATGGATCACGTTGCCCTTGAACCACGACAGCGGCTGGCGGGTGGCCAGGTTGTCGACGCTGGTGGGGCTGCGCCGCGAGTCGATCGGGCCGCCCATCATGGTCAGGCTGCGCGGGGTGGCTTCGCCGCGCGCGGCCATCAGCGACACCGCCGCCAGCACCGGCACGGTCGGCTGACACACGGAAATCACGTGCAGCGATGCGGCGCCGATGTGGCGGATGAAATCCTCCACGTAGGCGACGTAGTCGTCCAGGCTGAAGGTACCCTCGGCGGCCGGCACCATGCGCGCATCGACCCAGTCGGTGACGTACACCTTGTGGTCGCGCAGCAGCGTGCGCACGGTGTCGCGCAGCAAGGTGGCGTGATGGCCGGACATCGGCGCCACCACCAGCACCACCGGGTCCTTCTTCATCTTCTCGATGGTGGCCGGGTCGTCGCTGAAGCGCTTGAAGCGCTTGAGCTGGCAGAAAGATTTGGCCAGCGCCACCCGTTCGATCACCGCGATTTCCTGCCCGTGCGCCTCGGCGGCATGGATGCCGAACGCGGGCTTCTCGTAATCCTTGCCCAGCCGGTAGACCAGCTCGTTGGCGGCGGACAGCCGCTGCACGCCGGGCCAGGCGGCGAACGGGTTGCCGCGGGCACTGAGCATGCGGGCGTTGGCCTCGGCGAAGTAGCTCAGCGGACCGAGCAGCGAGCGCTGCCATTCATGGATTTGATAGAGCATCGGATGGGGTGGCCGTTGGTCGTAAACCGTTGCATCTTAGCGGGAATGACCGGCTGGTGTTGCAATGCGGCAGAGAGCTGGGTCTCAACCTGCGCGGCGGCAGCGCAGCAGGATTTCGTCCACGCCGTCGGTATTGCCCAGTCCCTCGCGCCAGCGCAGCGGCTGCTGGAAATGCAGGCCCAGCGGCATGAACACGCGGTTGTACCACCACATCGCGCGTTCGCGCTGGTGCTCGAGGAACCACTCGGCCATGGCCAGCAACCGCGGCGAATTCGGCTGCATGCCGTAAACCGCGCTGTGTTCCAGCACGAAGCCGTGTTCGGCCAGCAGGGCGAGGATCTGCGCCGGCTCGTAGCGGCGACAGTGGCCCACGCAGTCGTCGAACGCGGTCCATGCCTGCGGGTGCAGCGGCACCGACATCAGCACGCGCGCGCCGGGAGCCGCCACGCGGGCCAGTTCCGCCAGCGCGCCGTGGTCGTCGGCGACGTGTTCGAGGATGTCCAGCGCGCAGACCAGGTCGAAACTGGCGTCGCGCCAGGGCAGCGCGCCGATCAGGCCATGCACCGCGGTGGCCCCGCTGGCCTGCAGCCGCCGTACTGCGGCATGGCTCAAGTCGACGAAGCAGGTGCCGCGCAGCGGCAGCCGCGGGCGCAGTCCGGGCGCCACTTCGAGCCGGCGCGGTGCTTCGTCCGCCAACGCCTGCAGCAAGGGCCAGGTATTGAAGCGCGAGGGTTCGACCAGGTTCGCCCGCGTCCACAACGGCTCGTAGAAGCCACGGTTGCGGCGGATCGACTCGTCGTTGCTGCGAAGCTCGGCGGCGGGCGGGGAGGGCATCGGCGGATTGAACCGCGTCGGCGCTGTGCAATACGTGAAGCTCAGCCCGTTTGCCGCAACTCGGTGCCCGCGACGATATCGTGCAGCGCGCGGCGGCGCGGGTCGAACAAGGCCACCGCAAACCACGCACCCCAGGCCGCCAGCAGCAGCCACAAGGTGGCGCGCAGGCCCAGCACGGGCGCCAGCATCAGCAGCAGCATCGGCGCGGCAGCGACCAGCAGACGCAGCACCGCCTGCTGCAAGGTCGGCGCGGCGCCGTCGCGAGCGGTCACGCGGATGTGCCACGGCCGCATGCCCACGGTCTGGCCGCCGCGCAGCCACGAGCCGATGAAGTACGCCGACACCACCAGCCCCTGCAGCGGCCGGTACCACGCCGGCACCTGCGCGTGATCGGCGCCCTGCACCAGTTGCCCGCCGGTGGCCAGCTGGCTGAGCAGGCCCACCACCATCACGATCGCCACCACGATCAGCAGGTCGTAGACCAGTGCGAGCAGGCGCCGCCACAGCGGACAGGGCATGGCGGAGGGCGTGTCGGAACGGGCGGGCATCGGCATCGGATCGCTTGCGTGGAGCGCGCGCGATGGTCAGCATCGTGCGCATGGACAAGGAAGAAAACCCCGCCAGTATCGCCGAAGCCGATCGCCGCGGCATCGCGCTGTTCATCGAGCGGGTGTGGTCAGAGGACGGCCTGGCCGAGCGCACGCTCGAAGCGTACCGGCGCGATCTGGAAGCGCTGGCGCGCTGGCTGGCGTCGCGCGGACGCAGCCTGCGCACGGCCACGCGCGAGGACATCTCCGCCTACCACGGCACCCAGGCGGCGGCCGTCCGCTCGATCGCGCGACGGCAGTCGGCGTTTCGCCGCTACTACGCCTGCGTGGCCCGCGACGAGCCGGATTTCGTCGACCCCACCTTGCTGATCGAGCGGCCAAAAATGCCACGCAGCCTGCCCAAGGCGCTGGCCGAACGCGAGATCGAGGGCCTGCTCGGCGCGCCCGACACCGGCACCATGCTGGGCCTGCGCGACCGCGCCATGCTGGAGCTGATGTACGCCTCCGGCCTGCGCGTGTCCGAGCTGGTGGAACTGCCGCTGGCGGCGCTGAACACCCGCCAAGGCGTGTTGCGGATCACCGGCAAGGGCGGCAAGGACCGGCTGGTGCCGGTGGGCGAGGAAGCGCTGGCGCGCATCGGCGATTACCTCGCCGACGCCCGGCCGGCGCTGGCCCGCGGCCGGCAGCCCGCGGCGCTGTTCCTGAGCAACCGCGGCGAGGGCATGAGCCGGCAGATGTTCTGGACCCTGGTCAAGCGCTACGCGCAGCAGGTCGGCATCCACGCCAAACGCATCTCGCCGCATGTGCTGCGTCATTCCTTTGCCACCCACCTGCTCAACCACGGCGCCGACCTGCGCGCGCTGCAGATGCTGCTCGGCCACAGCTCGCTCAGCACCACCCAGATCTACACGCTGGTGGCGAAGGAGGGGCTGAAACGGCTGCACGCGCAGCATCATCCGCGCGGGTGAGCGGCGCTTGTCGATTCACGGGGATGCCGTTCGTCGTGGCAGGAAGTCCCCACCTTCGCGAGGAATCCCCACCATGAAGCTCTACTGGTCCGACGTGTTGAAGCCGCGCTCCGCGTGCGCGGTCGCGAAATACCTGGAATCCCCGGTTGAATACGTCTATCTCGACCTCGGCCGCGGCGAGCACCGCCGCCCCGACTACCTGGCGCTCAATCCCAACGGCAAGGTGCCTACCCTGGTCGACGGCGCGCTGGCGCTGTGGGAGGCGGACGCGATCATGTGCCACCTCGCCGCGCGCTGCGACTCGGAGTTGTGGCCGCAGGACGCACGCCAGATCGAGGTGGTCCGCTGGTTCAGCTGGAACCATCAGCACTTCACCCGGCCCGGCGGCGCGCTTTACTTCGAGCACATCATCAGGCCGCGTTTCAACCTGGGCGAGGCAGACGCCGCCGAAGTGGAGCGGGCTTCTCACGAATGGCGCCGCGCTGCGGCGGTGCTGGACGGCCATCTGCAACATCGCAACTACGTCGTCGGCGACTCGCTCACGCTGGCCGATTTCGCGCTCGCCGTGGCGCTTCCGCACGCGACCCGCGCGCACATCCCGCTGGCCGAGTTCCCTGCCGTCCAGCGCTGGCACGAGCGCATGAACGAGCTCGAAACCTGGCGCGAACCCTTCCCCGAAATCGCCGTGGCCGCCTGATTCGCGCTGACTGTCGATTCGCGCCCGCGCCGTTCGTCATCCCTGCAGAGCACCCCGCCGGAGACCACCGATGCAACTCGTGAGCTACCTGTTTTTCAAGGACAACGCCGCCGAAGCCTTCGACTTCTACGCCCGCTGCCTGGGCGGCCAGATCGCGATGAAGGTGACCATGGGCGACATGTCCGGCGATGCGGCGCCGCCCGCCACCCGCCACCTCATTGCCCACGTGCGCCTGCAGGTGGGCGACGCCGTGCTGATGGGCTCGGACTGGTGCAATCCCGACAGCGGCCCGTATCCGGGCATCCACGGCAACGCCGTGTCGCTCAGCGTCGACCAGCCGCAGGAAGCCGAGCGCCTGTTCGCCGCCCTGTCCGAAGGTGCGCAGGTGACCATGCCGATGGCCGAGACCGACTGGGCGCTGCGCTTCGGCATGCTCACCGATCGCTACGGCGCGATGTGGATGGTCAACTGCAACCGGCCCGGGTAAGCGCGGGGCAGGGTCGGGCGCCCTTCAGGCTTCGCCGTAGCTCGAGACCTCGATGAGGTTGGCATCGGGGTCCCTGAAGTAGACAGAGGTGATGGGCCCGGTGGCCCCCGTGCGCTGCACCGGCCCCTCCAGTACGGCCACGCCGCACGCCTCCAGGTGGGCCAGCACGGCCTGCGGTCGGGCCAGGGTGACCAGGCAAAGGTCGGCCGAGCCGGGCGTCGGCGCGGCGGCCTTGGGCTCGAACTCGCGGCCCTGCTGATGCAGGTTGATCTTGCTTTGCCCGAACGCCAGCGCCTTGCGGCCCGCGCCGAACGTCACGACCTCCATGCCGAGCACGCGCGAGTAGAAATCGCAGGTCGCGGGGATGTCCTTGACGGTGAGGACGAGATGGTCGAGGCGTTCGATGCGGATGGGGTTCATGGGAGAGGCTTCGCGCTCGGGCTGCAGGACCGTGGCAGTCGTGCGGCGAACCGTTCGCGCACTGCTTCGGACTTCACTCCAACCGGAAGGACTCTATCAGTTCGCCATCGGAGCACTACCGGTCAGCGTGCGCGCCGGTAGTGCACGGCGACTGCGCCGTTGCGCAGCGGCGTGGCCGAGACCAGCTCCAGTCGTCGCGTGCCGGGCAGCCCGTCCTGGTACAGGGTCGGCCCATGACCGGCGATGCGGGGATGGACCAGGAACCTGTACTCGTCGATCAGATCCAGCCGGTCCAGCGCGGCCGCGAGTTTGCCGCTGCCGAGGAGCACGCCGGCCGGCGTCGCGTCCTTCAGCTTCTGCACGCCCGCGCGCAGGTCGCCGCCGACATGGTGGCTGTGGCGCCAGGGGAATTCCGTGCGCGTGGAGGACACCACGTACTTCGGCTTGGCCTCCAGCCTGACTGCCCACTCGCGCATCGCCGGCGCTGCTTCCATCTCGCCGCGGGCAACCGCCGGCCAGTAGCTTTCCATCAGCTCGTAGGTGACGCGGCCCCACAGCATCGCCCCGCTCTCGTCCATGAGGCGGGTGAAGAACGCGTGCGTCTCGTCGTCGGCGATGCCTTCGCGGTGGTCGACGCAGCCATCCAGGGTGAGGTTGAGGCTGAAGGTCAAGAGGCCCATGGGGCGTCCGTTTGTGAGACCGGAACAGGGTCGGCTCCGAGGCTTGCCGAACTTAACTGGCAACGTCCTCTTTGTCCGCAGAAGTCACCATCCTCTTAGAAAAAGTACACACTGACCCCTGTTCTGACGCCAAATCCCGAAGCACGCGGCAGCTCTTCATTAGGCGGCAACGCGTCAAATTCGTGGAATCTGGTGAAATGGCAAAGCGATTCCGAGCGCATCTATGAGTGCAGTATTGGTGAGATGAACACATGCGCCCCGAACAAACCCATGCGGAGTTTGTCCCCGGAGGAAATTCAGATCATTATCGGGTCCGACGACTCGATGGAGCAGACACAAACCCATGGGTCCTGCACCGCCAACGGCTGCAACGTCACAGCAACCGTGCCGCCGCCGACCTATGTTTCTGGTCTGCCTATAACGAGTGCGCCGCCCCCTCCCGATATGGGAGGGGGTGGGGGTGGCGGTTATGATTACAATGTCCCCAATACAGTAAGTCAGCAACATTTGGAGCAATGCGCATTGGCCTATGGGGCGCTTAGCCCGTCCTTGCCAACCAAATTCACAGACGTGTATGGATGGACCGCTAAGGACGCTGACGGAGTTTGGGTGAGTCATACGACGACGTCAACCATCGAAGATCCGCCACTTCCTCTCGGAGCTAAATATTGGCAAATGGATGACGCGACCACATTTCTAACTGCGGACCAGAATCAACAGAATCATATTGCGCGAACGGAGATATATAAACATGCATATCAATCTGACGCGCATCTGGTAAAGATTATAGCACACGAATGGTATCATCAAAATCATTACAATCCAAACGCAACTCCGGCGCAACAAAAAGCCGAGGAAGATGCTGCGGACCAAGCTGGCCAAGACGCCGAGAATGGTTATGTCGCAGACGGTGGGGCTAAGTGTAACTAGGCGGGCTGTGGCACTCAGGTAGTTACGTACAACTTTCAAGGTATATTGGAGAGATCATGACAATACTCGCCCCCAAACGCATGACCTTGCTCGCCACCTGCCTCTGTTTCATCACATCGGGGGCAGCCTTGGTGGCCGCGCAAGGCACTCCCCCCGCGAGCGTGGATCCGACGTCCAGTGGCAAGATTGCTAGCGGAAGAATCAGTGTCATCGCAGAAGGGCATCGTCGGGAATTCCTTGACGCGAGGGAATGCTTTACGCATTACCTAGATGCATCGGTCTTGTCCAGTGGGATGAATAGCTGCTCTCGGCATAAAGGTGTTAATTCCGAACAGTGCGCGAGATGGAGCAAGGCTCTGGAAGAATCTTCGAAAGCCAACGCTTCATCGAGGGGGTGCAGCGGGGACCCCAGTGTTCTTGAAAGAGAGTTTCGCAAAGCTGTTATAATTGCTGCAAAGGACGGGGACGAAGATGCGCGCATTTGCTATGTCGATGGCGCTTTTTTTACACCGAAAGATGTTGATATCGACGAGTATAGGGTTAACGCACATAGATATTTAAAGGAAGCTATCGAACGAGGCGATTGGCGGGCCGTCGCCCTTCTGGCCAAGGACAGCCCTGACCACGACGGTATGGGTGTTATGTCCTCTATGGACATCATTGGCAAGCCATTTACCCTTTATCGCGCAAACAGATTGCTTCAACTCGGCGCAGCAGATGGTCTGAAGAAAATTTATGCGGATAATGCTCGCGTTGCAGCACAGCGTCTGACTAACGCCCAGATTGTCAATGCAAACGTTTGGGCGGCCCAGGTTTATTCGAAGTATTTTGACAAGTCGTCGAAGCTTACATCTAATCCGAGCGGCTGCATGAGAAATTGATTAGCTCTATTTTGTTCGATGATCGTTGAGTGATCAGTGGATAAGATATGGAAAAGCAAGGAAGGCATTTGGCACGTAGGTTATATGATGCCGAGTTCGATTTTAACTGCTTCGGCAGAGAGCCGTTGGGTACGTACATGTTAGCGACCCTACCTCGTTCAGGAAGTACCTATTGTGCGATAAAGCTATGGCAGACCGGTCTGCTCGGATCGCCGATGGAATATTTGAACTTTGGAGTGATAGCCGATCTGTACCAGAGGCTGGGTTATCCGATCAGCGGTGATGGAGGAGTTTTGTCCGGGCATGTTCAATCCTACTGGCGGAGTGTGAAGATTATAAGAACTTCTTTGAATGGTGTATTCGGCTGGAAGATGTTTACCTCAAATTTCCTCGAGATATCAAAAAAGTACCCTGAGCTGCTTAAGGAAATTACGCCAAACTATGTTTTATATTTGACGAGAAGGGATGAGTTGGGTCAGGCTTTTTCTTATTCGAGGGCAATGAGGTCAAAAACATGGTTCGGAGGAATAGCAAATGTGTCTGAGGTTGCTTATGATTTTTTTCATATCAAAAAGTGTCTGCGATTGATCAGGGAACAGAAGAGATGTTGGGAAGATATCTTCGATACCGTCGAGATAGAGCCTATTCGTATTTTTTACGAGGATCTCTTGAGTGACGCCGAGTCCTTCACTGGGTGCATTCTTGGGCGTATGGGGATTAAGGTTGACCGTACCTCTCGCATTGATATCCCCGTGACGCTCAGGCAGACGGATGGTATTAGCCGTATCTGGCGAAATCGCTTCGCTGAGGATGAATCTCACGAGGCTATTTCTGCTGAAAAGAAAACGCCTGATTAGCGTCGGACCCCAGTCCCAAATCTCGCTCCCTGCGATAACGTGAGGGGAAGCTGCGCCCCTGACTGAAACCTCGAAGAAGAAGTCCCCGACGTACTCGTGGGCCGTTCGGATGGTGTTCTAGCGCACGGCTTGCCGTCTGGTAGCCGTGCGCTCTCGACCATACGGCAGTACGAGGCGTGGTCACCGACCGAGGCGAAGCGTGCGACATCCCCGCTCTCGAGCAGGATCGCCGTGCCCAGAACCGGGCCAGTGCCTTGCACGGCCAGTGGGGCGTGCGAGGCCAGGTTGAGCGGCGGCACGCCACACTCCTATGGCGCCGGCACCACGTCCACCCGCTCCACATAAATCAACTCGCACGCCCCCGCACCCGTGTCCTCGCGGTTCATGGACGTCTTCCAGTGCCACCCACCAGGTCGGCTGGCGTCGACCAGGAAGCCTTCGAGGTGGACGACCTCGCCGGTGCGCACCTGCTCGAGCTGGTTTTTCACGTCGGCGTCGGTGGGGATCATGTGCATGTTGGCGCTGGAGGTTTCGATCTCGCGCCGGGGGATCGGGAACTCCTGCACGTGCCAGTAGTAGAAGCGGCCGGACTGGCGGATGTCGATGTGCTGCAGCACGTCGCTGTCGGACATGCGGCCCCAGCCCATGGCCAGGTCCAGCGGAACCAGCTCGCCGTCGGCGCCGCCGTAGTCCTTGCGCGAGAGCACGCGGGCGGTGATGTCGAAATGCGCGCGGGTGGTGAGGGTGGTGTCGCCCTTCTGCAGTTGCGCGCCGTGGTCGAGGTCGACCTGTTCCGGCGCGGCGGGGGCCAGCACGCCGGGGCCGGGGTGCACGGGCGCGCGCCCGTGGTGCTTGAGCACGCCCAGCAGCACCAGCGACGCGACGGCGGCGATCAATATTTTGCGCATGGAGGCCCCGACCCTCGATCTGGGCGGAGTTTACGCGAAGGGGATTTCGAATAACTCCATTGTTCCGTCATTCCTGCGAAGGCAGGATCCAGCGCCTCTGCTTTTTTCCCGATGAGTCGAAGGCGCTGGGCCCCAGCGTTCGCTGGGGCGACGGGTTTTGGGAAGTTCCCGAGGCGGGGCGAGTTCAGCCGGGATCGGCGGCGGGCGCGGGCGCGGCGGTCGCCGTGCGGCGGCTTCGGCGGGTGGCGGGTGCCGGTTCCGTCGCCGCCACCGGCGAGGCGGCCGAATGTGCATCCAGCAGTTCGGCGGGCAGTTGCCGGAACACCTCGGCCAGGCGCTGCAGGAAGGCGTGCATCGCCGAACTCTTGCGCCACACCATCGCGATGCGGCGGCTGGGTGCGTGGCCCTTGAACTCGATCAGGTGCAGGCCGTCGACCGGCGCCACCGGCGGCTTTACCGCCGTCACCGGCAGCAGGGTGATGCCGACGTTGGCCGCCACCATCTGGCGCAGGGTCTCCAGGCTGGTGGCGCGAAAGCCCGAGTGCTCGCCGGCGCCGGCCATGTGGCAAACCTCCAGCGCCTGGTCACGCAGGCAGTGGCCGTCTTCCAGCAGCAGCAGGTTCTGGTGGGACAGGTCGCGCAGCTTGAGCAGCCCCGGCTGGTGCGCCAGCGGGTGTTCGTCGGATACGGCGAGCAGGAACGGCTCCTCGAACAGGAACTCGCTGTGCAGGCTGTCCTCGTGCAGCGGCAGGGCAAGGATGCCGGCGTCGAGCCGGCCCTCGCGCAGCAGGCGCAGGATCGCCTCGGTCTTTTCCTCGACCAGCAGCAGCTCCAGCTTGGGAAAGGCCGCGCGCACCAGCGGCAGCGCATGCGGCAGCAGGTACGGCCCCAGCGTGGGGAAGATGCCCAGCCGCACCGTGCCGGACTCCGGGTCCAGCGTGCGCCGCGCCACCGCGCGGATCTGTTCCACGCCGCCCAGCACGTCGCGCGCGCGGATCGCGATGTCGCGGCCGACCTCGGTCAGCAGCACCTTGCGCGGCGCGCGCTCGACCAGCGACACGCCCAGTTCTTCTTCCAGTTTCTTGATCTGGGTGGAGAGGGTGGGCTGGCTGACGAAACACGCGGCCGCCGCGCGACCGAAATGGCGGTGCTCCGCCAGAGCCACGAGGTATTGCAGGTCGCGCAGGTTCATCGCCGCTCCCGGTCCGTCGAAACATAGATCATACCTATGATGCGCCACGCAAATAATCAGCGTTGACGATGCCGCAGGCCGCCAGCCATGCCTTCTGGCACTGGGTCGAAAGTCATGCCGCCCCCTAGCGTGGGGCTTTGTCCGTCCCGGAGTGAAGCCATGCGCCGCCTTGTCCAGACCGCCTTGTTCACCGCGCTCGCTGCCTGTGGCGCCTCGACCCTGGCCGCTTCCGCCGAGCAGGCGCCCAGCGGCCGGTTGCCCGGCTGGGCCATGCCGCAGTCGTACCAGTTGGCGTTCAAGGTGGACCCTGCGCAGGCAGATTTCTCCGGCACCACGACGATCGAGGTGAAGCTCGAAAAGGCCTCCGACCACCTGTGGCTGGACGGCGCCGACCTGAAGGTGTCGAGGGTGGAGATCACCGATGCTGCCGGCGCGGTGCACGTGGGCAAGTACGTGGCGGCGGATGCGAAGGCCGGTGTGGCGCGGGTGGATTTCGGCAGCGTGTTGCAGCCGCAGCAGCTCAGCGTGAAGTTCGAGTACACCGCGCCGCTCAATGCGCAGCTGCAGGGGTTGTACAAGGTCAGCGCCAAGGGCAAGCCGTATGCGATGACCCAGATGGAACCGATCAGCGCGCGCTTCGCCTTTCCCGGCTTCGACGAGCCCGGCTTCAAGACTCCGTTCGACATCTCCATCACCGCGCCCGCCGACGAGACCGTGGTGGCCAACACCAAGCCGGTGAGCGAGCAGAGCGCCGGCAAGGGCTGGAAGACCGTCACCTTCACCCGCACCGTGCCGCTGCCGACCTACCTGGTGGCCTTCGCGGTCGGCCCGTGGGACGTCGTCGCCGGCCCGGACATTTCGCCGACCGCTTACCGCGCCAAGCCGCTGCAGCTGCGTGGCGTCGCCGCCGAAGGCGAGGGCCATCGCATGCAGCATGTCCTCTCCGAATCGCCCAGCATCATCCACGCGCTGGAGAACTACTACGGCTTCGGCTATCCGTTCGACAAGCTCGACCTGCTGGCCGCGCCGGATTTCTCCGCCGGCGCGATGGAGAACCCCGGCCTGGTCACCTTCCGCGACTGGCTGCTGCTGCTCGACAACGATTCCCCCGCGCGCAACGTGCGCGGCTCGTTCAACGTCACCGCGCACGAGCTGGCGCACATGTGGACCGGAGACACGGTCACCACCGAGTGGTGGAACGACATCTGGCTCAACGAGGCGTTCGCCACCTGGATGCAGCAGAAGGTGACGATGCAGGTGCATCCGGAATACCGCGCCGATCTCGACCGCGTGCGCGGCGGCCAGCGCGCGATGGGCAGCGACAGCATGGTCAGCGCGCGCAGCGTGCGCCAGCCGATCACCGGCAACGGCGACATCACTACCGCGTTCGACGGCATTACCTACCAGAAGGGTGCCAGCGTGCTGGGCATGTTCGAGAACTACGTGGGCGAGGAGATCTTTCGCAAGGGGATGCGCGCGTACATCCAGGATCACAAGTTCGGCAACGCCACCGCCGATGATCTGGTCGACGCCATCGCCGACGCGGCGGGCAAGGGCGCGCCGTTCAAGCACGCATTCGAGAGCTTCCTCAACCAGTCCGGCGTGCCCTACGTGCGCACCAAGCTGGAATACAAGGGCGGCCAGACCGTGCTGCGGCTGAGCCAGGATCGCTACCTGCCGCTGGGCAGCAAGGGCGACCCACAGCGCCTGTGGGGCGTGCCGGTGTGCGTGCGTTACGGCACCCGCGCCAACGGCAAGGATGAAGCGCAGTCCAGCAAGGTGGAGTGCAAGATGCTCGACCAGGCCAGCGGCTCGATGGCGCTGCCCGGTGCCGGCAAGCCGACCTGGGTCATGCCCAACGCGAACGCCAACGGCTATTACCGTTTCAGCCTCGACAAGCCGCAACTGGCCCGGCTGACCGCCGTGGTCGGCCAGCTCAGCGACGCCGAGCAGCTCGCGTATGCCGATGCGGTCAGCGCCAGTTTCCGTCGCGGCGATCTCGATGCCGGCGACGTGCTGGCCGCGTTCAAGCCGCTGACCGCCTCGCCGATCTCCGACGTCGCCACCGCCCCGCTGGGCCAGCTGGCGTGGATCGCGCACCACGCGGCGCGCACCGACGCGCAGCGTGCACGCGTGGACGGCTGGGTTCGCGCGGCATACCTGCCGCGGCTGCAGAAGCTCGGCTACCAGCGCGTGGCCGGCGAGATGGATACAGCGGCCTTGCTGCGCAGCACGCTCGCCGACGCGCTGGCGTTCGACTTCCGCGTGCCGGAAGTGCGCGCGGCCTTGCTCAAGCAGGGCGAGGCGGCGCTCAAGCCCGGCGCCAACGGTCGCCTGGACCTGGCCGCCGCCAACCCCGACCTGCTCGGTGATGCGCTGGGCATGGCAGTGCAGACGCACGGAAAATCCGCGGTGGACACGCTGATCGCCGAACTGCCCCACACCAGCGACCCGGCGCTGCGCAACGGCATCCTCGACGGGCTGTCGCGCGCCGACGATCCGGCGCTGGCCGAACAGGTGCGCAACTTCGCCCTGACCGACACGGTGAAGGTAGGCGAGATGGGCATGCTGCTGATGGGCGAGCGCGACACCATCGCCCAGCGCGATGCGATGTGGCAGTGGTTCACCGCGCATTACCCGCGGATCCTCGAGCGCACCGGCAGCTTCGCCGGCGGCCGCCTGCCGTCGCTGGCCGCAGCCGGTGGCTGCAGCACCGCCGAGTCCGCGCGCCTGCACGCCTTCTTCGATTCGCGCGTGGACGACGCGGCCGGCATCGCCCGCGGCCTGGCGCAGACCGGCGAGTCGATCGAACTGTGCGCGGCGCTGAAGCAGGCGCAGGACCCTGCAGCGATCCTGCAGTAACCGCGCTGACGCTCGCTCAGCATGTGTCATGTGGCGCGCCGGTTGTCTGGCCGGCGCGCCATTCTTTTGATTGAGAGATATGACGTGGCTGCCGGGCTTTCGACAGGCCTCCCACCTCGTCCCCACACTCCGTCATGCCTGCGAAGACAGGCATCGCCCGTCTCACAAGAACGGTCGATCCCTCGCACTTGCAGGAGCGCGCTTGCGCGCGATGCCTTTGGCCGAATTCAAAGCGAAGAGCGGTCGATCGCCTTCGGCGACCGAGTTACTTTCTCTTTGCGTGCTCAAAGAGAAAGTAACCAAAGAGAAAGAGCACCCCGCTTGGCGCTTGCCGGGCTCCTGCCCGGCAAGTCCGTGAGCCGGGCCGGGCTTTTCGACAGCACATCCATGTGCTGGCGAAAAGGCATCGGCCTCCTTGCCGATGCCCGCTGCGCGGCCTGTCGACCCCGACTCACCGCCGCACAGGGGCCCTGGGTAAAGCAGCGGGCCATCGTGGCCCGCACTCTTCAGAGAAGCAGCGCAAACGCCGAAGCAGCGTGCTGGCCATTTCCTTCTTTGTTTAACTTCCTCCATCCCGGCTTCAGTGCAAGGGGGGCGCCGAGGTCGTGCTGCACGACGGGGCGCGGCTGGATCTCAGTCGGCGGTTTCGGGCGGGGGTGCGGGCGGTGTTGGGGTTGCGCTGAGCCGCGTGCGGATTTTCGGAGGCACGCGCATCACTCGATGCGGCCTCGCCAGACGGCAGGAGCGCGTGAGTTGCCTGGGTCGCACCAGTTCCTGCGCACGCGGGATAGCTCGGCGCGTAGGACGGGCAATGCTCGCCGCGGTTGCGTGAAGGGTCGGCGGACAGTGTCCGCCCTACGAACCTCAGGCGTCGCGCTGCAAGGGATAGACTACAAGGCGCACCATCACCGGCGAAGTAGCGATAGATGGCGGAGCGACAGGGAGAGGTTCATGCTGTTTTCGTCTTTGCACGACCTTCGCGGCGGCTTGCCGAAACGTCTGACGTTGCCAGCGATCGCGTTTGGCCTGGTGCTTCTCTATTTTGTTTCGCTACATCCCGCCACTGGCTTCCTGGGAGGCGCCTTCTTCCTTCTCCTAGGCTGGTGGTTCATCCCGTCCGCCATTAACCTTCTGTTGGCGGCTTGGCTCGCGTCGCTCTTCAAAGTTCACAAGACATTGCGTGCCGCCATTTTTGTTGCGGCATCGTTTTTTTTGGGAATGAATACGCTGCTGCCTACTTTGCTCAGATCGCGCTCAGAGGCAAGCAGTTCCGCCAACATACTTCGCGTCATCCGAATAAAGTCCGGTGAGACAGTCGATGCTGGCTTGATGACTGCCAGACTGGCCGATGAGGCTTCCTACCCCTCAGCGCCAAGTGCGTTGGGCGTGAGGGTAGGCGAGAACGAAGGATGCATGTGCATGTGGTGGGCACCCTCGCGGGGGCCGTCCTCCGAGTGGCAGGTCTGGGGTGTCATCAACGCATATCTCCATCGACCCAACGGCATAGAAGGCCCGCTCTACATCGGAATGGGAAACATGGCCTTGGGAAAGGCACACTTCGACGTCAGATTCATGCGCGGCGCAACTCCAAAAACCGTCAACCTCTTGCTTACGATCTACGACGGATGGGATGTGACTGCCGTTTACAGGCAATCGGCGATTCCCGTAGAAAGCACCTCGCCACCGAAAGCACACGGAGCCGGACTGGGCGATCACTTCTATCGGAATACCTTGAGCATGTTGGTGCGGCAAAATTTTTGGGTATTTCTCCTCGATAATCAGATGTCCGGGTTTTCGGCTGAACCGTTGAAGTCGTTCCTCCGTCGCGCAGTGATTGTGGAGTAACGGTGTTGCCCCTAACTGTAATGACCCAGCTGAAATGTCCATTCACCGCCGAGATCCCTTAGCTCTCGCAACCACGCAGCGGTTGCGCACCGAGTGCGGGCCAGGATGGCCCGCTGCTCTACCCGGGGCCCCTGTGCGGCGGTGAGGCGGGGTCGACAGGCCGCGTAGCGGGAGCCGACAGGGATGTCGGCTCCTTTTCGCACGGGCAGGATGCCCGTTCGAAAAGCCCGGCCCCGGCTCACGGACTTGTTGGGCAGGATGCCCAACAAGCGCCAAGCGGGGTGGCCTTTCTCTTTGGTTACTTTCTCTTTGGCCACGCAAAGAGAAAGTGACTCGGTCGCCGCAGGCGATCGACCGCTCTTGGCTTTGAATGCGGCAAGAGCATCGCGCACAGGGTGCGCTCCTGCAATCGCGCACGAAAGTAATTCGGCTGCCGCAGGCAGACGAAAGCTCTTGCTCCGCTTGCAAGCTACGTTGCAAATATGACGGCCGAAGTGCGATGCCTGCCTTCGCAGGCATGACGACGTGTGAGGGGGACGAGCCTCAACCCCATTCCGCCGCGTGCTGCGTTCAATCCAGAGTGCGATTGGCACACGCCCGCGCGTCATCACCACCAATGGCGCGGGCCGCTTCGTGCGCCCGACGCATTCCACTTACACTGTGCCCGCCGACCGGCCTAAAGGGGTAAAGCAGCATGCTTCGTCGATTGTGCATTTTGCTGGGTCTGGGTCTGCTGCTGACCGCGCCGCTGGCGGCGCAGGACATTCCGCCGCCGTTGCGTGACTGGCAGGGTTGGGTGCTGCACGACGTGCCCGGGCACGCTTGCCCGTTCCTGGCCGACCAGGCACCGGGTGAGGACAGTTACCGCTGCGCCTGGCCGGGGCGGCTGGCGCTCGATGCCGGCGAGGATGGCGGGCACTTCAGCCTGGAGGTGCATGTGGATGCGCCGAGCTGGGTGGCCCTGCCGGGGGACAGTCGCCACTGGCCGCAGCAGGTGAACCTGGGCAACCGGCCGGCGACGGTGCTGGAGCATCAGGGCCAACCGATGTTGTGGCTGGAGTCGGGCGATTATCACATCCAGGGCGAGCTGCCATGGACGTCGCGACCCGCCAACCTGGGCGTGCCGGAGTCGATCGGGCTGGTGACGCTTCGCGTCGACGGCGCCACGGTGACGCGAATCGAACGCGATGGCCGGCAGCTCACGCTGGGCGAAGCGGCCAGCGCGCAACGCGCGGCCGATGCGCTTTCGCTGCGCGTGTATCGCCGCCTGGCCGATGGCCTCCCGGCTACGCTGGAGACGCAGCTGCAATTCAACGTCAGCGGCAGCGCGCGCGAGCAGGTGCTGGGACCGGTGCTGCCCGCGGGTTTCGTCGCCACTGCGCTCAGCGGCGAGCTGCCCGCGCGACTGGAGAACGATGGCCATCTGCGCGTGCAATTGCGGCCGGGCCAGTGGACGCTGACCCTGCTGGCGCGCAGCGTCGCGCCACTGGCGAAGGTCGGCGTGACCCTGCCGCCCGCGCCGTGGCCGAAGCAGGAGGTCTGGAGTTACGCCGATGACAACGCGCTGCGCGGCACGCGCGTGGAAGGCAATGCGGTCGACGCGGCGCAGGCCGGGGTGCCGGGCGACTGGGCCAACCTGCCGGCCTACGCGCTGGATGACCGCAGCGGGCTGAGCGTGGAGCAGGGCAACCGCGGCAATGAAGGCAGCCGCAGCGACGCGCTGCACCTGCAACGCGAGATGTGGCTGGATTTCGACGGTGGGCATTTCAGCGTCGCCGATCGTCTCAGTGGCGAACTTCGCCATCACCAGCGGCTCGACGTCACCGCGCCGTGGCAGTTGCAGCGTGCCTCGGAAGACGGCGAACCGCTGCTGGTCACCAGGGATGCGAAAGGCCATGCGGGTGTCGAGCTGCGCGATCGCCGCATCGACGTGGCAGCCGGCCTGCGCGTGCCGGCCGGAGTCGGCGCGATGCCGGGTTCCGGTTGGCAGCTGCCGCTGGACGGCATCGAGGCTACCGTGCACCTGCCGCACGGCTATCGCCTGCTCGGTGTGATCGGTGCGGATCGCTCGAACGATTCCTGGGCCGCGCAATGGAGCCTGCTCGACCTGTTCGTGGTGGCATTGGTTGCGTTGCTGGCCGGGCGCTTGCTCGGTTGGCCGTGGGCCCTGCTGGCGGCGGGCTATCTGGCGCTGGCGCAGCACGAGGCGCTGGCACCGCTGTGGACGCTGGCGCTGGCATTGGCGCTCGCCTTGTTGCTGCGCGCGCTGCCGGAAGGTCGCTTGCGCGGGTTTGCGCGCGGCGGCGCGCTGGCCGTGTTTGCGCTGGCGGTGCTGTGGGCGCTGCCGTTCGCGGCCGCGCAATTGCAGTACGCGCTGCATCCGCAACTGGAGCACGGCAGCGCGCCGCGGATGGTGTCGGCGGCGTATGCACCGCAGGCCGTCGTCGCCGACAAGATGGCGGCCGGCGTGCCGGCACCGCCTCCGCCACCGCCACCGGGCGCGCGGGCCGTGAGCGAGATGAGCGCGAATGTCGTGCAGGCGGCCCCCGGCACCCTGGCCAGCGTGGTTGTCACCGGTTCGCGGATGACGGCCAGCCAACTGGTGGCCAGCGAGCAGGACAACCGCACCGTGATCCAGGCCGGCGTCGGCACGCCGCATTGGGACGAGGGCAACAACTACCGGCTCGGCTGGTCGGGGCCGGTGACGCCGCAGCAAACCACCCGGCTGGTGATCGCACCGGCATGGCTGGTGCGCCTGTTGCGCGTAGTGATGGTCGGCTTGCTGGCGGTGGTGCTGGGTCGATTGGCCATGAAGCTGTGGCGACCGCTGCGTAACCACTGGCTGCCTTCGCGTGCTGCAGGCATCGCCGGTGCCGCCTTGCTGGCGATCGCCTTCTTGCCCACCGGCGCACGCGCGCAGGCGCTGCCGGATGCGCAGTTGCTCGAGCAGTTGCGCAGCCGGCTCACCGAGGCGCCGAAGTGCGCGCCGCAGTGTGCCGAGGTGGCGCAGGCGCAACTTCAGGTCAACGGCGCGATGCTGGAGGTCGTGCTGGAAACCCACGCCGGAGCCAGCGTGGCGCTGCCGTTGCCGACATCCGACCAGGCAATGCCGCTGGTCGATGTCCGCCTCGACGGCCAGGCCGATCCGGCGCTGTTGCGCGACGATGATCAGCTGCTGCTGCGGCTGGATCGCGGCGTGCACCGCGTCAGCCTGCGCTACCGGCTGGACGCGGTGGACAGCGCCGCGCTGCACTTCGCGCTGGCGCCGCAACGCATCGCCTTCAGCGACCCGGGCTGGTCGCTCGATGGCGTCGATGGCGGCCGGGTGCTGGGCGACAGCGTCACCCTGCGCCGTGTGCAGACGGCGGCCGACGGCAAGCAACTGCCGACCGCGCAGAGCTTTCCGCCGTATGTGCGGTTGACCCGCAGCATCGGCCTGGGGCTGGACTGGATCGTGCTGAACCGGGTCGAGCGCATCGCGCCGCAGGAGGGTGGATTCAGCATCAGCCTGCCGCTGCTGCCGGGCGAGCATCCGCGCGGCGAGGGCGTGCTGGTCAAGGACGGCAGGATCAACGTCACCTTCAAGGCCGGCGAATCGATGGTGAGCTGGAGCAGCCAGCTCGATCGCTCCGCGAAGATCACCCTGGAAGCACCGCCGCTGGGCGAGCGCTCCGAGGTGTGGGAAGTGGGCGCGGCGCCGATGTGGCATGTGGATGCCGAAGGCGTGCCGACCAGCGCCAGCGATGACGGCCTGCGGTTCGATCCGCTGCCGGGCGAGAAGCTGCAACTGGCGATCACGCGGCCGGTGGCCATGGCCGGCGACAGCCTCGCCATCGACGGCGCGCAGCTGACCATCCGCACCGGCGAGCGCGCCAGCGAGTTGCAGCTGGACCTGCGCGTGCGCAGCACCCGTGGCGGCGAGCATGCCATCGACTTGCCGCCCGGCAGCGAGTTGATCGATGCCCGGCGCGACAACCAGCCGATCAACCTGGCGATACGCGATGGCAAGCTGAGCCTGCCGCTGCTGCCCGGCGCGCATGACTACGCCGTGCACCTGCGTGAGCCGCTGGGCGTGGCGATGCGCGTGCGCACGCCTGCGCTGGATCTGCATGCGCCGGCGGCCAACATCGGCCTGAACCTGCAACTGCCGCAGGATCGCTGGGTGTTGTGGGCCTGGGGGCCCACCGACGGCCCGGCGGTGCTGTACTGGTCACAGGTGCTGGTGCTGTTGATCGCCGCCTGGCTGCTGGCGCGCTACGCCCCGACGCCGTTGCGCCTGCGCCACTGGGTGCTGCTGGGGCTGGGCTTCTCGGCCTTCGCCTGGAGTGCGTTCGCGCTGGTGGTGGTGTGGCTGATCGCCCTGGGCCTGCGTGCGCGGCTGCGGGCGCCGGAGCAGCTCGAACGCCTGCGTTTCAACCTGCTGCAGCTGGGCCTGGCGACCTTGACCGTGCTGGCACTGTGCGTGCTGGTCGGCGCCGTGCCGCAGGGTCTGCTGGGCTTGCCGGACATGCATGTGGCCGGCAACCACTCGTCGGGGTCGAACCTGCACTGGTTTGCCGATCGCAGCGACGGAGCGTTGCCGCTGGCCGGCGTGTTCAGCCTGCCGTTGTGGATCTACAAGCTCGCCATGCTGGTCTGGGCGCTGTGGCTCGCCAATGCGCTGATCGGCTGGCTGCGCTGGGCCTTCGACGCGTGGACGCATGGCGGCTACTGGCGCAAGCGCGAGCCGAAGCCTGGCGTGGTGCCGCCGCAACTGCCGCCTTCGGCGGCGGGGCCGGGGCGCGATGCCTGACGTGCGCGAGGCGCTGGCCGCAGCGACGCAACGGCTGGGCGACCGCACCGAGGCCGAACTCCTGCTGCTGCACGTCCTGCAGCGGCCGCGAAGCTGGCTGTTCGCGCATGCCGGCGATCCGCTTGAAATGGACGTCCAGACGTCTTACCAGAAGTTGCTGTCCCGTCGCGAGGCCGGCGAGCCGGTGGCCTACCTCGTCGGCCATCGCGGCTTCTGGACGCTGGATCTGGAAGTTACGCCGGCGACGCTGATCCCGCGCCCGGAAACCGAGCTGCTGGTGGAACTGGCGCTGCAGCGCCTGCCACCCGGTTTCAGCGGCCGCGTCGCCGACCTCGGCACCGGCAGCGGCGCGATTGCGCTGGCGATCGCGCGCGAGCATCCCCGCGCGCAGGTGATCGCCACCGATGCCAGCGCGACGGCGCTGGCCGTTGCCCGACGCAATGCGCAGCGCCACGGCATCGACAACGTCAGCTTTGTGCAAGGCGACTGGCTGGCGCCGCTGGCGGGCCAGCGCTTCGAGCTGATCGTCTCGAACCCGCCCTACATCGAGGCCGGCGATCCACACCTGGCCCGCGGCGACCTGCGCTTCGAGCCGGCCAGCGCGCTGGCCTCGGGCCGCGACGGCCTGGACGACATCCGCCGCATCGTCGATGGCGCCCTCGGCCATCTCGCCCCGGGCGGCTGGCTGCTGTTCGAGCACGGCTGGAACCAGGGCGAGGCCGCGCGCGTGTTGGTGCGCGATGCCGGCTATGTCGAAGTATTCACGGCGCAGGATCTGGAGCAGCGCGATCGGGTGAGCGGCGGGCGTTGTGCTCGGCGATGACGGCCGGCGTGCATCCCCCGTCCACGATGCTCCGGTTCAACGCACAACCTGCTGCTGGCGGTGGCGATTGTTGCTGCGCCCCGCGAAGCAGAGATTTTACGTCGCAGGTTTCCATTCGATCTTTTTCAAATCCCATGTCATGGGGTCGTAACTTGCCTCGTAGATCGGCACGGCATCGTGTGACCTCCCTGCAAGTTTGCGTTGCACCTGAATGTTCAAGATGACGTCGTCACCGCGCACGGTGATGCCATAGAACCAGAATTCGTCGCCAGCCATGAAAAATTTCGAATCCCGGTAAGGATTGACGATGCGTCGGCGCAGTTCGTTCGCAGCATCCAGAACGATGACGTTGTCGGCACCGCAATGAGCTTGTGCCTGAAGGACGATGATGCCGTCTCCGTCGGGCAGGAGTTGCGCAGTCCGCGTGTCATGACCATCAATCTGCCGTGTAAACGTTCGACCATCGTTCTCCCATTGGTACGCCTTTGGTCGGTACTCCGGGTCATTGATTTGCTGAAGCAGCGGCACTGAAGGCAGGTACTCACCAACTTTGGTCCTGAGGCCGTTGTTCAGAACGTAAACAAAATTCTGGATCATGAGCCTGGGTCCTCAGTTCGCGGAGGTCATGCAGAACCTGCCCGGCGGCGATGCCCTCGGAACGTTCAATGGCGATGCGCAGGCACTCGGCACGGGTCGCGATCAGGCGCGCTTCATCGCGCAGCGTGGCCGCTTGCCGGCTGGCCCAGTCTTTCAGCTGGCGCCATGATCCGTCGATCCATCCCGTCAAGATGTTCCCTTCCGTGGTGTCGCTGCGCTGCTCCGAGCGTAACTGAAGCACGAAGCGGCCGAGCGTGATCCGGGTCCTGGAGCGCTGGCGAACCCGGATGGATGGCCGGAATCAGGCGCTGTTCTGGCTGAGCCGCTCGATCAACGGAAATCGTGCGTGGATGGCATGGCGGATGCCCGGCAGGTCGAGGCCGGCCATGCTCAGCACCTCCTCGCGGCTGCCGTGTTCCAGATAGACGTCTGGAAGGCCGAGATGAAGGATCGGCAGGGTGATGCCGTGCGCGGCCAGGCACTCGGCCACGGCGGAGCCGGCGCCGCCGGCGACGGCGTTGTCCTCGAGGGTGACGAAGCCGTCGTGGGTCCTGGCCAGTTCCAGGATCAGGGTGTCGTCAAGGGGCTTGATGAAGCGCATGTTGACCAGGGTGGCGTCGAGTTCGGCGGCGATGGTGGCGGCCGGTGCCAGCATCGCGCCGAAGCTGAGCAGGGCGAGGCCGTGGCCGCGCCGGCGCAGCTCGGCCTTGCCGATCGGCAGCGTTTCCAGCTCGTGGTGGGTCGCCACGCCGGGGCCGGTGCCGCGCGGGTAGCGGATGGCCGCCGGGCCGGGGTGGCTGAAGCCGGTGCTGAGCATCATGCGGCACTCGTTCTCGTCGGCCGGCGCCATGATCACGAAATTCGGCAGGCAGCGCAGGTAGGTGAGGTCGAAGCTGCCCGAATGGGTGGCGCCGTCCGGGCCGACCACGCCGGCGCGGTCGATGGCGAAGGTGACGTCGAGGTTCTGCAGCGCCACGTCGTGGATCGCCTGGTCGTAGGCACGCTGCAGGAAGGTGGAGTAGATCGCCACCACGGGTTTGGCGCCCTCGCACGCCATGCCCGCGGCCAGTGTCACCGCGTGCTGCTCGGCGATCGCCACGTCGAAATAGCGCGCGGGGTATTCCCTGGAGAAACGCACCAGGCCCGAACCCTCGCGCATCGCCGGGGTGATGCCGAGCAGGCGCGGGTCGGCGGCGGCCTGGTCGCACAACCAGTCGCCGAACACGTCGGTGTAGGTCGGCTTGGCCTTGCCGGTTTTCTTCTTGACGCCGGCCAGCGGGTCGAACGGGCCGACCGCGTGGTATTCGATCTGCGCCTGTTCGGCCGGGGCGTAGCCCTTGCCCTTGGTGGTGATCACGTGCAGCAGCTGCGGGCCGGGCAGGTTCTTCACCGTGCGCAACGCCTGCAGCAGTTGCGGGATGTTGTGGCCGTCGATCGGGCCGGTGTAGTGGAAGCCGAGTTCCTCGAACAGCGTCGAGGGCACGAACATGCCCTTGGCGTGCTCCTCCCAGCGCTTGAACCAGCGGCCCATGAACGACTGCTTGGGAATGGCCCGCTTGGCCCGCTCGCGCAAGTCGTTGAGGCGGCGGCTGGCCATCGCGCGCGCCATCATCTTGGTCAGCGCGCCCACGTTCTCGCTGATCGACATGCCGTTGTCGTTGAACACCACCAGCAGGTCGGGCTCGACGTCGCCGGCGTGGTTGAGCGCCTCGAACGCCAGCCCGGCGGTCATCGCGCCGTCGCCGATCACCGCCACCACCTTGCGCTGCTCGCCGCTGGCCTGCGCGGCGATCGCCATGCCCAGCGCGGCCGAGATCGAGGTGGACGAGTGGCCGACGCCGAAGGTGTCGTACTCGCTTTCCTCACGGCGCGGAAACGGCGCCAGGCCATCCTTCTTCTTGATCGTGGTGATGCGGTCACGGCGGCCGGTGAGAATCTTGTGCGGATAGCACTGGTGGCCGACGTCCCAGACCAGGCGGTCGTGCGGCGTGTCGAACTCGTGGTGCAGGGCCACGGTCAGCTCGACCACGCCCAGGCCCGCGCCGAAGTGGCCGCCGGAGCTGGCGACGGCCTCGATCAGATACTGGCGCAGTTCGTCGGCGACTTGCGGCAGTTCGCTGTCGGGCAGCCGGCGCAGGTCGGCGGGCGCGTCGATCGAAGCCAGGCGGGGATAATGGCTGAGGTCATTCATCCTCGTATTGTTGGCCCAGCGGCGGGGCGGAGCAAGGGCGAAACAGTGAACAAGGCCTGATTGCGACCGGTGCAGCCTGCAAGTGCGGCACACAATCGGCATCGCATGCTGCGCGCAGATTCCCTTGCGGAGATCCGTCCATGGCCAGTGTCTCGCAGGCTTTTCGCCGCTTTGCGGAAGCCACCGCGCGCCAGTCCGGTCGACCGGCGACCTTCCTGGCGGCCGTATTGATCGTGGCGGTTTGGGCAGCCAGCGGGCCGTTCTTCCACTTCGGCGACACCTGGCAGTTGGTGATCAACACCGGCACCACGATCATCACCTTCCTGATGGTGTTCCTGATCCAGAACAGCCAGAACCGCGACAGCGCGGCGCTGCAGATCAAGCTGGACGAGCTGATCCGCACTACCGCGGCCCACAACGGCCTGCTCGACCTGGAAGACCTCGACGAGGAGACCCTGGAGCGTATCCGCGAGAACTACCGCAAGCTGGCGGCACGGCGCGAGCGTGCCAGCGGCGGCCGCAAGCGCAGGCACGGCGGCCCGGCCCGGGGCGAAGCCGAGGAAGCGGGCGAGGCGGACGAAGCCTGCGAGGAGGTCGACGAGATCGACCGCGAACTGGAGAAGAACCGCGAGACGCGCGCGGAAGAGGGCCATGCCGACACCGCGGCGGAACGGCGGAAGTGAGGCTTGGCGTCTCCTAGAGCGTGGGCGGTAGAAATCTTCCGGGCTGCAAAGGCGTCTGCGCGGTTTATGTTTCCGCCGCTTCCCGGCCTACAGAACCATCATGGGCCGGCGAAGCGTGGAAAATCTGCACTCACGCAGCCACTTTTGCCTCGAAAGTTTCTACCGCCCACGCTCCTAGGCGTATTCCGCCATCGGGCGCCGGTCGCGCGGCAGCCGGCTGACCAGGAACTCCATCTGGTCGGCGAGGATGTTGCGGTTGGACAGGATCAGGTGCTCCACCCAGCTTGGCCGGTACGGTACCGCCAGCAGCGGCATGTTGGCCTGCTGCGGCGTGCGGTTGCTCTTTTTCAGGTTGCACGACAGGCAGGCGCTGACCACGTTCTCCCACTCGTCCTTGCCTTGCCGGGAAATCGGCAGCACGTGGTCGCGGGTCAGTTCCATGCGCGTGAAGTGCTCGCCGCAGTACATGCAGATGTGCCGGTCGCGCGCGAACAGCGCGGTGTTGGTCAGCGCCGGCGACGGGTCGACCGCATGCTCGCGGCAGTGGCCGGTGCTGGCGATGATCGGGTGCAACTGCAGCAGGCTCTGCGTGCCCAGCGCACGGTTGTGGCCGCCGTGCACGGTGAGGCAGGGATCGCCCAGGGTCCAGGCGACGACGTCGCGCACGTACAGGCACACCGCGTCCTGCCAGCTGATCCAGTCCAGGATGCGGCCAGCGGCGTCCAGCGACAACACGCGCGTCGCCTGCAGGTCAGCCGGTTTGACAGCGTCCATCAGCATGCAGTTCGTCCTTCCGCCGGGGCATCGAGGGAACCAGCGGGCATGGCGCAAGGCCAGCCCGATCGCAGCATAGAACACTTTTCCGCCGTTCCGAAGGCGCCGGCGCGGCGGGATTCGCAGGCACCGGTGCCCGCTGATATGATCCCTGGCTCGACATGAAACCCACGCCGGGTTCGACAGGGCCGCCGCCGTGGCGGCCCGGCGCGACGGGGGACCAAAGGTGGATCAACGTGGCTGAAGTCATTTTCTACGAGCACCCGGTGGCGCTGAACCGGGCCGAACACAAGAATCTTCGGCTCAAGGGCGTGCCCAACATGAAGTTCGCCATGAACACGCACTCGGTGCCGTTGACCGCGGCGGAGTTCGGCCTGGCCGCGCGTGACCTGCTGATCGTGTTCGCCGGTCCCGACGCCGCCAATGCCGGCCCGATCGCGTTGCTCGGCCTGCGTCAGAACGAGAACCTCTACGTCGACGCCGCCGGCCAGTGGGCGCCCAACACCTACGTGCCGGCCTTCGTGCGCCGCTACCCGTTCGTGCTGGCCGAGAAACCGGCCGGGCAGGAGGGCGGCGATTTCGCGGTGTTCCTCGATCAGGGCTTCGAGGGTTTCAACGCCGCCGACGGCGAGCGCCTGTTCAACGAGGACGGCAGCGACACCGAGCTGCTGAAGAACGCCGTGGGTTTCCTCGGCGAGTTCCAGCAGAACATCGACCGCACCCGCACCTTCATGCAGTACCTGGTCAAGCATGACCTGCTGGAAGCGCGCAACGTGCAACTGCACAAGGGCGAGCCGGATTCCGGCCATGGCATCACGCTCAACGGCCTGTTCATGGTCAACGAGGAGAAGCTGCGCGCGCTGGACGAGAAGGTCGCCCACGAGATGCTGCGCGAAGGCGTGATGGCGTGGATCTACGCCCACCTGCTGTCGCTCAGCAACATCGACCGCCTGGCCCGTCGCCTGGACGAGCGCGAGCAGGCCGAGTCGGCGGCCAAGACCACCAACTGAGCAGGACTTCGCTTCGCCTGCTGCACGCAACAAGCCGCCTGCGGGCGGCTTGTTCGTTTGCGCGCCTTCAACGCACCGGTTTGGCCAGCTTGATCAGGTCGGTCGCGTAGCCGCTGGCCTCGTACAGCGCGCGGGCGCGCTCATTGCCGGGGAACACCGCCAGCGTCACCAGCTGGCACTGGTGCTCGCGCGCCCACTGCTCGGCGTGCGCCAGCAAGGCCTTGCCGACGCCGTTGCCTTCGTGCTGCGGCGCCACCGCGAGATCGGAGATGTGGCAGTTGCTGCGGCCGCTGAAAAAATCGGCGGTGCGCTGCAGGTGGATGAAACCCACCCGCTCGCCGTCGCCATTCTCGGCCACGAACAGGAAGCTGTTCGCCGGCTGGTCCTCCAGATGGTGCAGCAGGTCCCGGCGGATGCCTTCGACGCATTCGTGGCGGCGACGCCACGCCGGCAGCGCGAAGTCGGCGAAGCGTGGCACCAGCGCAAGGATGAAATCGTCGTCGTCGGCAGCCAGGCGGATCAGCAGGGGCGAGTCGTTCATGGGCGATCGGGTCGGTGGGCCTGACGGCTTTCTACACCGCCCCCGGCGTGGACGAAAGCCCACCGAAGGCGGCATGTATATTCGCGTACGGCCGGCAGCCATCAACGGAGGAACCATGACCACGACGCGACGCATCCGTCTGCAGCCCGCGGGCAGTGCCGTGCTTGCGCAGGGCATGGACGAGATCCGGCAACAGTTGGACCTGCCCACCGCGTTTCCGGCCGAAGTCGAAGCCGCCGCCGCGGCCGCTGCGGCGAACCCGCGCCTGCCGGCGCTGGACCGCACCGAGCTGCCGCTGGTCACCATCGACCCGCCGGGCGCGCGCGACCTCGACCAGGCCATGCACGTTCAGGCGCAGGGCGACGGTTGGCGCGTGCATTACGCCATCGCCGACGTCGCCGCCTTCGTGCAGGCCGGCGACCCGGTGGACCTGGAAGCGCATCGGCGCGGCGAGACGCTGTACGGCGCGGATTCGAAGATCCCGCTGCACCCGAAAGTGTTGTCCGAGGATGCCGCCTCGCTGTTGCCGGATCAGGTGCGCCCGGCGCTGTTGTGGACGGTGGACCTGGACCCTGCCGGCCGCATCGCCGCCATCGACGTGCGCCGGGCGCGCGTGCGCAGCCGCGCCCAGCTCGACTATGCCGGCGTGCAGCAGGCCATCGACGCCGGCAGCGACGATCCGATGTGGGCGGTGCTGCGCCGGATCGGCGAGTTGCGCGAGCAGTGCGAGCGCGCGCGCGGCGGCGTGAGCCTGCCCCTGCCGGAACAGGAGATCGACGTGGTCGACGGCCGCTGGACGCTGGCGTTCCGCGCGCGCTTGCCGATCGAGAACTGGAACGAGCAGATCTCGCTGCTGGTCGGCATGGCCGCGGCGCAATTGATGGTGCAGGCGAAACTGGGGCTGTTGCGCACGCTGCCGCCACCCGACCCGCACGCCATCGCGCGGCTGCGCGTCACCGCGCGGGTGCTCGGCATCGCCTGGCCGTCCGGGCTGGACTATCCCGGCTTCATCCGTTCGCTGGACCCGTCCAACGACGTGCACGTGGCCATGCTGACCGCCTGCACCACGGTGCTGCGCGGGGCCGGCTACGCGGCGTTCGACGGCGCGCTGCCCGCGCAGCCGATGCATTCGGCGCTGGCAGCGCAGTACACCCATGCCACCGCGCCGCTGCGCCGGCTGGTCGATCGCTATACCGGCGAGGTCTGCCTGGCGCTGTGCGCGAAGCAGCCGGTGCCGGCGTGGGCACTGGCCGCCTTGCCCGGCCTGCCGGACACCATGCAGGCTTCCGGCCATCGCGCGGGCCAGTACGAAAGCGCCGTGTTGAACCTGGCCGAAGCCGCCGCGCTGGCGCCGCGGGTGGGCGAGGTTTTCGACGGTGCGATCGTCGAGGTCGCCCGCGGCGATCCGGCCAAGGGCACGGTGATCGTGCGCAACCCGGCGGTGGAGGCCGGCGTTTCCGGCAGCGGCAACCTCACGCTCGGCGCCGACGTCCGGGTGAGCCTGGTCGAGGCCGACCCGGTGCGGCGCGTGACGCGTTTCGAGCTGGCAGGCTGACACGCCGCGGCGCCGAGGCATGCCGGGGGGGGGGACACGACGCCAGCAGCGCGGCCGTGCCGGCCACCCGCGCTGCTGGCCATCGACGGGCGCCGCTTACGGGGCCGTCGTGGCGACCGCACCGGCGCCGGTGGCATCGACGGTGAGCGAGACGCGGCGGTTGTCGCGGCCCTGGTCGTGCGTGGCGCCCTTGGCGACCTGGCGGTTGCTGTCTTCACCGTAGCTGACCGCACGTACCTGATCGGCGGACAGGCCGCTGCTGATCAGGAAATCGCGCACCGCATCGGCGCGCTGCATGCCGAGCTTCTTGTTGTAGGCA
This sequence comes from Rhodanobacter sp. UC4448_H15, assembly GCF_052978265.1. The sequence continues at coordinate 3,305,665 of NZ_CM129665.1, read as the reverse complement.
CGCGAACCGGCCGGGTCGGCAAAGCCTTCCACCGTGATCAGCACGCCGGGGTGGTACTTGCCGATGGTCGCGGCAAAGTCCTGCAGCGCAGGCTTGTCCTGCTCGCTCAGGGTGGCGCTGTTGAACGCGAAGTGCGCCACCGTGTCGATGCTGACGCGGCCCTGCATCGCGGTGATCTGGCTGTCGTACTTGGCAAACTGCGATTGCATCTGCTGCTTGATGGCATCGATCTGCTGCTGCTGGTCGGTCTGCTTCTGCTGCAGCTGCTGGATGGCCGTGTTGAAATCGGATTGCTTGACGTACTGCGAGCAGCCGGCCAGGCCGATGGTGAGCAATCCCGCCGTCAATGCGGCCACGCGAGTGATCCTCGTGTTCATCCGGGTCTCCTGGTTTGTACGGGGTGGGGGTGCACGCAGGCGCTGATGACAGCGGCGCGCCTGCAGGACGAACGAAACGGTGCCGCCATCGCTGTCCTCCCGGAACCTAACCCATCGAGGCGGCAAGGACGCGTAAAAGCGGCACATTCCGCGTCGCGCCGTTCAGGTCGGGTTGCGCTGCGCGGCTCGCGTCGAGGTCGTGACGCGAACGGCTCGCGCGCATCAGTCGCGTGCGGTGACGGTACGCACCGCGCGCGAGAAATCGGCGCCGGCCGGTGTCGCACGGGCGCGTTCGCTGATGCGTGCGCGCTCGCGCAGTGTTCCGATCGGCACGCGACGATCGAGGGCGCCGATGCCTTGCAGATACTCCGGCAGATAGCCGGTCAGCAGCAGGCGCATGTCCCATGGCAGGCCCGGATCGATCTGCCGCGCCATGCGATGGACGAGGGTGGTGCAGTTGGAGGTGAAGGTGTTGTAGAACGCCGGCCGCGCGGCCAGCCGGTTGGCCGCATGCACGTAGGAGAGCAGCAGCGCGCGTAGCGTGGCCGGTTCGATCTGCAGCGGATACAGATAGACGTCCTCGTTGCGCACGTTGGTGCGCACGCGGATGATGTCGTCTTCCTCGGCGCCGACCAGGATCGTCTCGAACTGCTTGAAGAAGCCGCCCACCGAGGAATACTCCTGGTCGCGGCTCTTGCGCACCTCCACCGAGAACACCAGGTGGCGGCCGTCGTCGAAACCGAACGAGATCATGGCGTGGGCGATCGCCCGGCTGCCCCAGTGCGACAGCACCGCATCGGCGCTGGCCAGTTGCGCCAGGTCGTACTCGTGGCGCTCCCAGCGGATGTCGTAATCGTTGTCGCTGCGCCAGGCGAAGTGGCGCACGTTGTCGAGCACCACGCGATCGCCGTGCACGCTGCCGGTCAGCGTGCGGGCAACGTCGTCGCGCCAGTCGCGCGCGCCGGAGGGCCTGATCGCGACCCACCACAGCAGGACCATCGCGTACAGCGCGGCATGGACGACCAGCGGCAGCCAGCTGCGCCCGCCGATCGCGCAGGCGTACAGCACTCCGGTCGCGATCACCCAGAGCGCACTGCCCAGCGCGCGCCCGGCGCGGCCGCCGGGCAGCCGATACCACAGCGCCAGCGCGGCCCACGCGCCGGAACAGAACACGATCGGCGTCATCACCATCACGATGGCCACGCGACCGATCATGCCGAGCTTGTCCATCATCCCGCCGATGCTGCCGCGATCCATTCCTCCAGCGTGCCGATTCCCCGGCCGGAAAACAACGCGCGGCCCGAAACCGATGCCGGGCGGGCGGTGAGTTGGCAAGCCTGTTGCATTACCTCGGGCATGAACGACATCGCCTATGACATCTCCCATCTGCTCGACGTCGAACGCCAACAGGCCGATGTGCCGGCGCCGCGGATCGTTCGGGCCGTTCCCACCGTTCCCGCACGGGCCGCCCGCTCCGGCGTGGCCGAGGCGCAGGAGGCGCTGGCCCGCGAGCTGATCCAGTGCGCGCCGATCCACGACGCCATGGTCCAGCAGTACCTGCGCCTGAGCGGCGAGACCTTCCGCGAAAGCTGCGCCAGTTGAACACCTACCCGGCCGCCATTGCCACTTTTGAGCAAAAGTTGACCCGCCGGGACATGTGACGTGCCGCACATGGCCGGACTTCGGTCCATGACTGCCCCGAATACGAAAGAGCCCGGCATCGCCGGGCTCTTTCGTGCGGGGGTGCCTGCGGCTCAGTCGATCGCCGGCACGCTGGCCACGCCGGCCTCGATTGCCGCCTGGTGGGCGAGCGTGCGGGGCAGCAGACGGCTGAAGTAGAACGCCGCGGTGTCGCGCTTGGCCTGCTTGAACGCGGCCGACTGCGTACCATTCTCGGCCGCCAGCACGCTGCGCGCCCACAGGTAGGCCAGGGTCACGTAGCCGGAGTAGTACAGGTAATCGGTGGCCGCCGCGCCCAGTTCCTCGGGGTTACCCTGGATGCGCTGGGCCAGTGCCACGGTGAGCTCGCTCCAGTTTCGCGTGGCCACGGCGAGCGGGCCGATGAACGCCTTCAGCGATTCGGTGTCGGCATGCTGCTGGCAGAACGCGCTGATCTCCTCCAGGAAATGCTTGAAGCCCACGCCCTGCAGCTGGAGGATCTTGCGGCCGAGCAGGTCGGCGGCCTGGATGCCGGTGGTGCCCTCGTACAGGGTGATGATGCGCGCGTCGCGCACGAACTGTTCCATCCCGTTCTCGGCGATGTAGCCGTGGCCGCCGTAGATCTGCAGCGCTTCCTTGGTGCACTCCTGCGCCAGCTCGGTGACCATGCCCTTGGCGATCGGGATCAGGAAGGCGACCAGTTCGCCGGCCTTCTGGCGCGCCGCCTCGTCCGTGGCGCGATGCTCGATGTCCGTCTGCAGCGCGGTGTACAGCACCAGCGCACGCGAGCCTTCGACAAAGGCGCGCTGGGTCAGCAGCATGCGCCGCACGTCCGGTTGCACCAGCAGGTTGTCGGCCGGCTTGTCGGGGAATTTCGGCCCGGACAGCGAGCGCGACTGCAGCCGTTCGCGCGCGTAGTTGAGGCTGTTCTGCAACGCGCGCTCGGCCAGGGCCAGTCCCTGCACGCCGACCGACAGCCGCGCCGCATTCATCATGGTGAACATCGCCATCAGCCCCTTGTGCGGCTTGCCGATCAGGTAGCCCTCGGCGCCGTCGAAGTTCATCACGCAGGTGGAGCAGGCGTGGATGCCCATCTTGTGCTCGATCGCTCCGGCCGCGACGCTGTTGCGTTCGCCCGGCTTGCCGTCCGCGTCGAGCTTGAACTTCGGCACGATGAACATCGAGATGCCGCGGCTGCCTTCCGGTGCATCAGGCAGGCGCGCCAGCACCAGGTGCACGATGTTCTCGGTGAGGTCGTGCTCGCCGGCGCTGATGAAGATCTTGGTGCCGCTGATTTTCCAGGTCGGCCGGCCGTTGGCGTCGGCCTCGCCCGGTACCGCGCGCGTCTTCAGCAGGCCCAGGTCGGAGCCCGCCTGCGGTTCGGTCAGGCACATCGTGCCGGTCCAGCGGCCGGCCACGATCGGCTTCATGTACAGCTCGCGCTGCCATTCCTCGCCGTGCTGTTGCAGCGCATGCGTGGCGCCTTCGGACAACAGCGGGTACAGGCTCCAGGCGAGGTTGCCGGACTGGAAAATCTCCGTGGTGGCGGTGCCGAGCACGCCGGGCAGGGCCTGTCCGCCGTACTGCTCGGGGTTGGTCAAGCCGGTCCAGCCACCTTCGGCGAACTGCCGGAACGCCTCCTTGAACGAGGCCGGCGTGGTGACCTTGCCGGTGGCCTTGTCGAACTGGCAGCCCTCGGCGTCCGCCGGTGCATTGGTCGGCGCGAGCAACTGCTCGCTCAGGCGACCGGCTTCTTCCAGCACGGCGTCGAGCAGGTCGCGGCCATGCGCCTCGCCGCCCTGCAGCGAGGTGAGAACCGGCTCGGCGTCCAGCACATCGAACAGGGCGAAGCGCAGGTCGTCGAGGGGGGCCTTGTAAGCGGTCATGGGAACTCCTGATGCAGGCGGTTTAACGGAAGGTGTGTGCGATGCCCGGCACGGCCGAAATCCAGTCCTTGCCGCTGAAGTCGAAGGCGCGCGCCTTGCTCTCCTGCTCGGGCTTGGCGGTCGCGGTGCCGCTGATCGAATAGGCCAGCGACGCGGCGCTGCCCTTGTCGGCGATGGCCTCCAGTGCGCGGCTCATCGCGGCGGTGGGCCATACCTTGAGCTGCACCACGTCGCCGGCAAGTTGCGGGATGGCCAGCTCGAACGTGTCGTGCAGGCGCACCGGCGCCAGCGCGGCGACCTGCAACTGGCCGTCCAGCGACTGGAAGTCCATCCCGGCGTAGCTGTTGTTCTGGATGCGCACGCTCAGCTGCCACTGCCCGTTGGACAGCACCTGCAACTGCTGGATGCTCACCGTGGGCGGGAACACGCTTTTCTTCGCCGGGCCGCAGGCGGCCAGGCCAAACGCCAGCACGGCGAGCAGGAACGGGGCAACGACCCAGCGCAACGGACGCATCGCAGTTCTCCAAACGATCGTTTGAATCCTGACTCTAACCGCGATCGGGGTGTCCGCGCCAGTCGACCGGGCAGGCCGTCGTCGCGGCTCGCGCCGGGGATCGCGGTGGTGCCGAGGTTTCGCGATGGCGCGCGAACAGGCATCATCGTCGGCTTGCCTTCCAGTCCGGGTACTGCAGCATGTCACGACGTTTCATTGCCCGCCGCTCGCCGATCCACGGCAACGGCGTATTCGCCACCGCGCCGATCGCCCGCGGCGAGGAGATCATCGAATACAAGGGCAAGCTGCTCACGCCGGACGAGGCCGATACGCTGTACGGGGACGGTGGTGAAACCGGGCATACCTTCTTGTTCACGCTCAACGAGAAGTACGTGATCGACGCCAACCAGCGCGGCAACACCGCGCGCTGGATCAACCACAGCTGCGCGCCGAACTGCCGCGCCGTGGTCGAGGAAAGCGCCAGCGGCGACCCGCGCCGGGACAAGGTGAAGATCGAGGCGATCCGCCACATCAAGCCCGGCGATGAGCTCACCTACGACTACGGCATCGTGCTTGACGTGCCGCACACCGCGCGGCTGAAGAAGCTGTGGCAGTGCCTGTGCGGCGCGCCGAAATGCACCGGCACGTTGCTCAAGCCCAAGCGGTAGCCGCGTTCCGGACAACGCTTTTATACTCGCCGCAGTTGCCGGCCGGGGGGAGCGGCAACATGGACAGTGACGGGGGAATGCGATGGAAGCCAATCCTTATGCCGCGCCCGAGGCAACGGTCGACGATGTGCGCGCGTGGGATGCGCAGGGCCTGGAGGAACGCAAGGCCAGCCGCGGCAAGCGCCTGGCGGCGGCGCTGCTCGACGGGGTGATCAACCTGGTCTGGGCCCTCCCGGTGTTGTGGGGCGCCATGATGGCAGTCGGCGTCGGCAAGGGGATCAAGCCGGCCGCGCCGATGATCGGCGTGCTGCTGCTGGGTTTCGCCCTGCTGGTGGCGATCTTCGTGGTCAACTGCGTCATGCTGCATCGGAGTGGCCAGACCATCGGCAAGCGCATGCTGGACATCGCCATCGTGCGTACCGATGGCAGTCGCATGGGCCTGTTGCGTTATCTCTTCATCCGCGTGCTGCCGGTGGCGCTGCTCGGCGTGATTCCCTACATCGGCCGGCTGGCGACGCTGATCGATCCGCTGCTGATCTTCGGCAACGAGCGCCGCTGCCTGCACGACCTGATCGCCGATACCATCGTCGTCGACGCCTGATGATCGGCACTCGATGATCGATACCGTCCGCGAGATCGAGACCGCCGAAGGCATCTCGCTGCGCCTGCGCGCCGCCGGAGCGTTGCCGCGGGCGCAGGCGTGGGTGCTCGACCTGCTGTTGCGCGGTGTCTTCTTCTTGGTGGCGATGATCCCGCTGTCGATCTTCGGCGTGGCCGGCAACGGCCTGGCGATGCTGCTGCTGTTCGCGCTGATGTGGGCGTATGGGGTGGTCTGCGAGGTCTGGATGGACGGCCAGACGCCGGGCAAGCGCGCGCTCGGCCTGCGCGTGGTGCATGCCGACGGCACGCCGGTGACCTGGCTGCCGTCGGTGGTGCGCAACCTGCTGCGCGTGGTGGACATCCTGCCCGGCGTCTATGGCGTGGGCCTGGTCAGCACCCTGGTCGATCCGCACGCGCGCCGGCTCGGCGACATCGTGGCCGGCACCATGGTGGTGCATGCGCGCGAACTGCCGCCTGGCCAGCAGGTACCGGCGGTGTCCGCGCTGCCGCTGCCGCTGGCCTTGTCCGCCGACGAACAGGCCGCGCTGGTCGACTATGCCGAGCGCGCCGGCCAGCTCACCGTGCAGCGCCAGGAGGAACTGGCCAACCTGCTGACCCCGCTGACCGGCCTGCGCGACACCGCGGCAATCCGGCAACTGGTGGCGCACGTGAACTGGCTGCTGGGGCGCGCATGAAACAGGAACGCTTCGTGGCCTTGCACGGCAAGACCTGGGATCGCCTGCAATCCTGGCTGCATGCGCTGGACCGCCAGCCGCGACGCACGCTGCGGCAGGAGCAGGCGCTGGATTTCCCCGCCGAATACCGGCGCGTCTGCCACCACCTGGCGCTGGCCCGCGGCCGCGGCTACAGCCACGAGGTGACCGACCGGCTGCAGCAACTCGTGCAGCATGGCCACCGCGTGCTGTACCGGCCGCCGCCGCCGCGCTGGCATCGGGTGGCGATGTTTCTGCTGGCCGGTTTCCCGCGGCTGGTCCGCGCGCAGTGGCGCTGCATGGCGCTGGCGGCGGTGCTGTTCTACGTGCCGGCGCTGTGCCTGCTGGTGCTGCTGCAACTGCGCCCGGAGCTGGCGCACACGCTGTTCAGCAGCGCCCAGCTGGCGCAGTTCGAGAAGATGTACGACCCGGCCAATCCGCACATCGGCCGCAGCAGCGGCACCGATCTGCAGATGTTCGGCTTCTACGTGATGAACAACGTCGGCATCGCGTTTCGCACGTTCGCCTCGGGGCTGGTGTTCGGCGTCGGCGCGGTCTACGTGCTGGGCGCCAACGGCGTGCTGATCGGCGGCATCGCCGGCCATCTCACCGCGATCGGCTACGGCGGCCCGTTCTGGCGCTTCGTGGCGGGGCATTCGCCGTTCGAGCTCACCGCGCTGGTGATCGCCGGTGGCGCCGGCCTGCATCTGGGCCTGACCTTGCTGGCGCCGGGCCGGCAGCGCCGCGGACCGGCGCTGGTCGCGGCCGGCTGGGTCGGCGCGCAACTGGCGCTGGGCGCATTCGCGATGCTGCTGGTGGCGGCGTTCATCGAGGCGTACTGGTCCTCCATCGCCAGCCTGCCCGATCCGCTGCGCTTCGGCGTGGCCGGCGTGCTGTGGGTGCTGGTGCTGGCTTGGCTGTGGCGCGGCGGCAGGGCGGTGCGGCATGGAGCTTGAACGCATCGGCGTGGTGTTGCGGCCCAGGGTGACGCGCGAGGCGCTGGATCTCGGCGCGGCGATGTTGCGCGCGCATGCGCGGCCGGTCTGGTCGGCGTGGTTCGCCTTCACCCTGCCGCTGTTCGTGTTGTGCAACGGGCTCGGTGTCGCGCTCGGCTGGCCGTGGCTGGGCTGGGGGCTGATGTGGTGGCTGAAGCCGCTGTTCGATCGGCTGCCGCTGTACGTGTTGTCGCGGGCGGTGTTCGATCAGGCGCCGGGCTGGCGCCAGACCCTGCGCGGCCAGGCGCGCTGGCCGTGGCGACGGACGCTGGCGGCGCTGACCTGGTTGCGCATCGACAGCAACCGCGCGCTGCGCCTGCCGCTCGATCTGCTCGAAGGCAGCACGCGGGCGCAGCGTTCGGCACGCTGGAAAGTGCTGCGTCGGCGCCTGGTGGGGGAAACCAGCCTGCTCACCTATTTCTGCCTGCTGTTCGAGCTGGTGCTGTTCCTCAGCGTGTGGTTGTTCGCGTTGCTGCTGATCCCGCACGAATGGCGGCCGCAATCGCTGATCGAGCTGGTGCGCGGCGACACGCAGGTGATCCCCACCGCGTGGGTGCTGGCCGGCGCCGGCGTGGCCTATCTGGCGATGAGCGTGATCGAACCGCTCTACGTCGCCTGCGGCTTTGCGCTGTATCTCAACCGGCGCACGCAACTGGAGGCGTGGGACATCGACCTGGCCTTCCGGCGCCTGCGCGCGCGGCTGCAGGGCACCGCGCTGCTGGCGGTTGCGTTGCTGTGCTTCGGCGCATGGACACCTCCCGTGCAGGCGCAGGCGACGGCCGAGGTGCACGCCGCGGCGGTCGACAAGCCCGCCAGCGTGTCGCTGGACGCGTTGTTCGGCGCGCGCGCGGAGGCACCCGAGCCGGGCTTGGCGCAAGCGGCCGCGCGGGCTTATCGCGACCCGCGCTTCGGCGGTGAACACACGGTGCGGCGCTGGCAGCTCAAGTACAAGCCGGAACCGGCCGCGACGTCGATCAATCCGCTGTTCCCCTGGCTCGGACACTTGCTGGGCGGGTTCTTCCAGCTGCTGTTGTGGCTGCTGCTGATCGGCGTGCTCGGCGGCCTGGTCTGGCTGGGCTGGCGCTGGCGCGGGCGCTGGCTGCTGCGGGATGAGGAGGTCGCGCCGGCGCTGTCGCCGCCGATATCGTCGATCGTCGACGCGCCAGCCGCGTTGCCCGCCGACCTGGCCGGCGCGGCACGCGCGCTGTGGCAGGCACAGCGCCGGCGCGAGGCACTGGCGCTGCTCTATCGCGGCTGCGTCGAGCAGACCGCGCGCGAGCTGCGGCAGCCGCCCGCAGCGGATGCGACCGAGGCGCACTGGCTGCGCCAGGCGCGCGCCATCGACGATCCGCAGCGCAGCCGCCGCGTGGTCGAGATCGTGCGCACCTGGCAGTTCGCTGCCTACGCCGGGCGCTATCCCGACGACGCCACCGTCGAGCAACTGCTCGCCGGCTGGCCGGCGCAGCCCGGGGCGTCGACATGAACCGCAAGACGCTGCTGATCGCCGCCCTGGTCGCGGCCGCGCTGGCGCTGCTGGTCGCCGGGTTCTTCGCCACCTTCGAGCGCAAGGACGTCACCGAGACGATCCCGCCGCACGGCGCGGCGCGCAGCAACCGCTTCCTCGCGCTGGAACTGATGCTGCATGAGCTGCAGCTGCCGGTGCAGTCGCTGACCACATTGAGTGCGGCGCGATTGCCGTTGCGCCATGGCGACACGGTGCTGCTGGGCGAAAATGCCGGCCGCGTCGATGCCGCCGATGCGGCACGGCTGGTGGCATGGGTGCGCGGCGGCGGCCACCTGCTGCTGTCGCCGGGAGCGGCCAGCGTGGCGCACACGCCGCTGTTCGATGCGCTCGGCGTGCTCGATTCGCGCGCCGCCTCGTTCGAGTGCGCGGCCCTGCACGGCGCGACGGCGAGCAAGCGCGACGACGTCGCCCTGTGCGGCTCGCGCTTCCGGCTGCGGCCGGGCGTCATCGGGAAACTCGACGCGGCGATCGGCACGCCGCACGACGGCTATCTGTACGCGCGCATGCCGCTGGGGCAGGGCACGGTCAGCGTGCTGGCCAATTTTGCCCCGCTGGCGCACACCGCGCTGAAGCAGGCCGCGGCGCAGGAGTTTGCCTGGAACCTGCTGCAGCCCAATCGCGGCCGCGGCACGATCTACCTGGTCTACGCGCTGGACGGTCCGCCCTTCCTCCAATTCATGGCGATCAAGGGCTGGCCCGCGCTGCTCGCGCTGGCGTTGCTGCTGGCCGCGTGGATGGCGATGCGCAGCGCACGGCTCGGGCCATTGCTGCCGGCTCCGCCCGCGCACCGCCGCGCCCTGCTTGAACACGTGCAGGCCGCCGGCGAGTTCATCTATCGCCGCGACGGCGGTCGCAGCCTGCACGCGCTGGCCTGCCAGGCCGTGCTGGCGCGCCTGCGTCGCCGCGATCCGGCCTGCGCGATGCTGCACGGCGAGGCGCTGTACGCGCGCCTGGCCGAGCGCAGCGCGCTGGACGCCGCGCGCATCGCGCAGGCCTTCCAGTCACCGGCGAACGCGCAGGCGTTTCGCGTTTCCATCCTCACCCTGGCCCGACTCAGGAATCGTCCATGACCCTCGACACGCTCGCCGCGCCGGCCTTGCCGCCGCCTTCCACCGCCGAACTCGGCGACCACGTGCGCGCGTTGCGCGAGCAGGTCGGGCGCGCCTTCATCGGCCAGGCCGAGGTGTTCGACCAGGTGTTGCTGGCGCTGCTGGCGACCGGCCACGTGCTGATCGAGGGCGTGCCCGGGCTGGGCAAGACGCTGCTGGTGCGCGCGCTGGCCGCGTCGGTCGGCTGCACCTTCGGCCGCGTGCAGTTCACTCCCGACCTGATGCCGGCCGACGTCACCGGCCACGCGATCTACGACCCCAAGACCGAACGTTTCCAGATCCGCCGCGGCCCGGTATTCGCCAACCTGCTGCTGGCCGACGAGATCAACCGCGCGCCGGCCAAGACCCAGGCCGCGTTGCTCGAATCGATGCAGGAGGGGCAGGTGACCATCGAGGGTCGTCGCTTCGCGCTGCCGGCACCGTTCATGGTGGTGGCCACGCAGAACCCGATCGAGCAGGAGGGCACCTACCCGCTGCCCGAGGCGCAGCTGGACCGCTTCCTGATCAAGGTGGTGATCGGCTATCCGGGGCTGGAGGACGAGCGGCGCATGGTCTCGCGCGTGATCGACGGCAAGGTTGCCGCCGACCTCGACGTGTCGCAGGTGCAGCCGGTGCTGAGCCAGGCGCAGTTGCTGGCGGTGCAGCGGGCGGTGGCGTCGATCCGCATGGATGCCGCGGTCACCGACTACGCGGTGCGCATTGCGCGCACCACGCGCGAATGGCCGGGCGTGATCGGCGGCGCCGGTCCGCGCGGCGGCCTGGCGCTGGCGCGGCTGGCGCGCGCGCAGGCAGCAGTCGACGGCCGCGATTTCGTCACCCCGGACGACGTGCGCGCGGTGGCGTTGCCGGCCTTGCGCCATCGCCTGCTGCTGGCGCCGGAGGCGCTGCTCGAACGCCAGCGCCCCGACGACGTGCTCAAGACGCTGCTGCACAAGGTGCCGGCACCGCGACAGTGATGAGGCCTGCGCCCGCGCTGCTGTGGCTGCTGCTCGGCTGGACCGTGCTCGGCGTGCTGGCCAGCCTCGGCTGGCTGCCGCTGGCGGCGTGGCTGGCCGGCGGCGGTGCGCTTGCGCTGCTGGCGCTCGTCGATGGTTGGCGCCTGCGCCGGATGCCGTCGCCCGAGGTGTCGCGCGAGCTGGCGCCGGTGCTGCCGCTGGGGCCGGAGGCGCGGATCGGCCTGCGCGTGCGCGGCACCACGCGGCGCGCGCAGAAGTTGCGCCTGCACGACCTGCATCCGGGCGGCTGGGCGGTGCGCGGCATGCCGCGCACGCTGCTGCTGCCGGCGGGCGGCGACGTGCGACTCGAGTACGCGGTCACGCCCGACGCACGCGGCCAGTTCGCCTTCGACGGCTGCCACGTGCAATTGCATTCGCCGTGGCGTTGCTGGTCGGTGCGCCGCGTGCTCGGCGCCGCGTCGACGGTGCGTGTGTATCCGAACTTCGCCGCGCTGGTCGAGCTGGCGGGCTTGAGCGTGGAACTTGCCTCGCGCAGCGTCGGCGCGCGGCTGCAACGGCGTCGCGGCGAAGGCACCGAGTTCCAGGAGCTGCGCGACTACCGCGTCGGCGACAGCCTGCGCAAGATCGACTGGAAGGCCACCGCGCGCAGCAGCCGGCTGATCTCGCGCGAGTACCGCGACGAGCGCAACCAGCAGGTGGTGCTGATGCTCGACTGCGGTCGCCGCCTGCTGGCGCAGGATGATCGCCGGGTGCATTTCGACCACGTGCTGAACGCCTCGCTGGCACTGGCCAGCATCGCGCTGCGCCAGGGCGATGCGGTCGGCCTGCTGGCCTGCACCGGCCAGCAGCAACGCTGGTTGCCGCCGCAACAGGGCAGCGGCGGCATGGACATGCTGCTCGGCGCCGGCTACGACCTGCACGCGATGCCGCTGGCCACCGACTACCTCGCCGCTGCCAGCGCCCTGCAGGCGCACCAGCAACGTCGCGCGCTGGTGGTGCTGATCACCAACGTGCGCGACGAGGACGACGCCGAACTGCGCGCCGCGGTGAGCATGCTGTCCCGGCGTCACCTGGTGATGCTGGTCAGCCTGCGCGAACTGGCCCTCGACCACGCCGCCGCCGACCCCGGCGACGAACTGGAAGGCAGCATCCGCAGCGCCGCCGCCATGCACTATCTGGCCGATCGCGAACGCACCCACGAAGCGCTGCGTCGCGAAGGCATCAACACGCTGGACGTGAGCTGCGGCGAACTGTCCGGTGCGCTGATCGAGCGCTACCTGGCGATCAAGCGGGGGAATCGGCTGTAGGGGAAATCCCGGCGCGTTGCGCTTGTCGCCGGGCAAATGTCGTTCAAAACCGATCAGGGGGAAATCATGGAAAATCCGTACCAGAGTCCCGGTGCCGTGCTGGAGGTTCGCGAAAAGCGCAGCGCGTCGCTGGACGATGTCGCTTCCGGCCAGAAGCTGGTGATCTACGCCATCCTGCTGTACTTCCTCGCCGCCGCGCTGCGCGCCGCGGTCGGCCCGATCGCCTTGCTCGCCCTGCTGGTCTGCCTGGGGATGTCCTGGACCGGCATCTACAAGATCGCCCGCGGCCTGGACTACCCCGTCTGGGGGCGCATCGTGCTGCTGGTGCTGATGCTCGTCCCGCTGGTCGGCCTGCTCGTGCTGGTCATGCTGAGTTCCCGGGCCACCTCGCGGCTGCGCCAGGCCGGTTACGCGGTGGGGCTGCTCGGGGCCAGGGATTACTAGGCTGCCGGTTGGCGCGGAACCCCACGGGTTCGGCGTCACGCGTGCCAAGACGGCATGGTTCGACCTGGGCTGTCCTCCAGGCGCGCGCTGAAAGGCGCGCGCCATCGGGCAGTGACAGTCATACCGGAGCGGCTTCGGGCGACCCACTCAGTGGGAGTGATCGCTTGCACCCGGTGCGGTGGACGGCGGCGGGTCCGCCTTGATCATCTTGCCGACGGTCACCGTGCCGAACCATTGCGCGTCCCGCGCGGCGAAATAACGGTTTGGGTCCAGCAGCGACGGGTCGTACCTGCCGCATCCTTCGCGGGGAATCTCCACGCCGCCGAGGACGAGACGGTTGCCGCCGCAGCGGGTCGGATTGTCGGCGTTCAACCCCATGACCTTGACGCCGGAGTCGTGGCCCAGGTGCGACCCCGTCAGCGAGTTCCTGGCCGAGATCAGGGCCAGCTTCATCCTCGGCTTGGCCACGGCGTCGCCGAACTCGGCCATCAACGCGGCCAGCATCGTGTTCGCCTGCGTGCGTTGTGCGGGTGCCAGCGCGGCGCAGATCCGGTCGCGCGCGTTGACGTAGGAAGGGTAGCCACGCTCGGCGGCCAGCGTGATCCAGGCGCAGGCACTGGCCCGGTCCTTCCTCACGCCCCGGCCGTTGAGATACATCATCGCGATGCTGAGCTGGGACATCTTGTCGGCGTAGCGCGAACCGATCCGGAAGTACTTCATGGCGCCCTGGTAGTCGCCCTCGAACAGGCGCCGCATGCCGGCAAACTGGCCGAAGAGATCCGGGTGTCCCTGGGTGGAGGCGTCGTCCATGGCGCGCAGGGTGCGCTCGATGTCAGGCGTCTGCCGTGGCGGTGGCGTCGGTGGCGGCGCGTCCGCGGGCGCGACATGGGTCGAAGCCGGCCGTGCGTTGGAGCCGTCGGCCGACTGACCCGCCAGGCAAAGGGTGGAGACGCATGCCAGCAGCAGGCATGTCGGAACGAGCAACAGTGGCTTCATCAGCAATTCCCTTGGCTGGTGGTGAACTGGATAGTGCTCCGGCATCGTAGCGTGGCGCGCCGGCAAGAGGCCACCCGATGCACTTCAATCCTCCTCCGCGCGCGGCTTCCAAGCCTCTCCCAACTGCTTCTGCACGGTGGCGGGGGCGGCTTCGTAGTGGCTCAGGTCGAGGCTGTAGCGGCCACGGCCGCCGGTCATGGATTTCAGTTCGGTGGGGTAATCGATCAGTTCGGCCAGCGGGGCCTGCGCCTTGATCACCAGCTCGCCGCCACGCTGCGCATCGGTGCCCAGGATGCGCGCGCGCTTGCCGGCGAGGCTGCCGGTGACGTCGCCGACGTGGCGCTCGGGGATCGCCACCTCGACGTTGACGATCGGCTCCAGCAGCACGGGATGCGCCTTGGCCACGGCGTCGAGGAAGGCTTTCTTGCCGGCGCTGATGAAGGCCACCTCCTTGGAGTCGACCGAGTGGTACTTGCCGTCGTAGACCGTGACGCGCAGGTCCTGCAGCGGGTAGCCGGCCACCACGCCGCGCTCCATCGCCTGGCGCACGCCTTTCTCGATCGCCGGCAGGAACTGGCCGGGGATCACGCCGCCCTTGATCGCGTCGACGAATTCGAAGCCGGCGCCGCGATCGAGCGGCTCGATGCGCAGGAACACCTCGCCGAACTGGCCGGCGCCGCCGGTCTGCTTCTTGTGCCGGTGGTGGCCTTCGGCGAGGGCGGCGATGGTTTCGCGATACGCGATGCGTGGCGGGCGCGTCTCCACTTCCACGCCGTAGCGTTCGCGCATGCGCTCGAGCATCACCTTCAGGTGCAGCTCGGAGAGCCCGCGCACCACGGTCTCGTTGAGTTCCTTGTGGTGCTCGACGCGAAAGCAGGGATCTTCCTCGGCCAGGCGCGCCAGCGCGTTGGAGAGCTTCTGCTCCTGGCCCTTGTGCCGCGGCTCCAGCGCCAGGCCGACCATCGGCGTGGGGAACCGCGGTGGCGCCAGCGCCATGCGATCGTCGTCGTGCGAATCGTGCAGCACCGCGTCGTAGTGGATTTCCTCGACCTTGGCCACCGCGGCGATGTCGCCGGGGATCGCCGCCTCGATCTCCACGTGGTTCTTGCCCTGCAGGCGGAACAGGTGGCCGACCTTGAACGGCTTGCGGCCGTCGTCGACCAGCAGCTGGCTGTCGCGCCGCACGGTGCCCTGCCACACGCGGAACACGCCCAGCTTGCCCACGAACGGGTCGTTGATGATCTTGAACACGTCGGCGATCACGTGCGCCTGCGGGTCGGCGCTCACCCGCAGCGGCAGGCCGTCGCCGCGCACGAAGGGCGGAGGGTTGCCCTCGGCCGGATTCGGCAGCAGCCGCGCGGCGACGTCGAGCAGTTCCTTCACCCCGGCACCGGTGCGCGCGCTGGTGAAGCAGATCGGCACCAGGTGGCCTTCGCGCAGGCATTGCTCGAAGGCGTCGTGCAATTGCTGCGCGCCCAGCGCCTGCTCGCCCTCGTCCAGGTAGCGGCCCATCAGTGCCTCGTTGACCTCCACCACCTGGTCGATGATCTGCTGGTGCGCCACGGCCAGCGAGGAGAAATCGGTGGCGCCGTCGTCGTGGAAGAAGCAATCCAGCACGCGGTTGCCGCGTTGCGCCGGCAGGTTCACCGGCAGGCACTGGCTGCCGAATTCCTCGCGCAGCGCGTCGACCAGGGCGGCGAGGTCGGCGCCGTCGAAGTCGATCTTGTTGATCACCAGCATGCGCGCCAGGCCGCGCTCGTGGGCGTGCATCATCATGCGGCGCGTGCCGTGCTCGATGCCGTTGATCGCGTTGACCACGATCGCCACGCTCTCCACCGCAGCCAGCGCGGACAGCGTGCCGCCGCGGAAATCGGCGTAGCCGGCGGTGTCGATCAGGTTGATGCGGCAGTCGCCGTGCTCGACCTGGGCGATGCTGCTGTCGATGGAATGGGCGCGCGATTGTTCCTGCGCGTCGGTATCCGACACGGTATTGCCGCGCTCGACGGTGCCGATGGACTGGATCGCCCCGCCGGCATGCAGCAAGGCCTCGAACAGCGTGGTCTTGCCGGCGCCGGCGTGACCGGCGAGCGCGATGTTGCGGATATGTTCCGTGACGAGTTCGGACACGATGCGACCCTCCTCATGCTAAGGGCGCAGCCTCGTGGCATGAACGGCACCGCCCGAGGCCGCGCGGGGCGGCTGGAAAAGCGGGCCGTCATGGTCGTCCTGCGCGATGCGGCGGCGAGGGCGGTCATGGCGGGGGATCGGCGCGGGGCGTCGATCGGCCTAGCCTTGTGCCATGCGCAAGTGGGGTCAAGCTGCACTGCGGGGAACCGCGCGGCGCCGGCGGCTGTCTGTCCCAGGTGTCGCGCGCCCCGGCGACGCGATCGTCACGCCGGTCTAGCGGGGTTCAATCGCCTTCGGCCATGCTGCGACCGCCCACCGATTTCCACGAGGCACCGCCATCGCCGTTGCGCCGCAGCCCCAGCCAGCCACGCCCGAGCCGCCCGAACCCGAGCGGCGCGAGCTCGTGCCCGCGGCTGGCGACTGGCGTGCGCGGGCCACGCGACAGCGGCATCGCTGGCACGAGCCGCCGGTCGAGCGGGCCACGCATCGCTGGACGCTCGCCGCGGTACTGCTGTTGCATGCGTTGTTCGCGCTGGTGGCGTGGTACGGCACGCGCCCGCCGGTACCGCACGAGGAGGCGCCACCCGAGCAGTTCCTGCAGATCCGCCTGATCGAGGACACACCTGCAAGCCACGCGCCGCCGCCGCTGGCCTTGCCGCCCGCGCCGCCCGCCGCACCGCCGCCGACGCGGGCACGGCCGGAGCCGCCGGCCAAGGGCGCCATGGTGGTGCAGGCCCCGCCGCTGCGGTTGTACGACGAGCATGGCCAGCCACTGCTGCCGCCGGCGCCTGTTTCCAGTGCGCCGGTGCCCGGCTACGTGCAACGCATGCCGCAGGGCGATACGCAGGTCATGCGTCACGACAGCCCGGTCAAGTACAAGCCCACCCGCTTCGCGGACGACTGGGACAAGGGCGGCAGCTCCGTCGACAGCGCGCTGCAGAAGCTGGTGGACAAGACCACGAAGAAAACGACGATCCACCTGCCCGGCGGCATCCGCATCCACTGCGCCGTGTCGCTGGCGATGCTCGCCGGTGGTTGCGGTGGCGACCCGCCGCCGCCACCGTCGGCGAAAAGTGGCGACATGCGCCTCAACATGGCGCCGGCCAGCACGCCCGACGGTCGCACGCACGGTTTCACCCCGCCCGGCGTGGAGGCCTGCATCGCGATGTATCGCGCCGGCAAGCCGCTGGCGCAAGGCTGTCCGGTGGATACGCCCGACCGCGCAGTGGACGAGGAGTTGCGCGAGCGCAAGGCAGCGCGCGGCGCCGGCCGCTGATGGCCCCCGCTACACTGGCCGCATGCCCGCGCCGTCCCCGGATTCCGTCCCACCCCGTCGTGCCGCCAACCCCGCGCGAGTCTTGCTGGACTCGCCGCTGGCGGCGGCCACGCGCGGCCGCGTCTATCATCTGCGTCGGCACGCGCCGCCGCCGTCGCGGGGTCGTCGCGCGCTGGCCTTCCTCGGCACCTTGCTGGTGCATCTGCTGTGCCTGTTCGCGTTCGTGCTCGGCCCGGCCTACGAACCCACCGTGCTGCCGGACCATTCGCGCGAACCGCTGCTGCAGGTGCGCCTGATCGAGCCACCCGAACCGCCGCCACCGCCGCCGGTGCATGGCACGCCACCGAAGCAGCGCGGGCCGCGCCAGCAGGGTCGGCAGCATCCCGCACCGCGCGTCGAACCGAGCGCCAATGCCGTCGCGCTGACGGCCGCCGCCACCCCCGCGAAGCCGGCGAAAGCCGCGCCGGTCGCCGCGCCGCAGCCGCCAGTGAGCCTGCCGGCGCCGACGCCGCTGCCGCTACCCAAACCGGCGGCACCGGCGGTGCCGGCGCCTCCCTTGGCGCTGACCCTGCCGGCGCCGGTGGCTCCCGCGCTGCCGGCGCCCCAGCCCGAGCCGCAACGTCCGCCGCAGGCCGAAGGCAATCGCCCGATCCTGCCGCCGACCGCGCTGGCCTTGCCCCAGGCGAGCGTGCCTGCGGTCGCCGCACCGCCCGCGATCACGCTGCAAGTCGCGGCGCCGACCACGCTGGCCGCGCTCAGCGAAGCGCCGGAACCCGCGCCAGCGCCACCGCAACTGCCGCGTCCGCAGCCGCAAACGCTGGTGCCCCCCACGCCGATCGCGCCGCCCGCCCCGCGCCTGGTGCCGCAGCTGACCCAACCCGCGCAACTGGCCGAAGCCGTGCCGGCCGAGGTTGTCGCGCCCCCGCGCGCGCTGGCACCGACCCAGCTGGACCTGCAGCGCTCCGCACCGGCGCCGGCGATGACGCCAGCGACCCTGCGCCCGGTGTTGCAGGCACCGACCGCCGTGGCCGCGATCACGCCTCCGCCCGCCGCCTCCGCACTGCCGCTGCCGGCCACCGCCGAGGTCAGCCGCGCGCCGGAGGCCTCGCCGCAAGGCAGCGACACCGCCACGGTCGGCGAGCCGGCCGGCGCCACCAGCGTCGCGCCGCCGTCGGCACCTGCGCCAGCGGTTCGTGCCGCCGCCAGTACCGGCAGCCAGCACGCGCCCTCGCTGGCCGCGGGCAAGCTCGGCGGCGATCGACCCGGCGCAGCGCAAGGCGGGGAGCACGGCGCGGTGGGCGACTACGTGCAGCTGAAGCCGAGCGGCGATACCGAAATCATGCGTCACCGCACGCCTGACGTCGGCTACCGGCCCACCCGCTTCGAGCAGGACTGGACGCCCGAGGACGAAAGCTCGGTCGACACCGCGCTGCGCCGCGCGGTGGAAAAGACCACGGTCAAGCACACCTTCCACCTGCCGCGCGGCGTGCGGGTGGAGTGCGCGGTGAAACCACTGCTGCCGATCGCGCTGTTCGGCTGCCGCAACCCCGACCCGCCGCCGGCACCGGTCGCCGCCAGCGCGTATGCGCCATTGCACCTGGCGCCTGCCGCCCCGCTGGCGCCGCCCGCGGCCGCCAGCACGCCGGCACCGGCGACCTCCGCGCCGATGGTGAAGTTCGACAACGCCGCCGAATGCGCTGCCGCCCGCGTCGCCGGCGGCCCGTTGCCGCCGGGCTGCGCGTCGGAATTGCCGCCCGCCACGCCAGTGCGATTGCCGGCCCCGGCTTCCAGTTCGTGGGTGCCGGCGAGCGATCAGTTTCATTAGGCCGGGATTCGGCAGCGGCAACGGCGGGGGAGGGCGGGCACTGCCCGCCGCCTTCCGTGACACGAAACAAGAGCCGGCGGGCGGTGCCCGCCCTACCAGTGAGCACGGGTTACTCCACGCGCGGTTCGCGCAGCGTGTCCATCGTCAACGTCGCCAGTTGTTTCAGGCGCGTGCCGCCGGCATCGGCGAGCAGGGTCTTCAGCCGCGCGTCGGCATCGTCCTGGTCCAGCGTCTGCCGCTCGGCCAGCGAGGCGGCCAGGGCGCGGCCCATCGAGTCGAAGATCAGCGCGTAGGCGAACGCGTGCAGCACGCCGCCGCCCAGCGTGCCCAGACCGGGGAACGCCTTCAGTGCATTGCCGGCAACCGCCAGCACGATCGAGCTGCCGGTGCGCAGGGTCAGCCTGGCCTGGCGCACGAAATCCTCGATCTGCACGTCGCTGAGCCCGACGCCGTACAGCTCGGCCAGCGCCCGCGTGAGCCCGGTGGCGAGCACGCCCTGGATCACCAGGTCGCTGCCTGGCGCCACCGCCGCCATCGCACCGACGATCGCGCGGCGGGCGTACTGGCGCACGATGCGCTCTGCGGTTTCGGCGCGGGTCTGCGCCTCCAGCGTGCCGGTGCGCTGGTGCAGGCCGGCGAGCACGGCCTGCTCGCGACGCGGCTCCAGTCCCTCGGCACCGGGAGCGATGAGGCGGGTGAGTGCGCGCAGCAGCGGTTGGATCGCCGGCTTGCGCTGGCGTTCGACCGATTCGGTGCTGCCGTCGGCGAGCCGGCGCTGGTATCGCTCGCTGCCGCCGGCGCTGATCGCCACCACCGCGCTGGCGATGCCGCGCGATTGCGCGCGCAGCTTGTCCAGCAGCTGCGCCAGCTCCGGCTCGCCCCACTGGTCGGCCTTGTTCAACACCAGCAGCAGCGGCTTGCCGAAATCGGCGAGCCAGCGCAGTTCGTCGACCTGGCTGCGGGTGAGGTCGCCGGCACACAGGTAGATCACCGCGTGGGCGCGCAGGGCTTCTTCGCGTGCCTCGCGTTCGCGCGCTTCGCCGCCACTCTCGCGGCTGCCGGGTACGTCGGCGAGTACCAGGCTGCGGCCGTCGGGCAAGGTGCTGTCGTAGTGACCGACCGCGCGCGTGGTGCCGCCGCGCGCCTCGCTGGCCAGTGTGGCCTGCGGCGCCAGCGCACGGATCAGGCTGGACTTGCCGGTGGAGATCTCGCCGAACAGCGCGACGTACAGGCGCGCGCCGAGCCGGCGCTGGTCGAGTTCGCCCAGCTCGGTGGCGAGCGCGCCGGTGTCGGCGCCGTGTTCGCGCAACTTGTCGATGCGCTGCTCCAGGCTGGCGCGGTCGGGCACCGGCAGGGGTCGGCGCCGGCGGCGCGGACGCAGCAGCCACCACAGCACGGCCAGGCCGGCGGCGGCGAAGATCGCCAGCACCAGGCCCAGCGTCCACTGCAACGGCGCCGGCAAGGCGAGGAAGCGCTGGGCCAGCGCGAGGAAACGTTCCGCCGCGGCAAACAGCAGCCACAGCAGTGCGGCTATGGCCAGGGCGGCGAACAGCAGGCGTAGGCGTCGGGACATCCGGCGATTGTAGGGGCTCGCGCACCGCACACGCCCATGGCCGATGGCCCTTTCGCCGCGCCACGGCATGCGCGGTACGATCCCCGCGTTGCCTTGCCCCCAGGCGTGCGGCAAGCCCCTTCCCCGAGGACGATGCGACATGAGCAAGGCCGACACCACCTCCCGCTTCACGGCGAAAGTGCTGCGCCCGGCGATGCCCGACGATGCCGCATGGGCCTTCGTGCTGTTGCCGCGACCGGTGAGCGAGAAGCTGCCGCGCCGTGGGCGCACCACGGTCGACGCCAGCATCAACGGCCACCGCTTCCAGGCGACGCTGGAGCCGGATGGCCAGTTGAGCCACTGGCTGAAACTGGACAGCCGCCTGCTCAAGACCGTCCGTGCGCAAGCGGGCGACACCGTGGCGCTGGAGATCGCGCCGGTGAAGCATGAGCCGGAACCCGCGCTGCCGGCCGACCTGCGCCAGGCGCTGGACGATGCGCCCACCGCCGCCCGCGCCGGCTGGGACGCCACCACCACGATCGCGCGCGTGGACTGGATCCACTGGATCGTCTCGGCCAAGCAGGCAAAGACCCGCACGCAGCGCGTCGCCGCCGCCTGCGACATGCTCGCCGCCGGCAAGCGGCGCGTGTGCTGTTTCGATCCGTCGGGTTTCTACAGCAAGGCGTTGGCGGCGCCCGACGCGGCCGAATGACGCACGACGCGTGAAACGCATCGCTCCGGGCCGGCGCGATGCTCGCCGCCACGGACCCGATTTGGCATGATGGGGCGGATCAGGGGAATCTGCGCATGCTTGCATCGCTCATGTTGGGTGCGGTTCTGGCGGTGGCCACGCCGGGGTCCGCGGCCGCCGGCGGTGCCAGCACGACAATGCCGGCCGCCGGCGCGAGCATGCCGGCGACGCCGCAGTTCCGTCGTTATGGCGTGGCCGACGGCGTGCCCAGCGGTTCGATCTACGCGGTGGCGCAGGATCATCGCGGCATGATGTGGTTCGGTGCCGATGGCGGCCTGGTGCGCTTCGACGGCGTCACGTTCAAGGTGTTCCGGCATGCCAGCGGCGATCCGCTGTCGCTGCCGAGCAACCAGATCTACACCCTGTTCGTGGACAAGGCGGACCGCATCTGGGCCGGCGGCGTCTCGGCGGGACTGACCGTCTACGACCAGGACGGCGGGCGCTTTCGCCACTGGGTGCACGCAGCGGACGATCCGCACAGCCTCAGCAACGACGAAGTGTGGAGCATCGCGCAGACCCCCGATGGCCAGATCTGGGTGGGCACCCAGGGCGGCCTCGACCGCATGCGCCGCGACGAGAGAGGTTTCGAACCCGTGCGGCTCGATGCCGGCAGCGGGCAGGCGGCCCCGTTCGGCGCCATCCGCGCCTTGCTGGCCGACCACGAGGGGCGGTTGTGGATCGGCAGTGAGCATGGTCTCTACGTGCGCTCGACCGACGGCAAGGTGCGCCGCGTGGCGGTCGACCCCGCGTTCGCCGGCGACGTCGGCGCGGTGTGGCGCATCGAGGGCGATGGCGACGAGATCCGCGTGGCGGTCAGCGGTGGCCTGCTGGTGGTCGGCGCCGACGGCGTGGCGCGGCCGCTGGCAAATCGGCAACTGGCCAACACGCGCATCCTGAGCAGCGTGCGCGACAGCCAAGGGCGGTTGTGGCTGGGCAGCCTCGACGGCGTCTGGCTCGAATCGGAACAGGGCCCGCTGCAGCACATCACCGGCGCGCCGCTGTTGCCCGGCGGCCTGCCCAGCGATCGGCTGTGGCAGATTTTCCGCGATCGCGAAGGCGGCCTGTGGTTCACCTTCGACCAGTCCAGCATCGCGTACCTGCCGCCGAGCTGGAATGGTTTCGCGCGTTTCACGCATATCCCGGACGATGCCGACAGCCTGTCCAACACCGCAGCGCTGTCGGTGCTGACCGGGCGCGACCACGAGCTGTTGGTGGGCGGCTACAACGGCTGGGTCGACAAGCTGGATACGGCGACCGGCGAGGTCAGCCACGTGCTGCGCGGCCTGCACGGCAACCTCACCTCGCTGGCGGAGGATGCGCGCGGCCGCCTGTGGATCACCGGGCCCGGGCGCATCTACCGCTACGACCACGGCAAGCTGCTGACGCTGGGCGCCGAGCAGACGCACATGAAACGGCCGCTCGCGCTGGTCGCCGGCATGGACGGCCATATCTACGGGGCGTCGTGGGGCGAGGGCGTGTTCGCGATCGACCCCGACACGCTGGCGTCGACGCCGCTGCTGCCGGCCGATGCGCCCGACGGCGCGCGCTTCTTCGACCAGTTGCGGGCGCACGACGGGGCGGTCTGGTACGCCAGCATGGCCGGGCTGATGCGCAGCGAAGGGCCCGGACAGCCGCTGGCGTTCGTGCCGGGCGTATCGCGGCGGGAGATCTACAGTTTCGCGTTCGATGACGACGGTTTCTGGATCGCCACCGAAACCGCGCTGGAGCATTACCGCCTGGCGGACGGGCGCGCCACGCGCGACGACAGCGTCGACATCAGCCGGATGGGGCTGATCGCGGACCTGCGCACCATGCTGGTCGATCGGCAGGGGCAACTGTGGTTGTTCAGCAGCCCGGGCCTGCGCCGCTTCAACCCGCTGACCCACACGTTCACCCAGTTCGGTGCGGCGCAGGGCCTGAGCAATGGAGAGTTCACCAACGGCTCGGCGGTGGTCGCTGCCGACGGCACCATGCTTGCCGCCAGCAGCGGCGGCGTCACCGCGTTCCAGCCGGCCGAACTGGCGCGGCTGGAACGGCCCGGCCCGCTGCCGCTGCTGTCGCTCACCCAGGTCAGCGTGCGCCGCGACGGCAAGACCGTCGCGCTGTCGCCGGAGCAGCCGGTGCACCTGGGCTGGCGCGATCGCGACTTGCGCGTGGAGGCGCGCATGTCGTCCTACGTGGACCCGGCAGCGAACCGCTACTTCTTCCACATGGGCGGTTTCGACAGCGGCTGGGTGAGCACCGGCAACCAGGGCCAGCGCGAGTTCGTCGGGCTCGGCGCCGGCAGTTATACGCTGGAAGTGCACGGCCATGGCGCCGACGGCCAGTGGGGCAAGGCGCGGCCGCTGCTGGTCACGGTGCAGGCGCCGCCGTGGCTGCGCTGGTGGGCATGGCTGGGTTACCTGTTGCTGGTGGCAGCCGTGGTCGCGCTGGCGTTGCGTGGCTGGCGCCGGCGGCTGGCGCAGCGCCACCAGATCCAGCTGGCCGAGCAGCAGCGGCAGATGGCCGAGGCGGCCAGCGCAGCCAAGACCCAGTTCCTGGCCACCCTGAGCCACGAGATACGCACGCCGATGACCGGCGTGATGGGCATGGCCGAATTGCTGTTGAGCACGTCGCTCGATCCGCTGCAGCATGACTACACCCGGGCGATGCAACGTTCCGGCGACATGCTGCTGAAACTGCTCAACGACGCGCTCGACCTGGCCCGCATCGAGGCCGGCAAGCTGGAGCTGGAGCCGGCGCCGTTCAGCCCGCGCCAGTTGCTGGAGGACGTGACGCAGCTGGAGCAGGGGCTGGCGCACGCGCGCGGTATCCGCTTCGTGCTGGAGGTGGCCGATGACCTCCCCGCACAGGTCGTCGGCGATGCGGTGCGCATCAAGCAGGTGCTGCTGAACCTGGCCAACAACGCGCTCAAGTTCACCGAACGCGGCCACGTGACCTTGCGCGGCGAACGCACCGCCGACGGTTTGCAGTTCGGCGTCAGCGACACCGGGCCGGGCATTCCCGAGGCGAGCCAGGCGCGCTTGTTCCAGCGCTTCGAGCAGGCCGACGGCCCGCAGCGTGCGGCGGGCAGCGGCCTGGGCCTGGCGATCTGCCGGGAGCTGGTGGACATGATGGGCGGCAGCATCGAGCTGGAATCGCGCGTGGGCCACGGCAGCACCTTCCGCGTGCGCCTGCCGCTGGCCGAACCGGCCGAGCCGGCGCCACTGGCGGCACCGCTCGCCGCCGGCGGCAGCCATCACCTGCTGCTGGTGGAAGACGACACCATCGTGGCGGCGGTCATCCGCGGCCTGCTCGAACGCGAAGGCCATCACGTGGTGCACGTGATCAACGGGCTGGCCGCGCTGGCCGAGCTGGCCCACGCCAGCTTCGACGCGGTGCTGCTGGACCTGGACCTGCCCGGCGTCGACGGCTTCCAGATCGCGCGGCTGATCCGCCAGCGCGAACCGGACGCCCGCCACGTGCCGATCATCGCGGTCACCGCCCGCTCCGGCGGCCGCGACGAGGCGCGCGCCCGCGAAGCGGGCATGGACGGCTTCCTGCGCAAGCCGGTCAGCGGCGAACAACTGGCTGGTGCGCTGGCCCGGGTCATCGCCTCGGCGAGCGATGCCACGGCCTGAGCCGCGGACGGGCGCCTGTGCTCGCGCTGGCAGGAAGGCTTTGGCATCATGGCCGCTACGGGACAGGCTGCCGCCATGGCGCGTCGCTCGCATGCAACGCGGTGCTGGCCGGCATGGAAGCCCGAAGGGGACGACCTGAATGTTTTCGGCAGCCTTGCTGACCCTGGCCCTCGGGCTGGCCCTGCCCGTCGCGGGCATGCCGGCCATCCCGACGGCCGCGAGTCGGGCCGATCCGCTGCCGACGCCGCAGTTTCGCCGCTACGACACCTCGGATGGCTTGCCCAGCACCAATGTCTACGCCGTGGTGCAGGATCGCAAGGGCGCGATCTGGTTCGGCACCAAGGGTGGCCTGGCGCGTTTCGACGGCGTCGGCTTCAAGGTGTTCCGGCATGCGGAGAACGACCCGGGCTCGCTGTACGCCAACGGCATTGCCACGCTGACGGTCGATCGCCGCGGACGCCTGTGGGCCGCTGGCCTCAACGCCGGCCTGAACCGCTACGACGAGGCCAGCGGCAGCTTCCGCCACTGGGGGCACGATCAGGCCGACCCGGCCAGCCTGTCCAGCGACCGGGTCTGGGCCATCGCGCAAACACCGGACGGCAGCTTGTGGATAGGCAGCGCCGGCGGGCTCGACCGCATGCACCCGGACGAGCGCGGCTTCGAGCACGTGGTCGATCCGCAGCTTGGTGCCACGCCAGCCGCGGTCGGCACCGTTGCCGCACTGTATGTGGACGGGCGCGGCCGATTGTGGATCGGCAGCAGCCACGGCGTATTCGTGCGCGAGGCGGACGGCGCGATCCGCCGCATACCGTCGGCCGAGCCGCAGCGGACCATCGACGCGTGGCGGATCGACGGCAGCGGCGACGAGGTGCGGCTTGCCGCCACCGACGGCCTGTGGATCGTCGGCGCCGACGGCGTGGCACGCCGCTTCGGCGCCGGCGTGATTCCCGCCACCAACGTGATGAGCAGCGTGCGCGACGCCGCCGGCCGCCTGTGGGTCGGCACGCAGAAGGGCCTGTTCCTGCAGGCGCGCCCGGGCGGGCCGGTGACCGCGGTGGCCGACCAGCCGGTGCTCTACGGCAACTTGCCCGGTACCTGGGTATGGCAGCTGATGGTCGACCGCGAAGGCGGCATGTGGGCGGCGCTGTACGACGGCGGCGTGGCGTACCTGGGGCCGGGCTGGAACCGCTTCAGCCGCTTCACCCACACGCCGGACGATCCGTCCAGCCTGCGCGACGCGATCGCCACCACCATGGCGCGCGGCAAGGACGGTCGCCACGTGTGGGTGGGCCAGCGCGGCGGCCGGGTCGACCGGCTCGATCCGGTGACCGGCGCGGTCGAGCACGCGATATCGGGACTGCGCGGCGACGTGGTCGGCATGACCGAGGACGCGAGCAACCGCTTGTGGGTGGTGGTGCAGGGCGCGCTGTACCGCGACACCGACGGGCGACTCGACCGGGTCGACCCGGCCGGCGCGATGCTGCAGCGGCCGCTGGAGGTCGAGTCCGGGCCGGATGGCCAGATGTATGCGCGCACCTTCGGCCAGGGCTTGTTCCGCATCGACCCGGAGACGCTGGCGGTCCAGCCGGTGCCGATGGACGGCTCCAGCGACAAGGTGCGCTGGGGCAGCCAGATGACGCTGCATGACGGCGTCTTCTGGTACGCCAGCGACGGCGGCATGATGTGGCTGGACACGACCCGGGGCCGCTTCGTGATGGTGCCGGGCGGGCCGGCAGGACAATCCGTCGACGCCTTCGATTTCACCGCCGACGGACTGTGGATGGCCAATGCCGACGGGCTGGTCCACTACCGCCGCGGCGGCGACGGCATCGTGGCGGACCGCCGGATCGACGCGGTGCATGGCTGGCCGTCGGTCAACGTCACCGACCTGCGCGTCGATGCCGCCGGCCGGGTCTGGGTGTTTGGCCACGACGGCCTGTGGCGGTTCGAGCCGGACACCGGCACGTTCCGTTCGTTCGGCCTGCAGGATGGCCTGACCAACGGCGAGTTCTTCCGCGGCTACGCGCGGATGCCCAGCGGCTACATCTACGCCGCCACCCTGGGCGGCGTGGTGGCGTTCAACCCGGACCGGAGCAACCGGCAGACCAGCGTGCCGCAGATGGCGCTCACCCAGGCCAGGGTGCGCCACCGCGGCGCCGCCCAAGTACTGCCGATCGGCACGCAGCCGCTGCACATGGACTGGCACGACAGCCAGCTCGCGATCGAGGCGCGGGTGTTCTCCTATGTCGCGCCGGCTGCCAACCGCTACCGTTTCCGGCTGTACGGCTTCGACAGCGACTGGGTGGACACCGGCAGCCGCGGCGAGCGCGATTTCAGCGGCCTCGGCGCAGGCGACTACACGCTGGACGTGATGGCCGCGGGCGCGAATGGCCGATGGGTGCACCTGGCCACGCCGCTGCGCATCCAGGTCGAGGCGCCGCCGTGGCTGCGCTGGTGGGCGTGGGCCATCTACGTGCTGCTGGTGGCGGCGCTGGTGGCTCTGATCCTGCATGCCTGGCGCCGTCGCCTGGCGCAGCGCCACAAGATCCAGCTGGCCGAGCAGCAGCGGCAGATGGCCGAGGCGGCGAGCGCGGCGAAGACGCAGTTCCTGGCCACCCTGAGCCATGAAATACGCACGCCGATGACCGGCGTGATGGGCATGGCCGAGCTGCTGTTGAGCACGCCGCTGAACCGGCAGCAGCACGACTACACGCAGGCGATGCAACGCTCCGGCGGCATGCTGCTGAAGCTGCTCAACGACGCGCTCGACCTGGCCCGCATCGAGGCCGGCCGGCTGGAGCTGGAGCCGGCGCCGTTCAGCCCGCGCCAGTTGCTGGAGGACGTGGCGCAGCTGGAGCAGGGCCTGGCCCACGCCAAGGGCATCCGCTTCGAGCTGGCACTGGCCGACGATCTGCCGGCACAACTGCTCGGCGACGCGGTGCGGATCAAGCAGATCCTGCTGAATCTGGCCAACAATGCCTTGAAGTTCACCGAGCACGGCAGCGTCTCGCTGAGCGCGCAGCGCACCGCCGACGGTTTGCAGTTCGGCATCAGCGACACCGGGCCGGGCATTCCCGAGGCGAGCCAGGCGCGCTTGTTCCAGCGCTTCGAGCAGGCCGACGGCCCGCAGCGTGCGGCGGGCAGCGGCCTGGGCCTGGCGATCTGCCGGGAGCTGGTGGACATGATGGGCGGCAGCATCGAGCTGGAATCGCGCGTGGGCCACGGCAGCACCTTCCGCGTGCGCCTGCCGCTGGCCGAGCCGCCGGTCGAAGCGCCGACGCCGACTCGCGCCGCCCGCAGCTACCGCTTGCTGCTGGTGGAGGACGACACCATCGTGGCGGTGGTGATCCGGGGCCTGCTGGAGCGCGAGGGCCACGCGGTGGTGCACGTGGTCAACGGGCTGGCCGCACTGTCCGAACTGGCACACGTGAGTTTCGACGCCGTGCTGCTGGACCTGGACCTGCCCGGCGTCGACGGCTTCCAGATCGCGCGGCTGATCCGCCAGCGCGAACCGGACGCCCGCCACGTGCCGATCATTGCGGTCACCGCCCGCTCCGGCGGCCGCGACGAGGCGCGCGCCCGCGAAGCGGGCATGGACGGCTTCCTGCGCAAGCCGGTCAGCGGCGAGCAATTGGCGGCGGCACTGGCGCGTGCACTGGCGACGCCGGCCGAAGCGCCCCCGGCCTGACGGTGGCGCGGTGCGAGCACGCTGGCGGGCGATGCATTCGAGCCGAAAATCGGGAACAGGGAACGGGCATTCGCGGGAGCCAGAGCATCGCCCGCGAGCGGGCTCCTACTGGTCGCTCTTGTGGAGTTCGAAACCGCGTCGCTGGTACTCGCGCCAGCGTTCGCGCGAGCCGTCGCGGGCATCGGGGTCGGCGGGTACCACTTCGAGCACCCGTTCGCACGGCTGGTCGGGGCAGCGGTCGCGCAGGTTGATCAGCAGCGGGCGGTCGGGAGTGTCGACGCCGGGCGGTACGATCAGCACGGCGGTGAATTCGTCGTCGTCGTCGCCGGCCAGCTGGTGCGGGATCATCGCGTCGTCGTCGAACGCCCACAGCAGTTCGTCGATTTCGTGGGCCTGCTCGTGGTCGCGCGCCAGGATCAGCGTCGGCTGCTGCGCCGCGTAGGCCTTTTTCGCCAGCTCGCACACCAGCAGCAGCGGCTGCTCGATGAAGCGTGGCTTGTTGGCGATCAGGTAGAAGTCGGCGCGCATCAGGCTGGGAATGGGGAATGGGGAATGGGGAATAGTAAAGGCAACGCCGCCGTTGCGGCTGCCAGCTCTTCCTATTCCCCATTCCCCATTTCCTTATTCCCGATCCAGCAGCCACTGCGCCAGCAACGCCACCGGGCGGCCGGTGGCGAGGCCCTTGCGGCCGTCTTCCCAGGCGGTGCCGGCGATGTCGAGGTGGGCCCAGCGCTGGCCGTCGGTGAAGCGCGAGAGGAAACAGCCGGCGGTGATCGCGCCGGCGGTCTTGCCGCCGATGTTGGCGACGTCGGCGAAACCCGATTCCAGTTGCACCTGGTAGTCGTCCCACAGCGGCAGGCGCCAGGCGCGATCGAGGGTTTCCTCGCCGGCGGCGAGCAGCTCGGCGGCGAGGTCGTCGTGCTTGCTCATCAGGCCGCTGGCATGCTTGCCCAGGGCGACCACGCAGGCGCCGGTGAGGGTGGCGGCGTCGACGATGGTGTGCGGCTGGTAGGTCTTCGCCGTCCAGGTCAGCGCATCGCACAGGATCAGCCGGCCTTCGGCATCGGTATTGAGCACCTCGATGGTGAGGCCGGAGAGGCTGGTGAGCACGTCGCTGGGACGGTAGCTGTCGCCGCCGGGCATGTTCTCCACGCTCGGCACCACGCACACGAGGTTGCGCTTCAGGCCCATCTTCACCGCGGCCACGAACGCGCCCATCACGCCGGCGGCGCCGCCCATGTCGAACTTCATGTCCTCCATGCCGGGGCCGGGCTTGAGGCTGAGGCCGCCGGAGTCGAAGGTGACGCCCTTGCCGACCAAGGCATACGGCTTGTCGTCCGGATCGCCGCCCTTGTATTCCAGCGCGATCAGCCGCGGCTTGTTGGCCGACCCGCGCGCCACGGCGAGCAGCGAGCCGAAACCCAGCTCGGCCATCTGCGCTTCGTCCAGCACCTGGCAGTTGACCTTGTCGTGCAGGTCGGCGAAGGCCTGGGCCTGGGCAGCGATGTAGGCGGGGTTGCAGATGTTCGGCGGCAGGTTGGCCAGCTCGCGTGCGAAGCGCACGCCTTCGGCAATGGCGGTGGCCTGCTCCAGCGCGGCGTGTGCCTCGTCGCCCGCGGCGAAGGCGAGCGTGGCCAGTTCCGCCGGCTTGGCCTTGTCGCGCGGCTTGAAGGTGGCGGTGTAGCGGTAGGCGGCGAAATCGCTGGCCAGCGCCGCCACGCGCACGCGCCAGGCGGCGTCGCGGCCGGGTACGTCCACGTCGGTGAGATAGGACACCGCCGCGTTCAACGGCAACCGGCCGAGCGCACGCGCGGCTTCGATGTGGATCTTCTGGAAGCGCGCGCCGTCGAACGATTTCTGCGCACCCAGGCCGACCACCATCACGCGTTTGGCGGCGATGCCCGGCGGGGCGAACAGCACGCTGGTGCTGCCGGCCTTGCCGCTGATGTCGCCGCTTTCGAGTTGCTGGCGGATCAACCCGCCGGTGGCGCGATCCACCGCTTCGGCGGCGTTGCCCAGCACCGCCTGCTCGTACACGCCGACCACGATGCACGGGCTGTCGACGGCAGTGGCGGCAGTGTTGGTCAGGCTGAACTGGAGAGTCATCGGATGCGTTCCCGTGTGGGCCCGGTCGTGGCCGGACAGGCTAGACTTGCGGTTCGCCGCCCCTGGGAGCGTGGGCGGCAGAAATCTTCCGGGCTGCAAAAGCGGCTGCGCGGTCCGTATTTCCGCCGATTCTTGACCCATGGAACCACCATGGGCCGGCGAACCGTCGAAAACCCGTCCTCGCGCATCCACATTTTTCGCCTCGGAAGTTTCTGCCGCCCACGCTCCCGGGGTGTCACCGCACAAGCCATCAAGTTTATCGCATGCTGAGCATCCTCGACCGCTACTTCCTGCGTGAGCTGGCGCAGACCGTCGCCGCCACCGTGGTGGTCCTGCTGGTGATCGTGGCCGGCAGCGCGTTCGCCAAGGTGTTGCAGCAGGTGGCCAGCGGCAGCTTTCCGGCCAGCGTGATGTTTCAGGTGCTGGGGCTGCGCACGCTCGACGGCCTGACCAACCTGATGCCGCTGGCGAGTTTCATCGGCGTGCTGATGGGGCTGGGCCGCATGTACCGCGAGAGCGAGATGCACGTGCTGTCGTCCTCCGGCATGGGTCCGGCGGGCCTGCTGCGTCCGGTCGCGGTGCTGGCCGCGGTGCTGGTGGCGATCACCCTGGTGGTGGCGTTGTGGCTGGGTCCGTGGGCGGTACGCACCAGCGATGCGCTGGTGGCCGCGGCCAACCGTTCGGTGATCGCCGCCGGCCTCGACGCCGGGCGCTTCACCAGCCTGCCCGCCCAGGGCGGCATCATCTTCGTCGACAGCCTGAGCCGTGACGGCACACGACTGGGCCGCACCTTCGTCGCGACCCAGCGCAACAGCAAGGAAGGCGGGGCCCACCTGAAAGTGGTCAGCGCGGCCAGCGGCCAGCTGTACCAGGAGAGCGACGGCGAGGGCCGTTTCATCGCCTTCAAGGATGGCTGGCAATACGACATCCCGCTGGGTGCCGACAATTGGCGCCAGATGCAGTACCGGCAGAACGACACGTCGCTGTCCAGCGTGCAGGCCGACGAGGATGAGGATCCCGCGCACTCCAAGACCAGCTGGGCGCTGTTCCAGTCCGACAATCCGGAGGATCGCGCCGAGTTCGCCTGGCGCAGCAATGCGGCGCCGCTGACCCTGGTGCTGGTGCTGCTGGCGTTGCCGCTGGCGCGGCAGAGTCCGCGCGAGCCGAAGTACGGCCGGCTGCTGCTGGCGATGCTGGCGTTCTATCTCTACTACCTGCTGCTGGCGCTGGGGCGCGCGCAGATCGGCAAGGATCACTGGCACAGCCAGGCGCCGCTGTGGGGCCTGCACCTGCTCGCGCTGGGGCTGGCCGGCTGGTTGCTGTGGAAACAGTATTCCCCGCGGCGCGTGCGCACGGCGGCGAGTGCCGCGTGATGGGCATATTCAGCATCAAGCGGGTGGATCGGCTGGTGGCGCTCAGCGTGCTCGGCTCGCTGCTGACGGTGTGGCTGGTGCTCACCGGCTTCGATGCGGTGACCCAGTTCCTGCGCCAACTGGGCAACGTGGGCAAGCACGGCTACACGGTGACCGATGCGACGGTCTACGTGCTGGTGACGTTCCCGCGCCGCGCCTACGAGATGTTCGGCAACGCCGCGCTGATCGGCGGCCTGCTCGGCCTCGGCGGCCTGGCCGGCAGTGGCGAACTCACCGCCTTGCGCGCGGCCGGCCTGTCGCGATTGCGCATCGCCGGCTCGGCGGCAGGCGTGGTGGCGGTGCTGATCGTGGGGGTGGTGATCCTGGGCGAAACCGTCGCGCCGTGGGGCGACCAGCAGGCGCAGGCGATGCAGTTGCGCGTGCGCTCGGGCAACCTGGGCCTGGGCGACGGCAGCGGGTTGTGGGCGCGCGACGGCAACGACATCATCAACGCACGCGGCACCTCGCTCAAGGAGCACGACGGGGTCAGCGAGGTGCAACTGAGCGACGTGCGCGTGTTCACCTTCACGCCTGACGGTCAGCTCAAGCGCTTCCGCCTGGCGCAGAGCGCCACGCACGACGGCCACCAATGGATCCTGCACGGCGTGCGCAGCACCACGCTGGATGAGCAGGGCACGCATTCCACCACCACCGCCAACGAGTCGTGGCCGTCGAGCCTCAACCCGCAGGTGCTGGCGCAATCCGTGGTGCAACCGCAATACCTGTCGATGCGCGACCTGCGCCGCAACATGAGTTACCTGGAGAGCAACGGCGAGAGCCCGGGCAGCTACGCGGTGGCGTTCTGGGGCCGCGCGCTGTATCCGCTCAACGTGCTGGTGCTGGTGCTGTGCGCGATGCCGTTCGCGTTCGGCACACTGCGTTCCGGCGGCCTGGGAAAGCGCCTGTTCATCGGCATGTTGCTGGCGATCGGCTGGTATTTCATGCAGCAGGCGATGGTGAATTTTGGCACCGTCTACGGCCTGCCGCCATTCCTCGCCAACCTGCTGCCGGCGATGCTGTTGGCGTGCATTGCCTGGCTGTATTTCAGGCGCAGGGTGTGATTGAGCAGGGAATGGGGAATAGGGAATAGGGAATGGCAAGAACCAACGGCAACGGTAGCGGGAGGGTGTGATGGATGGGGTGGATCTGCGCAGCGATACGGTGACGCGGCCGACGGCGGCGATGCGCGAGGCGATGCTGGCGGCGGCGGTGGGTGACGACGTCTATGGCGAGGACCCGACGGTCAACGCGCTGCAGCAGCGGCTGGCCGACGACCTCGGCTTCGATGCCGGACTGTTCGTGCCCAGCGGCACCCAGTCCAACCTGCTGGCCTTGCTGGCGCACTGCGAGCGCGGCGACGAGTACCTGGTCGGCATGGATGCGCACACCTACAAGTTCGAGGGCGGCGGCGCGGCGGTGCTGGGCTCGATCCAGCCGCAGCCGATCGTGCAGGACGAGGATGGCAGCCTGCCGCTGGTGCGGATCGAGGCGGCGATCAAGCCGGTCGACCCGCACTTCGCACGCACCCGCCTGCTGGCGCTGGAGAACACCTGGCATGGCCGCCCGCTGCCGCTGGATTACCTGCGCGCCGCGCACGACACGGCGCGCGCGCACGGGCTGGGCCTGCACCTGGACGGCGCGCGGCTGTTCAACGCCGCGGTGGCCTGCGGCGTGCCGGCGCGCGATCTCGCGCGGCATTTCGATACCGTCTCGATCTGCCTGTCCAAGGGTCTGGGCGCGCCGGTGGGCTCGGTGCTGCTCGGCTCGCATGCGCTGATCGACAAGGCGCGCCGCTGGCGCAAGGTCTGTGGCGGCGGCTGGCGCCAGGCGGGCATGCTGGCCGCGGCGGGGATGCACGCGCTGGATCATCACGTGGCGCGGCTGGCCGACGACCACCGGCGCGCGGCCTACCTCGCCGGTCGCCTGCGCGAGATCGCCGGCATCGACCTGCTAGGTCAGCACACCAACATGGTCTTCGTCGACGTGCCGGCCACGCGCCTGCGCGAACTGGACGTCCATCTGCGCGGGGCCGGCATCCGCATCAGCATCGGCTACCTGCCGACCTTGCGGCTGGTGACGCATCTGGACGTCGACGACGACGGCATCGAGCGCACGGCGGCGGCGTTTGCGGCATTCTTCAAGTCGCATTGAACGCCGGCGGCCCGCGCGCAACCACGACAAGGATTTCTCCGGTGACCAACACGCATTCCCTGCTGCTCGCGCTGACCTGTCTGGCGATGACCGGTTGTCTCCCCGAGGCCCCCTCGACCGGCCTCGCGCAGGCGCCCGCGGCGACCGCTTCCGTTGCGGCGCGGACGCCAATCGTGGCGAGCGGTCCGGCGCCGCAGCCTGCCGCGCCGGTGTCGGCGCCGACCAAGCCATTCGCATTTGCTGCCGATGCCGCGTCGGCCACTGCGGGCTGCGCGTTCACCGGCCTGCAGTTGCCGCCGTCGACCAGGATCTACGCCGCCGGTGCCTACGGCGGCAGTCGGCAGGATTTCCAGATCGACCAGAGCGGGCACGAGGCCACTGCCATGCGAGTGGCGGTCAACCAGCCGGATGCGCCGGTGGTACTGATGCTGGGTGCCTACGAACCCACCGTGTGGAGCGTCGGCTGGACGCCGGGCACGCGCATTCTGGCGGTGCTGGTGAGCGGCTATCACCGGCAGGAGATCACCGGCCTGCCCGCCGACGTGCCGGTGCGGACAAGCACGTACGACAACAGGAGCCGCTGCGAATATTTCTACGTGGCGCCAAAAAATGCCGGCAAGCTCAACCCGATCGCACGCCGCATGTTTGGCCGTCCGGTCGACATGCTGTATCCCGCCCAGGGCGGCGAGGTGGTGGTCGGATCACCGCTGCCGGCAGGCAGCGCGCTGGTCACCGATGGAAGCGCCAGGCCGGCCTCCGCGTTCCGCTTGCCGAACAGCTCGCTGGCCGGGCCGGCGGGGCTGGAGCAGGGCGTGCGCGACGGTTTTCTGCGCGAAGCGGACGCTTCCGACGGTGCGGCGTGGATCGCTGCCCGACGCGCCCGGCAGCACGCTCCGGTCGATGCGCCGCCGATTGCCGGCGGCGCCCCGGCACCGCGCATGCCCTCGATGTTCCGCGCCTACGTGGTGCTGAAGGCGTACACCTTGCCGGCCGGATTGTACGGCGCGAATTCGGCCACCTTCTTCGTGCCCAAGGGCGTACCGCGGCCCACCGGAAAACTCGGTCACTCGACCCTGTACGACTTCAACACGGTCAGTTGCGCCGGGGTTGGCTGCGGTATGGAGTGAGCTTCGCGACGCAGGCCGTGCGGCAAACGCCGACACCCACGGCGCACGAACGCAGCTTGATCTTTCCGGCATCCGCGCGCGCTCCGGGCCTACACCGACGGCGCCCGACCCCGCCGTCCCCATTTGCTAGCATTCGGCCAATGCATTCCGCCGCCCTCGACATCCTGCGCAACATCTTCGGCTACCCCAGTTTCCGGGGCCAGCAACAAGCCATCGTCGAGCACCTGGGCGAGGGCGGCGACGCGCTGGTGCTGATGCCGACCGGCGGCGGCAAGTCGCTGTGCTACCAGATTCCCGCGCTGCTGCGGCAGGGCACGGCGATCGTGGTGTCGCCGCTGATCGCGCTGATGCAGGACCAGGTCGACGCCTTGCGCGAGGCGGGTGTGGCGGCGGCGTATCTCAACTCCAGCCTGGCCGCGGACGCGCAGCGCGAGGTGGAGAAGCAACTGCTGGCCGGCCAACTGAACCTGCTCTACGTGGCGCCGGAGCGGCTGCTGACGGCGCGCTTCCTCGACCTGCTCGAACGCACCGAGGTGGCGTTGTTCGCCATCGACGAGGCGCACTGCGTGTCGCAGTGGGGTCACGATTTCCGCCCCGAATATCGCGAGCTGGCGATCCTGCCGCAGCGCTTTCCTGCCGTGCCGCGCATCGCGCTCACCGCCACCGCCGACCCGCGCACGCGCGAGGAGATCGTCGAGCGGCTGGCGCTTCAGGACGCCCGTCAGTTCATCTCCAGCTTCGATCGCCCGAACATCGGCTATCGCGTGGGCTTGCGCCACAACGCGAAGCGCCAGCTGGGGGAATTCCTGCTCGGGCACGAGGGCGAGTCCGGCATCGTCTACTGCCTCAGTCGGCGCAAGGTGGACGACACCGCGCAGTGGCTGGCCGAATCGGGCATCGAGGCGTTGCCGTATCACGCCGGCCTCGACGCGGCCACGCGCTCGAAGAATCAGCAGCGCTTCCTGCGCGAGGACGGCGTGGTGATGGTGGCCACGGTGGCGTTCGGCATGGGCATCGACAAGCCCGACGTGCGCTTCGTGGCGCACCTGGACCTGCCGCGCAGCATCGAGGGCTACTACCAGGAAACCGGCCGCGCCGGCCGCGATGGCTTGCCAGCCGAGGCGTGGATGATCTACGGCTTGTCCGACGTGGTGACGATGAGCCAGATGATCGCGCAGTCCGAATCGGCCGACGACCGCAAGCGCGTCGAGCGGCAGAAGCTGGAATCGCTCCTCGCCTACGCCGAGGCCACCGACTGCCGCCGCCAGCTGCTGCTGGGCGCGTTCGGCGAAACCTATCCCGGCCCCTGCGGCCATTGCGACAACTGCGTGGCGCCGCCGAAGACCTGGGACGCCACCGTGGTGGCGCAGAAGGCCCTGTCGGCGGTGTACCGCACCGGCCAGCGCTTCGGCTCCGGCCACGTCATCGACGTGCTGCGCGGCGAGGAGACCGAGCGCGTGCTCGGTCTAGACCACCATCGCCTGAGCACCTTCGGCGTCGGCGCCGACATGGACGAGAAACAGTGGCGCTCGGTGTTCCGCCAGTTGCTCGCCGCCGGCCTGCTGGAGGCCGACGCCGAGGGCTACGGCACCTTGCGCCTGACCACCGCCAGCCGCGCCGTGCTCGGCGGCGAGCGGACGGTGCGGCTGCGCGAGGACGCCCGTCCCGAACGCGCCGGCCGGCGCAAGCGCGAAGCCAGTCGCGTGGCCAGCGGCAGCCTGGGCATCGAGGCCTACGAGCAATCCACCTGGGATGCGCTGCGTGCCCTGCGCACGCAACTGGCGAAGCAGCAGGGCGTGCCGCCCTACGTGGTATTCCACGACGCCACCTTGCTGGCGATGCTGCGCGCGATGCCCGCCAACGAGGACGAACTGGCCACCATCAGCGGCGTCGGTGAGTCCAAGCTCAAACGCTATGGGCGCGATTTCCTCGCGGTGATCAATTCTCCCCAGTGATTCGGCGCCTGGATGCGGGCGTGCGTCCGGTACGCGCGCCGACGGTCATCCCGGGTGGTTCCCAGGGTGAAACGGGCGGGTTATGCTGGACGTGTTTGACAGCGCTGTCATACTGCAACCACGGGACGACCGTAATCGTTTACCGGCCCGTGGGGCAAGGTGATGGCGGGCTGACGGCGCTGCATACGTATTCAACCGGACAGCGCGATGCGTGCACCGCAGAATCGGGGGCACGGCGACCTGTCATGACCTGGGGAAGGCAATGAGTTCGACGAGCGCGACAGATGGGCTGGGCCAGCACGCCACGCTGCGGGTGATCCTGATCTCGGCTGCCGCCGCCCTGGGCGGCTTCCTGTTCGGTTTCGACACGGCGGTGATCAACGGCGCGGTCGACGCGATCCGCGCCCATTTCGGGCTGAACGCGGGCGAGATCGGCATCACCGTGTCCTGCGCGCTGCTCGGTTCGGCGTTGGGGGCGTGGTACGCCGGCATGCTGGCCAACCGCTTCGGCCGCGTGCGCACGATGCAGGTGGCCGCGGTGCTGCTGGTGGCTGCCGCCGCCGGTTCGGGCCTGGCGATGGCGGTGTGGGACCTGGTCCTGTGGCGGCTGGTCGGCGGCATCGGCGTGGGCGTGGCTTCGGTGATCGCGCCGACCTACATCGCCGAGGTGGCGCCGGCGCGGATTCGTGGGCGGCTCGGCTCGATGCAGCAATTGGCGATCGTGCTGGGCATCTTCGCCGCGCTGCTGAGCGATGCATGGCTGGCCGGTGCGGCCGGCGGCGCAGCCGAGGTGCTGTGGCTGGGCCTGCCGGCGTGGCGCTGGATGTTCCTCGCCGCGGTCACCCCGGCGCTGATCTACGGCCTGCTGGTGCTGGGCGTGCCCGAGTCGCCGCGCCACCTGGTGGCCAAGGGCCGCCTGGCCGATGCGCGGGTGGTGCTGCAGAAGGTGCTGTCGATGCACAGCACCGCGGCGCTGGACAAGAAACTCGGCGACATCGAGGCCAGCCTGCGCTCGGAACACAAGCCGCGCCTGCGCGACCTGTGCAGCAAGGGCACGGGTTTGCTGCCGGTGGTCTGGATCGGCATCGCGTTGTCGGTGTTCCAGCAGTTCGTCGGCATCAACGTGATCTTCTACTACTCGGCCACCCTGTGGCACTCGGTGGGCTTCAGCGAGGCCGACTCGTTCACCATCACCGTGGTCACCTCGATCGTCAACGTGCTGGTCACGCTGGTGGCGATCGCGCTGGTCGACAAGATCGGGCGCAAGCCGCTGCTGGTGGTCGGCTCGGCCGGCATGGCGATCACCCTCGGGATAATGGCGTGGTGCTTCTCGCAGGCCGTCGGCAGCGGCGCCGAGCTGACCTTGCCCGGCGCGGTCGGCATGGTGGCGCTGGTCGCGGCGAACGCCTACGTGGTGTTCTTCGGCGTGAGCTGGGGGCCGGTGGTGTGGGTGTTGCTCGGCGAAATGTTCCCCAACCGCATCCGTGCCACCGCGCTGGCGGTGGCCGCCTCCGCGCAGTGGCTGGCCAATTTCGCCATCACCAGCACTTTCCCGGCACTGGCCGAACTGGGCCTGACCTTTGCCTACGGCCTGTACGCGGCGTTCGCCGTGCTGTCGCTGGTGTTCGTGTTGCGCGCGGTACGCGAGACCAAGGGCGTGGAACTGGAGGACATGCAGGCATGAGGATCATGGAGCACGGCTTCAGCGGCGGTACCGGCGCGCGGCCGCCGGCCAGCGCCTGCCTCGGCGTGGAAGCGCGCCGGGCGGTCTACGACGCGCGGCGCGCAAAGCAGCTACGATGCGGCAACGGCGATGGCCCGGCCACGGTTCATCGCGCGCGATTGAACGAGATGCTGACGGATCGGGTCGCGGATGAAGGGCAAGGCCACATCGATCGACATTGCACACCTGGCCGGAGTGTCCCAGGCCACGGTCTCGCGCGCCCTGTGCGGCAGCCCGCTGGTCAATGAGGAAACCCGGCGGCGCGTGCAGGCCGCCGCCGAGCAGCTCAACTACAAGCTCGACAAGAACGCCTCGAACCTGCGCCGGATGCATACCGGCACGCTGGCGCTGCTGTTCTTCGAGGACCCGACTGCCGACGAGTCGCACATCAACCCGTTCTTCCTGTCGATGCTCGGCTCGATCACCCGCGCCTGCGCCCTGCAGGGCCACGACCTGCTGATCTCGTTCCAGCAGCTGTCCGACGACTGGCACGCCGACTTCGCCGACAGCAAGAAGGCCGATGGGCTGATCCTGCTCGGCTACGGCGACTACCTCGCCTACCGCGACAAGCTGGAAAAGCTCGTCGCGCAGGGCACCCGCTTCGTGCGCTGGGGCGCGGTGCTGCCGGACCAGCCCGGGGTGTCGTTCGGCAGCGACAACGTCTACGGCGGGCGGCAGGTGGCCGAGCACCTGCTCGAACGCGGCTGCCGGCGCATCGCCTTCCTCGGCGACGCCTCCAGCCATTACCCGGAGTTCTTCGGCCGTTACAACGGCTACGTCGACGCACTCACCGCCGCCGGCGTCGAGGTCGACCCCGCGCTGCAGGAGAACGCCGAGAGCACCGAACACTCCGGCTACGAGGCCATGCGCCGGCTGATCCTGCAGGAAGCCGGCTTCGATGCCGTGTTCGCCGCCAGCGACCTCATCGCGATCGGCGCCATGCGCGCGCTCAGCGACCACGGGCTGCGCGTGCCGCAGGACGTCGCCCTGGCCGGCTTCGACGACATCGCCACCGCCAGCTTCGTCAACCCGCCGTTGACCACCGTGCTGCAGGACACCGGCCAGGCCGGCGCGGTCCTGGTCGACAGCCTGCTCGGCCTGATCCGCGGCGAATCGGTGGAGAGCGAGGTGCTGCCGGTGAAGCTGATGGTGCGCAAGTCCAGCTTGCGCTGAGCCATCGGTCGCTCACGGCCACTCGTTCGCATGCGCCCCCATCTCCCCGCGCTGCGGCCGCACCACGCAGAAGCGGTGACCGGTGGGGGCTTCCATCACCACCCAGGTGCGGATCGCTTCGACCTTCCTCGCACCGAGGACTTCCAGTCGGTGCACTTCGGCCTCGATGTCGTCGCTCTCGA
Organism: Rhodanobacter sp. UC4448_H15; assembly: GCF_052978265.1. The sequence continues at coordinate 3,265,269 of NZ_CM129665.1, read as the reverse complement.
TGTCCAGATGCACGCGGCTGGGGTGGGTGACTTTCTGCAGTTCGATGACGGGCTCGTCGTCATGGGTGATCAGGCCGACGTATTTCTCCTGCGCGGGATCGGCGCCTTCCTTGATGGGGCGGCCGAGTGCCCGCGACCAGAAGCGGGCGGCTTCGTCGAGGTCGTCGGCGTGGCAGTCGATCATGAGGCTGCACAGGCGGCTGCGGTGCATGGGGTTCTCCTTCGCGGGCGGCAGGGCGGTCAGCCTTGCGCGCCCGTTGCGCTGCGGTCAAGCGCGAGCCGGCGGTGCGCTTGCTACTGTAGGTGCCTCGATGGCGATTCCCGGAGGCGTGCATGCAAGACCTGGCCGAGCTGATTCGCGACGTGCCCGATTTCCCCCGAGCCGGGGTGATGTTTCGCGACGTCAGCCCGCTGCTGGCCAACGCCGACGGTTTCGCGCGCTGCATCGAGGCGCTGGCCGCACCGTGGCGGGACAGCGGCGTGCAGGTGGTGGGCGGCGTGGAGGCACGCGGTTTCATCTTCGGTGCGGCACTGGCGCTGCGGCTCGAGGCCGGCTTTGTGCCCCTGCGCAAGCCGGGCAAGTTGCCGCCGCCGGTGCAGGCGGTGGATTACCGGCTGGAGTACGGCGAGGATCGGCTGGAGATCCGCGATGGCTTGTTGCAGCCGGCGCAGCGCGTGCTGCTGGTGGACGACGTGCTCGCCACCGGCGGCACGCTGTGCGCGGCGGCGGAGTTGATCGAGCGGGCCGGCGCGACGCTGGTCGGCGCCGGCGTGGTGATCGAGCTTGACGCGCTGGCGGGACGCGTACGCTGGGCGGAACGTGGCCCGCTGCACAGTTTGCTGCGCTACTGAACCATCGTACGCGCCGTTTCGCCGCAGTTGGGCAAGGCGGCCCATGCGCCGTGCGAGAATGCCGCGTTGTCGCACGCGTCCTGCGGGCGATGCTGAACGTGCCGAGGCCGTCGGATGTTGAAGAAGCTGCTGTTGTTGGGTGGGCTGGCCTGGGCCGGCCAGGTGCTGGCCGCCACCGCGCCGGCGAACGCGCCGGTGGTCGGCCCCACGATCACGCCGGCGGCGGTGCAGATGGTGCAGCAGGCCATCGCCAAGCTGTCGTCGAAGGTGGTGGTCGACTCGATCCAGCCGGCACCGCTGCCGGGTTTCTACCAGGTGATCGCGTCGGGTCAGATGGTCTACATCAGCACCGACGGCAAGTACCTGATGCACGGCGACGTGGTCGACTTGAGTCGCCGCGAGAACCTCAGCGACGATGCCTGGGCGAAGTTCCGCGTGGCCGCGCTGGCCAAGGTGCCGGCGTCGCAGCGGCTGGTGTTCGCGCCGGCGCAGCCGAAGTACACGGTGACCGTGTTCACCGACGTCAACTGCGGCTTCTGCCGCGCGCTGCACGAGCACATCGCCGCGTTCAACAAGGCGGGCATCGCGGTGGAATACCTGGCCTGGCCGCGCGAGGGCGTGACCACCACCGCCGGAAACCTCACCCCGACCTACAAGGAAATGGTCTCGGTATGGTGCGCGAAGGACCCCAAGGCCGCGCTCACTGCCGCCACCAAGGGCCACGCGCCCCCGGCGGCGACCTGTACCAACCCGGTGAAGCAGCAATTCGACCTGGGCGTGAAGCTGGGCGTGAGCGGCACGCCCACGATCATCGGGCCGGACGGCAGCGTGCTGGGCGGCTACGTGACGCCGGAGCAGCTGCTGCAGGCTCTGCAAGCGGGCGGCTGATCCCGCCCGGGCGGCTTATGCCGTATTGCAGCATTGGGGTAGAATGGGCGTTTCCTCCGCACAGCGCCCCCTTCCCGCATGATCGCATTCGACGGGCAAAGCGCCCTCTCGCCGTTCCGCCTCGAACGACTCAATGCACGGCTCGACGCCGTGCACCGGGGCGTGCGCGTGCAATCCGCCTGGCATGTGTTCGTGCTCGACATGGACGCGGCGCCAGAGGGCACACTGCGCGAACGCCTGCTGGCCGTGCTGGAGGCGAAGGACGCCGCGCCGCAGCCGGCCACGTTGTGGGTGGTGCCGCGGCTGGGCACGATCTCGCCGTGGTCGAGCAAGGCCACCGACATCCTGCATGGCGCGGGTTTCGACGTGCGCCGCGTCGAGCGCGGGCTGGCGTGGCAGCTCAGCGGCCTGCCCGAACCCGGCGCGCCGGATCATGCGGCGATCATGGGTGTGCTGCATGACGCGATGACGCAATCGGTGCTGGCCCGCCTGGACGATGCGCAAGGCCTGTTCCTGGCCGGCACGCCCGGCGACCTGGTGCACGTGGCGCTGGGCGCCGATCCGCAGGCGGCGCTCGCCGCGGCGAACCGGCGCCTGGGCCTGGCGCTGGCCGAGGACGAGATCGAATACCTGGTCGAACGCTACGCCGAGCTGGGTCGCGATCCCACCGACGCCGAACTTTTCATGTTCGCCCAGGCCAACTCCGAGCATTGCCGGCACAAGGTGTTCAACGCCAACTGGACGGTGGACGGCGAGGAACAGGACAAGACCCTGTTCGGCATGATCAAGCACACCCACCAGCAGTCGCCCGCACATACCCTGTCTGCCTACAGCGACAACGCCGCGGTGATCGAGGGCAGCACGGGCAAGCGCTTCTTCGCCGACCCCGCCGACCGCGTGTGGCGCGGGCACGAGGAGCGCATCGACTACGCGATCAAGGTGGAGACGCACAACCATCCCACCGCGATCGCGCCCTGGCCCGGCGCGGCCACCGGCGCCGGCGGCGAGATCCGCGACGAGGGCGCCACCGGCCGCGGCGGCAAGCCCAAGGCCGGGCTCACCGGCTTCTCGGTGTCCGACCTGCGCATCCCGGGCGCGCCGCAGCCGTGGGAAGTGGACCGCCCGCTGCCGCCGCGCATGGCCAGCGCGTTCGAGATCATGCGCGACGGCCCGCTGGGCGCGGCCGCGTTCAACAACGAATTCGGCCGGCCCTGCCTGGGCGGCTATTTCCGCGCCTGGGAAAGCGAAGTGCCGGGCCAGGCCGGGGTGCGCCGCGGCTACGACAAGCCGATCATGCTCGCCGGCGGCCTGGCCAACCTGCGTCCCGACCATGTGCTGAAGCGCGCGGTGCAGCCCGGCCACGCGGTGATCGTGCTGGGCGGGCCGGCGATGCTGATCGGGCTGGGCGGCGGCGCCGCCTCGTCGGTGGCCGGCGGCGCGTCGAGCGCGGAGCTGGACTTCGCCTCGGTGCAGCGCGACAACGCCGAGATGGAGCGGCGCTGCCAGGAAGTGATCGACGCCTGCTGGGCGCGCGGCGAGCACAACCCGATCGTCAGCGTGCACGACGTCGGCGCCGGCGGCCTCTCCAACGCGATCCCCGAGCTGCTCAACGACGCCGGCGTCGGCGGCGTGATCGACCTGTCGAAAATCCCCTGCGACGATCCATCGCTGTCGCCGATGCAGGTGTGGAGCAACGAATCGCAGGAGCGTTACGTCCTCGCCATCGCGCAGGAGAACCTCGCCGAATTCGAGGCCATGTGCATCCGCGAACGCTGCCCGTACGCCGTGGTGGGCGAGGCCACGCGCGAGCGCCGCCTGCTGCTGACCGATCCGCGCCGCGAGCTGACCGTCATCGACCTGCCGATGGACGTGCTGTTCGGCAAGCCGCCACGCATGCATCGCGACGCCGTGCGGGTAACGCCGCGGGTGGACCTGCTGCCCGACCTCACCGGCATCGACCTGGACGAGGCGCTGCTGCGCGTGCTGCGCCTGCCCACCGTGGGCAGCAAGAGCTTCCTGATCACGATCGGCGACCGCACCGTCGGCGGGCTCAACCACCGCGACCCGATGGTCGGTCCGTGGCAGGTGCCGGTAGCCGATTGCGCGGTGACGCTCGCCGATTTCGACGGCTATGCCGGCGAGGCGATGGCGATGGCCGAGCGCGCGCCGGTGGCCGTGCTCGACAGCGCCGATGCGGCGCGCCTGGCGGTGGGCGAGGCGATCACCAACCTGGCTGCCGCACCGATTGCCAGCCTCGGCGAGGTGCGCCTGTCGGCCAACTGGATGGCCGCGGTGAATCATCCGGGCGAGGACGCCGCGTTGTTCGACGCGGTGAAGGCGGTGGGCATGGAACTGTGTCCGCAATTGCAGATCTCGATCCCGGTCGGCAAGGATTCGCTGTCGATGCAGGCGGTGTGGAAGGACGGCGCGCAGGAGCAGCGCACGGTGTCGCCGGTGTCGCTGGTGATCACCGGCTTCGCCCGCGTCGGCGACGCGCGCCGCACGCTGACGCCGCAACTCAAGCTCGACCGCGGCGCCACCGACCTGTGGCTGATCGATCTGGGTGCCGGGCGCGATCGCCTCGGTTGCTCGGCGCTGACCCAGGTGTTCAATCGCTCCGGCGGCATCCCGCCCAACCTGGACGATGCCAAGCGCCTCAAGGCGCTGTTCGAACTGGTTCAGCAGGCCAATGCGAATGGCCTGCTGCTGGCCTACCACGACCGCTCCGACGGCGGCGTGATCACCACCTTGCTGGAGATGGCCTTCGCCGGCCACTGCGGCCTGGAGCTGCATCTCGACGGCTGGGCCGAAGCCACCTTGCGCGCGCTGTTCAGCGAGGAACTGGGCGCCGTGGTGCAGGTGGCCGAGGCCAACCGCGAGGCATTCGAGTCGCTGCTGGTGAAGTTCGGCCTGGCCGGCATCAGCCATCGCGTCGGCCGGCCGAAGGAGAAGCTCGGCATCAAGCTGTTCCTCGGCGACGAAGTCTTCGTCAAGTGGAACTGGAGCAAGTTGTACAAGGCGTGGAACGAAACCAGCCACGCCATGCAGCGCCTGCGCGACAACCCGCAGAGCGCCGATGCCGAGCTGGAGTGGCGGATGGATGACGCCGATCCCGGCATCAGCCCCAGGCTGGCGTTCGACCCGGCCGAGGACGTGGCCGCCGCGTTCATCGCCAAGGGCCCGCGGCCGCGCGTGGCGATCCTGCGCGAGCAGGGCGTCAACGGCCAGGTCGAGATGGCCGCCGCGTTCACGCGTGCCGGTTTCGAGGCGGTCGACGTGCACATGTCCGATCTCGCCAGCGGCCGAGTGAAGCTGGCCGACTTCCGCGGCTTCGCCGCCTGCGGCGGATTCTCCTACGGCGACGTGCTCGGCGCCGGTCGCGGCTGGGCCACGTCGATCCTCTACAACGACATGCTGCGTGCGCAGTTCGAGGCGTTCTTCGCCGACGAGACGAAGTTCGCGCTGGGCGTGTGCAACGGTTGCCAGATGCTGTCGCAACTGAAGGAGATCATCCCCGGCGCGCAGCACTGGCCGAAGTTCCTGCGCAATGCGTCGGAGCAGTACGAGTCGCGCGTGGCCACGCTGGAGGTGCTCGATTCGCCCAGCATCTTCTTCCAGGGCATGGCCGGCTCGCGCATCCCGGTGGCGGTGGCGCACGGCGAGGGGCGGGTGAGTTTTCCGCAGGCGTGCAGCCCGTCGAAATCGCATGGCGCGGTGCGCTTCGTCGACAACCGCGGCAAGCCGACCGAGAACTTCCCGCTCAACACCAACGGTTCGCCCGGCGGCCTGGCGGGCTTCACCGCCGCCGCCGGCCGCGTGACGATCATGATGCCGCACCCGGAGCGGGTGTTCCGCAGCGTGCAGATGAGCTGGCACCCGGAGTCGTGGGGCGAGGATTCGCCGTGGATGCGGATGTTCCGCAACGCACGCGTGTGGTGCGGCTGATCGACGGCATGTGGCGCTGGCGTCAGCGATGACTCGGCGTCGCCCCGCGTGGATGTTCGCCGGCTGCACCGCGCTGTGGGTGGTGCTGCTGGCGTTGCTGCCGTGGTGGTTGGGGTTGCCGATCCTGCTGGCGCTCGCCGCGGCGGTCTTGCTGCTGCAGCATCGGCTGGCAACTGCGCATGCCGCGCTGATCCGGAGCGCCTTGCGCTGGGGCCTGCCGGGCTGGTTGTTTGCCCTGCAGCGCATCCTGGGTGGCGATGCCTTCGCCTGGGGCGCGGCCCTGCTCGGCGCGCTGGTCGGTTACACCTTGCTGGCCGGGCTGGAAGCCTGGCTTGATCGGGACTTGCGCCGTGCGCCCGCCGGGCCGCCCGCCGCGGAATGGCCCGAACTCGCCCACGCACCGATCGGACCGCCGGCCGAGATCATCGAGCTGTCGCCGCCGCAATGGCATGAAGCGCGTGGCGAGCTGCCCGACCCCCTCGGCGGGGCGGTGCATGGCGAGCCCGGCGGCTGTCGTTTCGACGATGGCACCCGCGTCGAAATGCGGGACGGCGTCACCCGCATCGCCTTCAGTCCCGCCGGTCGCTGGTTTGTCGCCTGCAGCGGCAAGCGCGGCGTGCTGCTGTGGGATCGCCAGCGCGATCGACGGCACCGCCTGCGCGGCTGGCAACTGTGCGGTTGGCACCGCGAGCAACCCTGGCTCAGCCGCCGCGAAGGCACCATGCCGCTGGCGCTGGCCGCCGTGCTGGGCCACGACGCCGACGAACCACCAGACCCTCCCCACACCCCGTAGGAGCCCGCTCGCGGGCGATGCTTTCCCTTTTGCTTCTGCGATTCCCCATTCCCCATTCCCGGCCCAAGGGCATCGCCCGCAAGCGGGCTCCTGCGCGCGGGGAACCGGAGGTTCACGTGCTGCGCGTCTCCGCGCATACTTCGCGCGGTGAACATGCCTGCCATTCCTCCGTCCTCGTCCTCGCCGGCGCTCAGCGTGATCGTGGTGGCGGCCGACAGCGGCCCGGATCTGCGCGATTGCGTGCGCCAGGTGCTTGCCTGCCGGCTGCCGCTGGAACTGATCCTGGTCGACAACGCTTCGCACGATGGCGTGCCGCCGGCGATCGCGCGGGCGTACGAGCACGACGAGCGGCTCAAGCTGATCTACAGCCATCGCAACATCGGCTTCGGCCCGGCGGTGAACCTGGGCGCGAAGCAGGCCGGCGGCCGCGCGCTGCTGATCCTCAACCCCGATTGCCTGATCGGCGAGGACGACCTCAGGCGGTTGCTGGCGGTGCAGGCCGCGCATCCGAAGGCCGGCCTGATCGGCGCGGTGGTGTGCGACGCGGAGGGTCGGCCCGACCCGGCTTCGCGGCGGCGCGATCCGCTGTTGCGCCGGTCGCTCAACACGCTGCTCGGCCGGCCCGGCGAGACGGTGGAAGTCGGCGGCGAGATTCCCGCCGAGCTGATCGAATGCGAGGTGGTTTCCGGCGCGCTGATGCTGCTGACTCGCGAGATGTTCGAGCGCCTCGGCGGCTTCGACGAGAAATACTTCCTGCATTGCGAAGATCTGGATCTGTGCCGCCGCGTGCGCGACATCGGCTACCGGGTGCTGCTTGCCGGCGACGTGCGCGTGGCCCATGGCAAGGGCAGCTCCAGCCGTCATCGCCCGGTGTTCGTCAGCCGGCACAAGCACCGCGGCATGTGGCGCTGGTTCCGCCAGCATGATCCGGCCGCGCGCAACCCGTTCGTGTCGGCGGTGGTGTGGCTGGGCATCTGGACGCACTTCGTGCTGCAGGTCCCCGGCCAATGGTGGCGGCTGAAAACGAGAAGCAAGTGAGGAAAGCCAGAGGCAACATCGCCTCGTCGCGCCGCTGTCGTTCTCTCACTCCTCACTCCTCTCCACGCACTCCTCGCCGATGACCCCACGCACCCTGACCATCCTCGCCACTCTCGGCCTGATCGCGATGACGGCGGTGTGGGGCTCGACCTTCGTGCTGATCAAGGACGTGCTCGGGCGCATGCCGGTGGCCGATTTCCTGGCCGTGCGTTTCGTCATGGCGGCGCTGGCGATGGTGCTCCTGTTCGGGCGGCAGGCGTGGCGGCTCGGCGCTTTGCAGATCCGGCGCGGCCTGCTGCTCGGCGTGATCTACGGTGTCGGGCAGCTGGTGCAGACCTGGGGACTGGCGCTGATCTCGCCCAGCGTCAGCGGCTTCGCCACCGGCATGTACGTGGTGTTCACCCCGATCCTTGCACTGCTGGTGCTGCGCCAGCGCGTCGCGGCCAGCGTGTGGCTGGCCATCGCCGTGGCCACCGCGGGCCTGGCCTTGCTCACGCTCGACGGCTTCGAGATCAACCTGGGCGTGTGGCTGACCCTGGCGTCGGCGGCGTGCTACGCGCTGCACATCGTGCTGCTTGGGCAGTGGTCCCGCCGCGGCGAGGCGTTCGGCCTGTCGGCCGTGCAGATGGTGGCGATCGCCGGGGTCTGCTCGCTGGCCACCTTGCCGCACGGTCCGATGTTGCCGCCGGACCCCGGCGCCTGGTTCGTCGTGCTGTACATGGCGCTGATCGCCGGCGCCGGCGCGATGGTGATGCAGACCTGGGCGCAATCGCATCTGCCGGCGGCACGTGCCGCCATCGTGATGACCACCGAGCCGGTGTTCGCCGCCGCCTTCGCCGTACTGCTCGGCGTCGATGCGCTGACCTGGCGCATGCTTGCCGGCGGCGGCCTGGTGCTGGCAGCGATGTACCTGGTGGAGCTGATGCCGCGGCGCGACGAGCTGCCGGCCGAGGCGGTGCATCACGAGGTGTGAGGGCGTTCCCCTGCGGGCGGGGCGACACCCGGCTGCAGCGCGATGCGTACCAGGTAGACGATGATCGCCACGTTGCCGACCAGGGTGGCCAGCTTGATCCAGCCGAAGTGGTACAGCGTCTCGTACAGTTCCAGCGGGATCAGCGAACCGGTGGCGATCACGGTGAACCACTCGGCCCAGTGCTTGCCCAGCCACAGGCCCACGCCCTCGATGCCGAACAGCACCGCGTAGCCGAGCGCCACCAGCCCCACCGCCTCGAACTTGCCGGGGCCGAGCTGGTGCAGCAGTTCCACCAGTTTCCAGCGCAGGCCGTTGCTGTCGGCCAGCGACAGGTGCTCCAGCCAGTGCACCAGTTGCTCGAAGTTCTGCTGCCGATAGAAGTGGAACGCCGCCAGCGCCACCAGCAGCAGGCACGCGGTCTTGATGATCTCGTAGATCGCGATGACGCGCAGGCCGGCGTGGTGCTGGCCGCGTGCGGTCGCCGCGGGGGTGGCTGCGTCGACGGATTCGGAGTTGGGCATGGGCGGGGAAGACATGGGCAGCAGACATTCTCGCCGATCAGGCGTGGGGCCGCCTGTGCGTGATGGCACGAGTTCGCGGAAATGGAGCTGTGTGCGATCTTGACAGCCGACGAGGATCATCCAACCCTGTAGCACTTGCTCACCCCCGGTGGGGCGGTCGCTTGCCGAGGTCACGTGGCGCCTCGGGTCGGCCTGTCTTTTTTCCGGTCGAGCTTGGGATGTGTTGCATTGAGCGGGCGGATGTCGGTGCTGGTCGTGATTGGCTACGGTCGTCGCTGGCTGCCGCTTCGGGGGAAGCATGGCGGCGCCGACTCAGCCCGGCACGAACGGACAAGCGCCCGGCAACCCCGGACCGGAGCCGCTCTGACTCGAGCAGTCCATGCGAGTTCCGGAGCATGCTTGCCGGCACCTGTTGGAACGACAAAAGGGAGACAAACGGATGTTCGACCATCTCGCTATCGACGTGGACTACCTGGCCGACTGGAGCACCGGACGCCGACAACAGCACAGCCTGTACATTCCCGGCTCGACGCTGCTGGAGTGGGTGGATGCCGCTGCCCGTGCCGTGCAGGCCGGTGCCAGCGCGCCTCCGGGGAGCGGCTCCCAGGCTGATCCCTACGTCCTTGGCGGGTACGGCAGTTACGCCGGCGCTTGGCAGGCCGCGGCAAGCCGTCGGTCGCAGGACCTGTACTTTTCCATCGCCGGTCGCCTGATCCACAAGATCAAGGACGGACGCAGTGGCGGCTTCGCCGATGGGTGTTACATGTGTGACGTCGGCTATTCGGGCACCGACGCCCGCGCCGGCACCATCTGGAATCGGGCCGATGGTGCGAGCTATCGCGAGTTCGGCAAGTTCATGCACGAAGGCAATACGGTCTCCGGCATGGAAGGTGTCGTCTGGTCGCAGCGTATCGCGGCGTCCTTGCGCGGCGTGCTCAAGGGAACCGCCCCCAGAACCGGCGGCGGACTCCAGGCGAAGGGTACGCGCTGGACAGTCGACATGAACCCCGACGAGTCGAAACGCAAGGCTCCGCAGAAGGCCTCGGCCCCGCAGACGGCTGGTGCAACTGACACCATCTCGGCCTTGCCGCTGCTGTCTGCCGTCATGTTCATAGCCGAGCCGATGCGCAATGCCCGTGCCTGGATGATGGGACTGATGATGCTCGACCTGATGGGGACGGAGTACCAGGCACCGACTCCAACGGCACATGGCAAGCACTTCACTTTCCAGCGTGCGTTCGTCCATCCGTCCCGTCTGGGCGACCCTGCCTGGAGTGGGGAGACCAACACGGCCAACGACACCGCACCCGCAGCCTGGGTCAACCGGCAAGCCGGGCGCGACCAACGAACTGCGAGGAGCATGGCGCGCCCGGGGAGCGCCGCGGTCGAGGGGCTGTATCCGCCGTCGCCGAAATGGTCGGGGCGATCATCGGCGCGTATTGACGTCGCCAATGACTATATCCAGGCCAAGGAAACGGCGATCGTGTGCCGCTGGCTTGAGCAGGAGTTCAACGCGTATGTCGGAAGCGTCGTGGTGGCGAAAGCGCTGGCCGGCGGGCCCGGCACCCGTAGAAACGCCATGACCGCCTCCTTCGGCAGCGAGAGTGCCATGCGCGGGTTTGCGGATGACCTGGAGCGGGTCATCAAGACGGAGTTGATCCAGCGCAGGGCGGCATCGTTCGATACGCCCGGAGTCCTGTTCCGCTGACGCGAGTCGGAATAGGTGCCGGGTCTGCCGGGGTTTCCGATACAAGGGACCCGACTGGGTTCTTCCTCCAGCAACAGCGCCCGCCGTCGCCCTTGCAGCGCGCTTCCTTGCGCTCGCAGAAGAACTCGCCGTGGCCAGGCGGAGATCGGGTGGCAGCGGGGGGGGGGGGGGAGCGGCCGGAATTGTCGCCGGTCCGGCGCGTGCCGGCGGCATGCCTCGCACGCTTCGCAGTGCCACACTGCGCGGACCGGGTGGCGCACCGGGTTCGTTCGTGGAGGATGCGCGCGTGCCCCACTCTTCGTTTACCCGTTCCGGAGGCCAGCCATGCCCCATCCCGTCGAGCATTCCACCGCCGTGGACGAGCCCGCGCCGCATGGCCCGTCGGCGGTCGGCCTGCGCGACGCGAAACTCGGCGGCTGGTATCGCGAGGACAGCGGCGAGCTGTTCCGCGGCGTGCCGATCGGCGCCGGTGACGTGGTGGTGGACGTTGGCTGCGGCGCCGGCGTCAACAGCGTGTTCTGCGCGCGCCACGGTGCCCGCGTCTACGCCGTCGACCGCGAGCCGCAGGTGATCCGCGAGGTGCGCGCCCGGCTGAGCGTCGAGGGCCGCGGCACGCAGACCGCGCTGGTCAGCGACGCGAACCCGCTGCCGCTGGACGACGGCATCGCCACGCGGGTGATCTGCACCGAGGTGTTGCAGCACGTCGACGACCCGCGTCAGGTGCTGGCCGAGCTGTTCCGTGTCGGCGCATCCGGCGCCATCTACCTGCTCAGCGTGCCCGGCGCGCTGCAGGAGACGCTGCAGGAAAAGGTGTTGCCGCCGGAGTCCCGCGAGCTGCCCGGTGGCGCACTGCGGGTGATCGGACGCGACGAGTTCGCGCAATGGATCGGCGAGGCTGGCCTGGTGGTGGTGGAGCACACCCAGCACGGCTTTTTCTGGTCGATCTGGTGGGCGCTGTTCTGGGGTTGCCGGGTGGAGCTGCATGACCCCGCGCATCCGGTACTCGATCACTGGACCGCGGCCTGGCAGGCGCTGCTGGACATGCCGCAGGGCGCGCAGCTCAAGCAGCAGCTGGACGAGTTCATGCCGATCAGCCAGATCGTCGTGGCGCGCAAACCCTGAAGCCGGCACGCCGTGCCGCGCGGACGCTCAGCAACAGCGCCCGCCGCCACCCTTGTAGCGCGCTTCCTGGCGCTCGCGGAAGAACTCGCCGTAGCTCGGCACCTTGCGCTCGGGATGGTGTTCGCGCAGGTGCTTGACGTAGCCGTCGTAGTCGGGGATGCCGCAGCACAGGCGGGCGGTTTGCACCGCCCACTTGCGCACGGACCGGAACGTCGCGTTCATCTCAGCCGGCCACGCTGCTCAGCGCCACGTAGGGTTCCTCGTGCGCGGTCGGGTGGTTGGTACGCCAGGCCTTGACCAGCGAGCGCAGGGAGAACAGCACCATCACCACGACCAGCGCCATGAACAGGCCGGTGAGCACCATGTCGACGTAGTTGTTGGTGACGATCTGCTGCATGGCGGCGGTGGTCTTGGCCGGCGCCAGCAACTGGCCCTGCTGCATGGCGTCGGCGTACTTGTTGGCCGCCGCGGTGAAGCTGATCGGGCCGACCAGTTTCTGGTAGCCGGCGGTGAGCGTGCAGATGATCAGCCACAGCGCGGGGATGCCGGGCACCCACACGTAGCGCTCGCGCTTGAGTTTCACCACCACCACGGTGGCCAGCATCAGCGCGATCGCGGCGAGCATCTGGTTGGCGATGCCGAACAGCGGCCACAAGGTGTTGATGCCGCCCAGCGGGTCGACCGCACCCTGGTACAGGAAGTAGCCCCAGATGAGCACGCAGATCGCGGTGGCCAGCAGGTTGCCGGCCCATGAATCGGTTTCCTGCAGCGGCTTGTGGATCAGGCCGGCGATCTCCTGGATCATGAAGCGGCCCACGCGCGTGCCGGCGTCCACCGTGGTGAGGATGAACAGCGCCTCGAACAGGATCGCGTAGTGGTACCAGAACGCCATCAGGCCGCCGGAGGGCATGATGTTGTGCAGCAGCTGCGCCATGCCCACCGCCAGCGTGGGGGCGCCGCCGGCGCGGCTGAGGATGCTGTTTTCGCCGATGTCTTTCGCGGTCTGCAGCAACTGCTCCGGCGTCACCACGAAGCCCCACTGGCTGATCGTGGTGGCCGCGTCCTGCACCGTGCTGCCGATGATCGCGCTCGGCGAGTTCATCGCGAAGTACACGCCCGGGTGCAGGTAGGTGGCGGCAATCAGCGCCATGATCGCCACGAACGCCTCCATCAGCATGCCGCCGTAGCCGACCATGCGCGCCTGGCCCTCGTTGGCGAGCAGCTTGGGCGTGGTGCCCGAGGCGATGATCGAGTGCCAGCCCGACACCGCACCGCAGGCGATGGTGATGAACAGGAACGGGAACAGGTCGCCGGCGAACACCGGGCCGGTGCCGTCGATGAAACGCGTCACCGCCGGCATCTGCAGGTCCGGTGCGGTGATCAGGATGGCCAGCGCCAGCAGCGCGATGGTGCCGATCTTGAGGAAGGTGGAAAGGTAATCGCGCGGTGCCAGCAGCAGCCACACCGGCAGCACCGAGGCGACGAAGCCGTAGCCGATCAGCCACCAGGCCAGCGCCTTGGCATCCATGTCGAACAGCGGTGCCAGCGTGGCCGAGTCCGCCACGAACTTGCCGGCCCAGATCGAGAGCAGCAGCAGGATCAGGCCGATGATCGACACTTCGAGAATGCGTCCCGGCCGGAACCAGCGCATGTAGCCGCCCATCAGGAAGGCGATCGGGATGGTGCAGGCCACGGTGAAGGTGCCCCACGGGCTGTGCGTGAGCGCCTTGACCACCACCAGCGCCAGCACCGCCAGCACGATCATCATCAGCACCAGCACGCCGATCATCGCCACCAGGCCGGGCAACGGGCCGAGTTCCTCGCGCAGCATGTGGCCGAGCGAGCGGGCGTCGCGGCGCAGCGAGAGGCCGAGGATCATGAAGTCCTGCACCGCGCCGGCGAACACCACGCCGAACAGGATCCACAAGGTGCCGGGCAGATAGCCCATCTGCGCGGCCAGCACCGGGCCGACCAGCGGGCCGGCGCCGGCGATCGCGGCGAAGTGATGGCCGAACACCACCCACTTGTCGGTGGGCACGTAGTCGAGCCCGTCATTGCGCAGTACCGAGGGTGGCGCGCGCGTCGGGTCCAGCCGCAGCACCGAGTGCTCGACGAACTTGCCGTAGAAGCGAAAGCCGATCGAGAACACCGCGATGGCCGCGGCCACCAGCCAGATCGCGTTGACCGGTTCGCCGCGCCTGAGCGCCACCACGCCGAGGCAGGTTGCACCGATGATGGCGACGGCGGCCCATACCAGCTTGCTGGCGACACCGGATCTGCGCACGGCGACTTGCATGGCGGTTCTCCTCGGCAATGCCGCAAGAATCGTCCTGCCGGCGGCGGGGGTCAATCCCGGAAGCCGCGCGCCGGCATTAGCCATTGGTCGAATGGCAGGCGCGCCCGGCTTCGTTGCGGGAGGCATGGCGGCGCTACACTGGCCGCCCTGTCGATTGCGAGGAGTTCGTCATGCGCGTCCTGGCACATTGCAGTTTCCTGGCCGTATTCCTCCTCGCCACGGGCACCCCCGCAGCCAACGCCAGCCAGTTCAAGGACCTGTTGAACAAGGCCAGGCAATCCACCCACGCCACGCCGGCGAAGGGCAGCAACCTGCCGAGCAGCGACATCGCCGCCGGCCTCAAGGAGGCGCTGGCCAAGGGCACCACCAGCGCGATCAACAACCTCGGCCGCGACGGCGGTTTCTGGAACAACGCCAAGGTGCGCATCCCGCTCCCGGGCAAGCTGGAACAGGCCGGCAAGCTGGCGCGCCAGCTCGGCCAGGGCGCCAAGGTGGACGCGTTCGAGCTGAGCATGAACCGTGCGGCGGAAAAGGCGGTGCCGCAGGTGGCCGAGATCTTCGGCGACGCCATCCGCAAGATGACGCTCGACGACGCGCGCGGCATCCTCACTGGCGGCGACCACGCAGCCACCGACTACTTCCGCCGCGTCGCCGGCGAGGCGCTGACGGCGCGCATCCATCCGATCGTCGCCAAGGCCACCGACAGCGTCGGCGTCACCCAGAAATACAAGGCGTTCATGTCCGGCAGCAGCAGCGGTGCGCTGGGCGGCCTGCTGGGTGCGCTCGACCATGACAAGTCGACGCACGGCGGCACGGCGCTGGACCTGGACGATTACGTCACCGCGAAGACCCTCGACGGCCTGTTCACCGAGATCGGCGCGCAGGAGCAATCCATCCGGACCAACCCCGGCGCGCGCACCACTGACCTGCTGAAGAAAGTGTTCGGCCGCTGACGGCAGCCGCGACCGCGGCAACACATGCCGCGTTCACGTGGACGCGGGCAGGATGGTCGGCATGGCGAAAGCGAGGCAGGCATGATCCACGAGATCCTCAAGATGGGTGACCCCCGGCTGCTGCGCATCGCGCCGCCGGTGCCCCCGGCGATGCTCGGCAGCGCGGAGCTCGACATGCTGATCAAGGACATGTTCGAGACCATGCGCGCTGCCGACGGCGTGGGCCTGGCCGCGCCGCAGATCGGCGTGGACCTGCAGCTGGTGATCTTCGGCTTCGAGCATTCCGAGCGCTATCCCGACGCCCCCGAGGTGCCGCAGACGATCCTGCTCAATCCGGTGATCACCCCGCTGTCGCAGGACATGGAGGTGGGCTGGGAGGGCTGCCTGTCCGTGCCCGGGCTGAACGGCGCGGTGAGCCGTTTTTCGCTGATCCGCTACCAGGGCCTCGACCCGCGCGGCCAGCGCATCGAACGCACCGCCGAGGGTTTCCACGCGCGCGTGGTGCAGCACGAATGCGACCACCTGATCGGTCGCCTCTACCCCTCGCGCATCACCGATTTCAGCAAATTCGGCTACACCGACGTGCTGTTTCCGGGTCAGCCGCCAGCAGATGCCTGAACGCGCCGCTCAAGTGGCGGGCGGGCCTGCCGTTACCGAGGCCATGAGCCCACGCTTTGGCCATCTGCATGGCGGAACCGACCGGCCGGGAAGCCTCGCCTTCCCGGTGGCTGCCCACGCGTGCGAGGAGCCATGCTCATGAACCATCACGCCAAGCCCCCATCGGGCAACAACGTCGATTGGAGCCACCCGGAGCTGCAATCGCTGCTGGGCAAGACCGAAGGCTGGAGCCTCGACAACCGCGGTGTGTTCTCGCCGGTACCGTGCGAACTGCACATCGGCTGGGGCGCGGGCGCGGTGCGCGGCGCCACCCTGGTGTTCGAGCGCGAGGGCGTGATGGTGATCGAGGCGAACTTCCTCATCCAGGCCGGCGAGAAGCTGCGCATCGACCGCATCGTGCTGGGTTCGCTGCGCTCAAACTGGGGCACCGTGGTGGAAGGTCGCGAAGGTCACCGTGCGGAGGATCGTGCCAACGGCACCCGCGTGTACTGGGTCCACGTGCGCTGAAGCCGCGCGGGGCGGTGCCCGTGACCGCTCAGCCGCGGCGTGTCTGCGCGAAGCGCGACCGATAAGCCGCCGGGCTGATCGCCAGCTTGCGCCGGAAATGATGGCGCAGCGTGATCGCGCTGCCGAAGCCGCACTGCCCGGCAATCGCGTCGATGGAGAGCGTCGAGCTTTCCAGCAATTCCCGCGCACGATCCACTCGCGCGCCGATCAGCCAATGCACCGGACTGGTGCCGGTGGCCTGCCTGAAGTGGCGCATGAAGCTGCGTTCGCTCATGGCCGCCAGTGCGGCCAGCTCGGCAATCGGTTGCGGGAGCGCCCATGGCACATGCGCCGGTCCGACCGGCGCGCGCCCACGCCGCGCCGGATATGGCAGCGCCTGTCGACGCCGGTTCCCGTCGGTTCGGTTCGCTGGCGGGGCGGCCAACAATCCCTGAATGCCCGGCGGCGTAAAGTGTCCGGAAGACGGCTGTCCGTCCGGGAGAGCTTCGGTGAAGAAAGAAGACGACACACACCTGCAGATCGTGTCTGCGGACATCAGTTCGGAGCCGCTGACCGGCATGGTGATTTTCCGGCCGCATTGTGTGTCGCGCGCGGGACGCAACGTGGGCGAGGCCAGCACCGGCGGCAGCTGGTACGCCCTGCGTCCGGCCGAGGTGCGCAGCTTTGCGCGGGCGTTGCTGGATGCGGCCGATACGCTCGACCTGAAGGCGAAGGCGCTGCAGGCGGCGAAGATGGCGACCGGCTGACCGGCGTCCCGGCGCTTTTCTTCGCTGGTTGCCGGTCGCTTCGCGTCCTGATGCGAGAGTGACGCCGCTCAGCGGCAGCGGTTGATCGCCCCGCGCAGCTCGCTGGCGGCGGCGCGCGCGGCGGCGGCGAAGTCCTCGCCGGAGCCGGCGTAGATGATGCCGCGCGAGGAGTTGATCATCAGGCCGAGGCCCTCGCGGGTGCGGCCCGCGTGCATCACCGCCTCGATGTCGCCGCCCTGCGCGCCGATACCCGGCACCAGCAATGGCATGTCGCCGATCAGTGCACGTACCTGGCGGATTTCCTCGGGCCAGGTGGCACCGGTCACCAGCGCGCAGTTGCCGTGCGCATTCCAGTCGCGGGCGATGGTTTCGGCTACGCGCAGGTAGAGCGGTTGCCCGCCGCAATCCAGTGCCTGGAAATCCGCACCGCCGGGGTTGGAGGTGCGGCAGAGCAGGATCACGCCCTTGTCGGCACGATCGAGGAACGGCTGGATCGAATCGCGGCCCAGATAGGGGTTCAAGGTCACCGCGTCGGCGCGATAGCGCTCGAATGCTTCGGTGGCGTAGTGCTGCGCGGTGGAACCGATGTCGCCGCGCTTGGCGTCGAGGATCACCGGCACGCCGGGATGCTGCGCATGAATGTGCGCGATCAGCCGCTCCAGCGTTTCCTCCGCACGCAGCGCGGCGAAATGCGCGATCTGCGGCTTGAACGCGCAGATCAGGTCGGCGGTGGCGTCGACGATGGCGCGGCAGAAATCGAACACCGCGTCGGGCGTGTCACGCAGATGCGCGGGGAATTTCGTCGGTTCCGGATCGAGGCCGACGCAGACCAGCGAGTCGTTGCGGGTCCAGGCTTGCTGCAGTGACTGCATGAAGTGCATCGGGATCTCCGTTCGAGAAACGAGTGAAGAAGAGTGAGAAACGAGAGAAGGCGGGTTCGTCGACGCTTTATCTCTCTTTTCTCACTCCTCTCCACTCACTCCTGCTCTCAGGCCAGCTTCTTGTACTTCACCCGGTGCGGCCGCGCGCCTTCCTCGCCGAGGCGGCGCTTCTTGTCGGCCTCGTACTCGTTGTAGTTGCCGGGGAAGAACTCGACGTGCGAGTCGCCCTCGAACGCGATGATGTGGGTGGCGATGCGGTCGAGGAACCAGCGGTCATGCGAGATCACGATCGCCGAGCCGGGGAATTCCAGCAGGGCATCTTCCAGCGCGCGCAGGGTTTCCACGTCCAGGTCGTTGGACGGCTCGTCGAGCAGCAGCACGTTGCCGCCCTGCAGCAGGGTCTTGGCCATGTGCAGGCGGCCGCGCTCGCCGCCGGACAGGCTGCCGACGATCTTCTGCTGGTCAGTGCCCTTGAAGTTGAAGCGGCCGATGTAGGCGCGCGACTGGATCTCGAAGTTGCCGATGGTGAGGATGTCCGAGCCGCCGGACACCTCCTGCCACACGTTGTTCTTCGGGTCGAGCGCGTCGCGCGACTGGTCGACGTAGGCGAGCTTGGTGGTGTGGCCCAGCTTCACCTCGCCCGAGTCCGGCGTCTCCTTGCCCATGATCATCTTCATCATGGTGGACTTGCCGGCGCCGTTCGGGCCGATCACGCCGATGATCGCGCCCGGCGGCACCTTGAACGACAGGTCCTCGATCAGCACGCGGTCGCCGAACGACTTGGTGACGTTCTTGAACTCGATCACCTCCTGGCCCAGCCGCTCGCCCGGCGGGATGAAGATCTCATTGGTCTCGTTGCGGCGCTGGTAGTCGACCGAGTTAAGTTCCTCGAAGCGGGCCAAGCGGGCCTTGCCCTTGGACTGGCGGCCCTTGGCGGCCGAGCGCACCCACTCCAGCTCCTTGGCGATCGCCTTCTGGCGCGACTTCTCCTGGTTGGCTTCCTGCTTCAGGCGCTGGTCCTTCTGCTCCAGCCACTCGGTGTAGTTGCCCTTCCACGGGATGCCGCGGCCGCGGTCGAGTTCGAGGATCCACTCGGCGGCGTTGTCGAGGAAGTAGCGGTCATGGGTGACTGCCACCACGGTGCCGGGATAGTCGTGCAGGAATTTTTCCAGCCAGTCCACCGATTCGGCGTCCAGGTGGTTGGTCGGCTCGTCCAGCAGCAGCATGTCCGGCTTGGACAGCAGCAGGCGGCACAGCGCCACGCGGCGCTTCTCGCCGCCGGAGAGCGGGCCGATCTTCGCATCCCACGGCGGCAGTCGCAGCGCGTCGGCGGCCACCTCGAGCTGGCGCTCCAGCGCGTGGGCATCGTTGGCGGCCAGCAGGTTTTCCAGCTTCTCCTGCTCCTTGGCCAGCGCGTCGAAATCGGCACCGTCTTCGGCATAGGCGGCGTAGACCTCTTCGAGCCGTTTCTGCGCATCGAGGATTTCGGCCACGCCTTCCTCGACCACTTCGCGCACGGTCTTGTCCGGGTTCAGATCCGGCTCCTGCGCCAGATAGCCGACCTTGGTGCCGGGCTGCGCGCGCGCCTCGCCCTGGAAGTCGGTGTCCACGCCGGCCATGATGCGCAGCACGGTGGACTTGCCCGCGCCGTTGACGCCGAGCAGGCCGATCTTCGCGCCGGGGAAGAAGCTGAGCGAAATGTCCTTGATGATCTGGCGCTTCGGCGGGACGATCTTGCTGACCCCGTTCATGGTGTAGATGTACTGCGAGCTCATGCAACCTCCGAAGGCGAGCGCCCCGCCGCCGGGAGCACCGGCACGGGGAGGGAATTCGACAAACCACGCATTATAGCGGCTTGCGCCGGCGTTACGCCGTTCAGCGCGCCGGTTTGCGCCGCCGTGGCGCAGCGGGCGCCGGGGCCAGGCCGGCCAGCAACAGGTCGAGCAGCTGCGTGAACGCGGCATCCTCGCCGGGCTGGTCCCACAGGTGCGAGAGGCCCGGGTAGTGGAAGCGCGCGGTGGCGTCGAACAGTGCCCGTGCGGCAGCGGGTGGATCGAGCGGGCGGAAATCGCCGCTGGCCACGCCGGCGGCAAGGATCGAGGCGATCTGCTGCTGCATGCGCGCCTTGTGCTCGGCGATGGCGTCGCCCGCCTCCGCCGCCAGCGCGCTGTAGGTGGCGAACAGCTCGGGGTCGCCCAGCACGTTGTCGCGCTTGGTCTGGCGCAGCGCGGTGAACCACTGGCGCAGGCGTGCCGGCGGTGGCGTGCGGCTGTTGGCGATCGCCTGCAGCGGCGCCATCGACCGTGCCAGCCAGCCCTGCAGGACCGCCTCGCGCAGCGCCGCCTTGCTGGCGAAATGCCGGTACACGCTGCCATGGCTGACCCCGAGCGCCTGCGCCACGTCGACCACGGTCGCCTTGCCGGGGCCATAGCGTCGCAGCACGTCTTCGGCAGCGGCAAGGATGCGTTCGGGCGTGAGTACGGAGTCGTTCATGCCGCCGATTCAAGCACATCGAGCGTGGCACAGACGAGTTCGTCCGCCACGTAACCCAGCGGGATGCGGCCGCAGACGTGTTCCGTCGCGCGCTTCTCGAACGCGATCCAGCCGCTGTTGAAGCCGTCCAGCATGGCGACGTGCCCGGCGATGCGGTCCGCCGGCATGCCTTCGTCAGCGAAGCGCGTTGCCCATTGGTCGCGCGGTATCGCGGTCGTCTCGATGTCGTGCTCCAGCACCGCGGCGAACGACTGCGCCATGTCGAGCGGGCTGTAGCGCCGCGGCCCTTCGACCTCGATCAACCGGCGACCGAACCAGGTTTCCTCCAGCGTGCTGGCGACGGTGCGGCCGACGTCGTCGGTGGAGACCATCGGTATCGCCCGATCGAGCGGCGACAGGAAACTTTCCAGATGGCCTTCGAGTTGCGCAGGCACCACGTGCCGGCTCAGGTTCTCCATGAACCAGGCGGCGCGCACGTGGGCGCGGGGCAGGGGCAGCGCGTCCAGCGCTTGCTCCAGCAGGTGCAGGGGAGTGAGCAAGCCCAGGTCGCGCGCGTGCTGTGCGCCGATGGAGGACAGCGCCACCACTTTCGCTGGCGTGGCTTTGCGCAGGGCGCTGGCCAGTGCGGCGATCATGGCGCGCGATTCGGCGAAGTCGGAACCGGGTGCGAGACTGGCCGGCAACGCGACGAACACGCCCTCGGTTCCGGCAAATGCCGCGGCCAGTGCCTCCGCTCCCTCGGCGACCGCGAGGTCGACGCCGCGCACGGCTCGGGCCGCGGCCTTGTCCTTGCCGCGCACGATGCCGCGCACGCGCTGGCCGCGCTCCAGCAGGTATTTCGCGGCCGCGCTGCCGACCTGGCCGGTGATGTCCATGATGGCGTACATGTCGGATCTCCTCGTCGAGCGGAAAGGTGGTTCAGCGTTCGCTGTCGAGCATCGCCATCTGGGTGGCGGCGTAGCGCTCGCCCGCGGCGGCATCCGATGGCACGGCGCGCTCGATCGCGGCGAGGTCGTCCGCGCCCAGCGTGACGGTCAGCGCCCCCAGCGCCTCGGCCAGGCGTTCGCGGGTGCGCGAGCCGACCAGCGGCACGATGTCGTCGCCACGCGCCAGCACCCAGGCGATCGCCAGTTGCGCCACGCTGCAGCCGCGTGCCTCGGCCAAGCCGCGCAGCAGGTCGACCAGCTGCAGGTTGTGTTCGAGGTTGTCGCCCTGGAAGCGCGGGCTGTGCTGGCGGAAGTCGCGCGCGTCGGTGCCGCGATCCTTCGCCCAGTGGCCGCTGATCAGGCCGCGCGACAACACGCCGTAGGCGGTGACGGCGATGCCCAGCTCGCGGCACGCCGGCAGGATCGCCTGCTCGATGCCGCGGGAGATCAGCGAGTACTCGATCTGCAGGTCGGCCACCGGCAGCACGGCATGTGCACGGCGGATGGTTTCCACGCCAACTTCGGACAGGCCGAGATGGCGCACGTAGCCGGCCTGCACCAGCTCGGCGATGGCGCCCGCGGTGTCCTCGATCGGCACGTTCGGATCGAGCCGCGCGGGGCGATAGACGTCGATGCAGTCAGTGCGCAGGCGCCTGAGCGAATACGCCAGCGCCGTCTTCACTGCCGCCGGGCGCGCGTCGTAGCCGAGCCACGCGCCGTCCGGCCCGCGCTGGGCGCCGAACTTCACGCTGAGCTGGTAGCTGTCGCGCGGGCGGCCGGCCAGCGCCTCGCCAAGCAGCAGCTCGTTGTGGCCCATGCCGTAGAAATCGCCGGTGTCGAGCAGGGTGACGCCGGCGTCCAGCGCGGCATGCACGGTGGCGATGCTTTCGCTGCGATCAGTGTCGCCGTAGAAGTCCGACATGCCCATGCAGCCGAGGCCGGGGGCGGAAACCTGCGGGCCGCTGCGGCCCAGGGTGCGGTGTTTCATGGGGTGTGCCGGTTCGGGGGAGTGGGAATAGTAGATATTTGAATGACAGATTTCAATATCTGTCATTCAAATATTCATCCTGCGCCGGGTCGGCGGCGTGTCGGTGGCCGGAAATGCCGGCCGGGGCTACAATTTCCGACTTGCCCACCCGCCATTTCACGAGGCCAGAATGTTCCCCAAGGACTGCACGATTGCCGGTTACGACGACGAACTGGCCCAGGCCATCGCCCACGAGGGCCAGCGCCAGGAAGATCACGTCGAGCTGATCGCCTCGGAAAACTACGCCAGCCCGCGGGTGATGGAAGCGCAGGGCTCCAAGCTCACCAACAAGTATGCCGAGGGCTATCCCGGCAAGCGCTACTACGGCGGCTGCGAGTACGTGGACGTGGCCGAGAAGCTGGCGATCGAGCGGCTCAAGCAGCTCTTCGACTGCGACTACGCCAACGTGCAGCCGCACTCCGGTTCGCAGGCGAACCAGGCGGTGTACCTGGCGCTGCTGCAGCCGGGCGACACCATCCTGGGCATGTCGCTCGCGCATGGCGGCCATCTCACCCACGGCGCCAAGGTCAACATCTCCGGCAAGCTGTTCAACGCGGTGCAGTATGGCGTCGACGAGAACGGCCTGATCGACTACGACGAGTTGCAGCGCCTGGCCACCGAACACCGGCCGAAGATGCTGGTCGGCGGCTTCAGCGCCTACTCGCAGGTGGTCGACTGGGCGCGCATGCGCCGGATCGCCGATTCGGTCGGCGCGCTGTTCTTCGTCGACATGGCCCACGTCGCCGGCCTGGTCGCCGCCGGCGTCTATCCGAGCCCGCTGCCGCACGCGCACGTGGTCACCTCGACCACCCACAAGACCCTGCGCGGCCCGCGCGGCGGCATCATCGTGAGCAGGGGCGCGGGCGAGGAGATCGAGAAGAAGCTGCAGTCGATCGTGTTCCCCGGCATCCAGGGCGGCCCGCTGATGCACGTGATCGCGGCCAAGGCGGTGGCGTTCAAGGAAGCGCTGGAACCGGCGTTCAAGGAGTACCAGACGCAGGTGGTGAAGAACGCCAAGGCAATGGCGAAGACCTTCATCGAACGCGGCTACAAGATCGTCTCCGGCGGCACCGAGAACCACCTGATGCTGGTCGACATGATCGGCAAGCCGATCACCGGCAAGGACGCCGAGGCCGCGCTGGGCAAGGCGCACATCACGGTCAACAAGAACGCCGTGCCGAACGACCCGCAAAAGCCCTTCGTCACCTCCGGCCTGCGCGTAGGCACCCCCGCCGCCACCACCCGCGGTTACAAGGAAGCCGACTGCGTGGCCCTGGCCGGCTGGATCTGCGACGTGCTCGACGCCCCGAACGACGCCGCCGTGATCGCCCGCGTGCGCGACGCGGTGACGGCGCAGTGCCGCAAATTCCCGGTCTACGGCTGAGCGAGAAGTGGGTGAAGAGGAGTGAGAGGTGAGAGATAGTCGGCGTTGATGCTGTTCTCTCGTTACTCACTTCTCTACCCTCATTCCTGACCCATGCATTGCCCCTTCTGCCAGCACGAAGACACGCGCGTGATCGACTCGCGCCTGACCGAGGACGGTTCGACCGTGCGGCGGCGGCGCGAGTGTCCGCAGTGCGGCGAGCGCTTCAACACGTTCGAGACGGCCGAGCTGAAGTTGCCGGCGATCGTGAAGAGCGGCGAGCGGCGCGAGACCTTCGACGAGCGCAAGTTGCGGGTGAGTTTCGAGCGGGCGTTGCAGAAGCGGCCGGTGGCCAGTGATGCGGTGGACGCGGCGGTGCGGGCGATCGTCAACGACCTGCGCCGCAGCGGCGAACGCGAGGTGCCTTCGCGCCAGGTCGGCGAGCTGGTGATGCGCGAGCTGAAGAACCTCGACCAGGTCGCCTACGTGCGTTTCGCCTCGGTCTACCGCAAGTTCGAGGACGTGCACGCGTTCCGCGAGGAGATCGAGAAGCTGGAACGCGACCTGCCGGGCCTGTCCGATCTGCAGCTTCCCCTGCTCGGTGGCGGTACGCGCAAACCGTAGGAGCCCGCTGGCGGGCGATGCTCCCGTTTCTCCGATTCCCCAATTCACCGTCCCGAGCTTGTCGAAAGGCCGATTCCCGGCCAAGAGCATCGCCCGCCAGCGGGCCCGTACAATCGACGCATGGCATTTTCAGGCACTGACCACCTCCACATGGCGCACGCGCTGCGCCTGGCCGAGCGCGGCCTGTACACCACCCAGCCGAATCCGCGCGTGGGCTGCGTGATCGCGCATGGCGACGAGGTGATCGGTACCGGCTTTCATCAGCGCGCCGGCGAGCCGCACGCGGAGGTACATGCGTTGCGCGAGGCGGGCGCGCGGGCGCGGGGCGCCACCGCCTACGTGACCCTGGAGCCGTGCGCACACCATGGACGTACGCCGCCATGCGCCGATGCGCTGGTGGCTGCCGGCGTGGCGCGGGTGGTGATTGCCGCGGAAGATCCGTTTCCGCAGGTGGCCGGTCGCGGTATCGACAAGTTGCGCGCCGCCGGCGTTGCGGTCGAAACCGGCCTGCTGCGCAGGCCGGCGCGCGAGTTGAACTGCGGCTTCCTCGGCCGTCTCGAACGCGGCCGCCCGTTCGTGCGGGTGAAGCTGGCGATGAGCCTGGACGGGCGCACCGCACTGGCCAGTGGCGAGTCGAAGTGGATCACCGGCGATGCGGCGCGCCTGGACGTGCAGCGCTGGCGCGCGCGCAGCTCGGCAATCCTCACCGGCAGTGGCACGGTGCTGGCGGACGATCCGCGATTCACCGTCCGGTTGCCGCAGGACGAGGAGTTCATGCCGCCGCTGCGCGTGCTGCTGGATCGCCAACTGCGCACGCCCGCCGGCAGCCATGTGCTGGACGGCGCGGCGCCGACGCTGGTCCTGCATGGCGCTGCGGCAACGTGCGCAGACGATCGCTTTGCCCGGGCGGAACGCCTTGCGGTGGCGACACGAGACCACGGACTCGACCTGCCCGCCGTGCTCGCCCTGCTGGCCGGACGCGGCTGCAACGAGGTGCACGTCGAAGCCGGCCCGACCCTGTGCGGTGCGCTGTTCGCGGCCGGCCTGGTCGACGAACTGCTGCTCTATGTCGCGCCCTTGCTGCTGGGCGACAGCGCGCGGTCGCTGCTGCAGTTGCCGTCGCTGGCCGACATGGCATCGCGCTGGCAGTTGCAGGTGGTCGACCAGCGCATGCTCGGTCCGGATATCCGCTTGCGCCTGCGCCCGCCGGCCTGACGCGCTCACGCACGTCGCCCGCTCGCCAACATGCGCACAGCGTCACTCAGGGCAAGCCGGGCCGGAGCCGCCCCGGGTGCCGGCGCACCGTCTCCCACGGCAGCACCGACCAGTCGTCGTTGGCTTCGCACACGCGCGCGGCGCGAGCGTAGGAGGGGCCGATGAACAAGCCCTTCGGTGTCATGTGCCAGCTCACGAACTGCCACACGCCGGGGTCGTCGTAGCCGCAATCGTCTTCGCCGCCGGTGGCCGTCGTCTCCTGCGGATAGAGCTGCCGCCATTGACGCGCCAGCCAGGGCGCCAGGTGCTGCTCGCGGTAATCCGACCACGCCTCGAAGCTGGCCGAGCCGGGTGCGGGGTTGCCGTCGGCGTCTGTGGCGTAGTGCAGCGGCTTGCCCTTGCCCAGCCACAGGATGTCTTCCAGCTCCAGCGTCCGGGCGGTGTGTGCGTCGAGGTTGATCGCCGCATCGCCGAAGTCCGGATGGGCGCCGCCGCAGTAGTAATTGGTGAACACGCTGACGCTGACGAGGTTCGCCGTGAGCAGGCGCGGCGTCACCGTCTGCTCGTAATCGCCTTCGTTGAAGTGGTTGAACATGCAGTCGTAGTAGCTGCCGGTTTCCCGCCACATCCGGTCCATCAGCACCTGGTTGATGCGCGCAAGCTCGGCGGGCGGGTACCCGTCCAGGATCTCGAAGAACGCGATGCCGGCGTCGGGCACGCGCCACCACTGCAGGGCATGGCCCATGAAGGTTTCGCGCTGGCCGGCCTGTGGCTTGAGGCCGGCCAGGCGCAGGTAGTCGTAGCGGTCGCTCGCATGGAGCTGCTTCAGCCAGGGCGGCGTATCGGCGGGGGGCGGCGCCACCGTGGCCGGGTGCAGGGCGACCGGCAGGGTCGTTCCCTTGTCGTCCTGCCATTGGCCGCGCCAGCCACCGTCGGCTTGCCGGTCCAGCGCGATGCGCGGGCCGTTGGCGTCGGCGTCCCAGCCTTCGCGCAGTTGCAGGTGACCGTTGCTGGCCGGCGCGCCCGACAAGGCGATGTCGCGGTGGTGGCGCACGTAGAAGTAGCGGCCGGCCGTGGCGGCGTCGTCGCCGGGGGTGAGTTGCAGCACGATGGCCTGCCGGCCCAGCGTGCCGGTGTAGACGTCGGCCGGCGCCTCGCCGGCGCGCGCGTGGGCCAGCCAGAACATGGCCGGCAGGATGGCGAGCCACGTCGACCAGTCGCGTCGATGCTTGCGCATGGAAACCTCCTTGGCAGGGACGGACATGATGCCGCAGCGGGCGGGCAAACGGCTGGCGCGCGAGTGGCGCATGGCGGGCGTGTTAGAATCCGGCGGCCGGTTCATCGGCAAACGTCTTCAGGGCGGGGCGAAATTCCCCACCGGCGGTAGGTTCCTCGGAACGAGCCCGCGAGCGCTCCCGGCAGCATCGGGAGGTCAGCAGATCCGGTCCGATGCCGGAGCCGACGGTCCAGGTTGTTCCGGTTCGCCGGTGCGGCCCACAGTCCGGATGAAAGAAGACGGCCAGGCGGATGGCAGCGATGCCATGCGTCTGCCTCATGCCTTGGGGCGTTCTCGCTTTCCGACGCGGAGAACGTTTCATGCCTGTCATCGTTTCAGTCTCGCTTGCCATCTCCCCCCGGGAGGTGTGCTGATGTTCACCGGCATCATCCAGACCGTGGGACGCGTTGTGCGACTCGAACCGCGCGGCGGTGACGTGCGCCTGCACGTCGATACCGCCGACCTCGACCTCACCGACGTGCAGCTCGGCGACTCGATCGCCGTCTCCGGCGTGTGTCTCACTGCGATCACGCTGGATGCGCGCGGCTTCAGCGCCGATGTTTCCAACGAGACGCTGTCGCTGACGTCGCTGGGCCAGTTGAAGCCCGGCGATCCGGTGAATCTCGAAAAGGCACTGCGCGTGGCCGACCGGCTCGGTGGGCATCTGGTCTCCGGCCATGTCGACGGGCTGGGCAGGGTGGTCTCGATCACGCCCGATGGCCGCTCGCAGCGCTGGACGTTCGAAGTGCCCGCCGCCCTGTCGCGCTACATCGCCGCGAAAGGCTCGATCTGCATCGACGGCACCAGCCTCACCGTCAACGAAGTCGCCGGCCATCGCTTCGGCGTCAACCTGATCCCGCACACGGTCGAGCACACGGCGTTCCACGCGCGCCGCGCGGGTGATGCGGTGAACATCGAGGTGGACGTGATTGCACGCTATGTCGAGCGCCTGCTGGCCAGCGGCGAGGCGCCGAAGCTGGACGAGGCGTTCTTGAAACAGCACGGCTTTGCCTGAAGGCGAGAAGTGAGTGGGGAGGAGTGAGAAGTGAGAGAGAGCCGCAGCTTCGAGATGCCTTCTCTCACTTCTCACTCCTCTCCACTCACTCCCTGTCACTGCGATCAAATCAAAATTCCCCAGGACGTCCCCATGCCCTTCAACACCATCCCCGAAATCCTCGAAGACATCCGCGCCGGCCGCATGGTCGTGATCCTCGACGACGAGGACCGCGAGAACGAGGGTGACCTGATCATGGCCGCGCAGATGGTGCGGCCGGAAGACGTGAACTTCATGGTGCGCGAGGCGCGCGGCCTGCTGTGCCTCACGCTCACCGAGCAGCGCACGCGCCAGCTCGGGCTGCGGCCGATGGTGAGCGACAACACCTCGGTCTACCACACCAATTTCACCGTCTCGATCGAGGCGGCCGAGGGCGTCACCACCGGCATTTCGGCGCACGACCGCGCGCGCACCATCCAGGTGGCGGTGAAGTCCGATGCGAAGCCACAGGACCTGGCCCAGCCCGGCCACGTCTTTCCGCTCACCGCGCAACCGGGCGGCGTGCTGACCCGCGCCGGCCACACGGAGGCCGGCTGCGACCTGGCCGCGCTGGCCGGGTTGGAGCCGTCGGCGGTGCTGATCGAAGTGCTGCATGAAGACGGCTCGATGGCGCGTCGTCCCGAATTGGAAGTCTTTGCGGCCAGGCACGGCTTGAAGATCGGCTCGATCGCCGACCTGATCCGTTACCGGCTGGAAACCGAAAAGACCGTGCAGCGCGTACACGAGGAATCGGTGGAGACCGAGTTCGGCCCGTTCCGGCTGGTGGCGTACCGCGACGTGATCCGTCGCGGCCTGCACTACGCGCTGGTGCGCGGCACCGTGGACGACGGCTCGCCGGTGCTCTCGCGCGTGCACGTGCGCAATACCTTGTCCGACGTGCTGCATCTCAAGCGCGACGACCTCGGCCTCACCGTCACTTCGGCCTTGCGCCGCATCGCCGACGAGGGTCGCGGCGTGCTGCTGGTGCTCTCCGGCGAGGACACGCCGGAGGCCCTGCTCGCGCGGTTGCAGGGCAAGCCGGCGGCGCAGGCGCCGGAGGATGCGCAGCAGCAGGAGTGGCGCCAGCTTGGCCTCGGCGCGCAGATGCTGGCCGACCTCGGCGTGCACCGCCTGCGCGTGTTGGGTACGCCGCGCAAACTGGTGGGACTGGGCGGCTTCGGGCTTGAGGTGGTCGAGTACGTCTGACCCTTCCGACTCTCCGTGCAGGAGCCCGCTCGCGGGCGATAGCTCTTGCTCTTGCATATCCCGACTTCGAGAGCATCGCCCGCGAGCGGGCTCCTACGGGGCGGGCGAAGGCTTTCCGTCATCGATGGCGGGCTCGCGCACGCGCAGGGTGAACAGGCCGGCCACGAACAGGCTGGCACCGCCCAGCGCCAGCGCGTAGATCGGCTCGTCGTGGAAGCACAACCGCAGCAGCAGGCCGAGCACGCTGGCCGCCATCAGCTGCGGGATCACGATGAAGAAATTGAAGATGCCCATGTACACGCCCATCTTCTGCGCGGGCAGGTTGTCCGACAGCATCGCGTAGGGCAGCGACAGGATCGAGGCCCACGCCACGCCCACGCCGACCATCGACAGCAGCAGCCAGTCCGGGTCGCGAATGAACAGGAACGAGAGCAGCCCCGCGCCGCCCAGCCACAGGTTGACCAGGTGGCTCCAGCGCAGGCCGATGCGGCGCACCAGCAGCGGGATCGCGATCGCCGCCAGCGCGGCGAAGCCGTTGTACGCACCCATCAGCACGCCGACCCAGTTGGCGCCGGTGTTGTAGGCCACCGAATGCGGGTCGCTGCTGCCGAACTGCACGGCGGTTACCGCCGGGGTGGTGAAGATCCACATCGCGAACAGCGCGAACCACGAGAAGAACTGCACGATGGCGAGCCGCCGCATCGCATCCGGCATGCTGTAGAGATCGCCCATCACCTCGCGCAGCATGCCCTCTGTGCGGCTGAAGGCAAGCCAGGCGAACAGCGCGCCGAACACCAGCAGGCCGCCGGCCAGCACGTAGAGTTCCTTTTCGAGCGAGAAGTGCCGGATGGCCAGCCATACCAGCAGGCCGCCGACGATCAGCAGCAGGCCGGGCCGCCACGCGCGCGAGGCGTCCACGGGCATGGGCCTGGCGTCGTCGTCGAATTCGCGCAACTGCTCG
Source organism: Rhodanobacter sp. UC4448_H15 (assembly GCF_052978265.1). The sequence continues at coordinate 3,235,304 of NZ_CM129665.1, read as the reverse complement.
GGCGGGTACTCCCGCGTGGAGAGCACGGTCCACAGCACCGTACCCATCAGCAGGGCGCCGCCGGCGTAGAAGGCGTATTTGACCGTGTCCGGAATCGCGCCATCCGGGGCGACGTTGCTGACGCCGACCTTGGTCAGCAGCCACGGCATCAGCGACGCCACTACCGCACCCACGCCGATGAACACGCTTTGCATGGAGAAGCCGCGCGGGCGCTGGTGCTCCGGCAACTGGTCGCCGACGAAGGCGCGGAACGGCTCCATCGACACGTTGAACGAGGCGTCCATGATCCACAGCAGCCCTGCAGCCACCCACAGCGTGGGTGAGTTCGGCATCGCCAGCAGGGCCAGCGTGGCGAGGATCGCGCCGGCCAGGAAATACGGCCGGCGACGGCCGAGCCGGTTCCAGGTGCGGTCGGAGTAGTGGCCGATGATCGGCTGCACGATCAGCCCGGTGAGCGGTGCGGCCACCCACAGGATCGGGATGTCGTTCACCTCGGCGCCGAGCGTCTGGAAGATCCGGCTGACGTTGGCGTTCTGCAATGCGAAGCCGAACTGGATGCCCAGGAAGCCGAAACACATGTTCCAGATCTGCCAGAACGACAGCTCGGGTTTCCTGCTCATGGGGTACGGGTTCCGTCCGCCAGCGGCGCAATGTGCAGGTCGTCGACCTCGGCCTGGTTCAACGGCCCGTCGATGCCGCCGGTACCGCCCGTGTAGTGCGCGAAGTGCTGCAGGTAGCTCATGTTGAGACCGTCCTCCAGCGCGAACGTGCAGCGCGCCTTGTCGGTGGCGCTGAAGCGGCCATGGGTGGATGGCTGGGTGGCCACGCTGTGCGGCATCACCAGCGGCACGCGCTGCGTGTCGCTGCCATCGCAGTTGATGAGCAGCCATTTCACCGCGGCGGTGACGCCGGTGTTGATCGGGCCGTTGGCGTTGCGGTAATCCGCCCACACGCGATAGCTGCCGGTGGCGGGCGCGATCCAGTGGCGCGGCCAGTCGCCGCCGGCCTGATCGACCGGGCCGACGCAGGTCGCCGGGCTGGGCAGGGATTCCAGGCCATGCGCATCGACGCGGGTGGCGCGCACGCAGGCGAGATCCTCGGTGCGGGCGAGCGTGCCGTGGCCGTCGATGGCACCGGCGCGCCGCCCGTTGACGTAGAGCTGCAGCTTCCCGTCGCCGTTGACGATCCAGCGATCGCCGTCGGCGGCCAGCGTCGGCGCGGCCGGGGCGATCGGCGCGTACAGCGGGGCGTCCATGCGCAGCGGCGGTGCGTCGGCCCGGATCGCCTTCAACGTCACGGTGGCATGCGTGCCTTGCGTGCGGATGCGATCGGCGACCAGCAGGTTGCCGTCACGCTTGGCCGGCAATTGCAGCGTGATCCGGCGACCGGGCAGGTCCAGGCTGATGGCGTTGCGCGCGCCGAACAGCATCGGCACCAGCGAGACAGGCAGCTTCGGTTGCACGCGGCCGTCTTCCTCCACGCCGAAAACGCCCTCGGTCACCACGTCCAGGTACGCCGCCACCGACCACAGCTGGCGCGGCGAATTGACCACCGGGCCGCTGAGCTTGCCCTCGTCCACGTGCTGGCCCTGGGTCAGCAGCTCGTAGTTTTCCATGTTGGAGCCGACCAGCGCCGCGCCGCGCATCACCGAGGTGATCTCGTGGGCGATGCGCGCCGGGTCGTTGACCGTGCGTGCGGCGCGCAGCGCGTAGGCGCTGACGAACGGCCAGATCGCGCGGTTGTGATAGATCGGCTGGTCGCTGCGTTCGGGCCAGATCACCGGGCTGCCGGCCGGCCAGCTCGGATAGTTCTCCAGGGTCTGGCGCGCGCGCTCGCCGTCGGCCACTCCGCTGGCGATCGCCAGCGAGATGCCGAGCAGGTCGTAGCTGTCCACCGGCGTGCCGTCGCCACCGATGTAGCTCATGTACATGCCGCGGTCGGCGCGCCAGAAGTGCAGGTTGATCGCCTGCTTCAGCGCCGCGGCCTGGGTGCGGTAGGTGTTCCTGGCGGTAGCCTGGTGATCGGCGCCGGCCTGCGCGGCGGCCAGTTGCAACGCCTCGTAGTGCAGCACGTTGGTCGACAGCGCGAACGATTGCCCGATGAAGGTCACCTCGTTGGCGGTCCACGCCGGGTAGGTCTGTTCGCGCCAGTCCAGGAACGAGGTCTCGCCGCGGTACAAGCCGAAATTGGCGTCGAACGCGTATTGCCGGTCCTGCGCCAGGGTGTCGCGCAGGGCCGTGCGCATCTTGTCGGCGAACGCGGCATCGTCCTGCAGGTGCCGCGCGGCGAGGAACCACACCACGCGATCCGTGCTGATCGGCCAGCTGCCGCCCGAGCCGGTGTCCTGCATCACGTACAGGCCCTGCGGCGCGGATGGTTCGCGCACGCCGGACAGCTTGAACTCCAGCCCGTTGCGCGCGCGGGCGCGGTCGAACCGCCACAGGCCGAGGTCGATCGCGTACGACAGGTCGCGCGTCCACACGTATGGCCACTTCAGCCCGGTCTCGAAGCAGTGGCAGGGAATCGGCGCGCCGTGGTCGAAGGCGCCGTCGCGGATCGCGCTCACCGAGTCCTGGCGCAGATCGTCCTGCGCCATCGCGTACAAGCCGTCGAACAGCGCACTGGCGGTATCGGCCTTGAACGGTTGCGGCGCAATCACCCGCTGCCCGAACGGCCAGTCCAGGGTGTAGGTGTCCTGCGCGTCACGCCGGATGCCCACGTGCACGCCGTGCCAGTCCAGCCCGTCATGCCATGCGGGCGCTTCCAGCGGCGCGCTGGCCATGGCGGCAGCCAGCATCAGGCCCAGCATGGCGAGAGCCTGGAAGTGTGGCGAGGGGTCATGCGGCTCATGTGCTGGATTCTCCGACAGGTGTTATGTCACGGCCGCGCCCGGCCTGCACGTTGCGAGTGCAGCATCCACGGCACCCAACCGGCCCGGCCATCCGGCATGGTAGGCAGCCGCGCGCGCCGACGACTACCCGATGCATACGTATTCATGCCCTGGCCGCGCCGGGTCCGGGCGGCTGCCGACCGCCGGTCGCGGCGGTTCTTGTAAACGGGCCGGCGCTGACCGCATAGTTGAGCGCAGGCGCGGCAACACTTGGATCAAGGCATGCGGGTAAGGCTGGAAGACGTTGCACGCCGCGCGGGCGTTTCGCCCAAGACGGTGTCGCGCGTGCTCAACGACGAGGCCAACGTCAGCGACGCCACGCGCAAGCGCGTGACCGAGGCGATGGAGGCGATGGATTACCGGCCGCTGTCGTCGGCACGCAGCCTGGCCGGCAATCGTTCGTTCCTGGTGGCGATGCTGTACGACAACAACGACAATCCCGCCTCGACCTACCTGGCCGAGATCCAGGATGGCGTGCTCGAGGCCTGCGACGCGCACCGCTACAACATGATGGTGCGGCCGCTGCGCATGCGCGGCGAGGACTTCGTGCGCCGGCTCGATGCGGTGATCTCCGACCATCATCCCGACGGCATCGTGCTGACCCCGCCGATCACCGACTACGCACCGCTGCTCAAGCGCCTGCGCGAACGCCAGGTGCCGTTCGCCAGCGTGTCGCCGGTGTCGCGGGAGAACAACATCGGCGTGGCGATGGACGAGCAACTCGCCGCGCGCACGATGGTCGAGCACCTGCTGTCGCTTGGACACCGGCGGATCGCGCACGTCTCGGGTATTGCCGACCACGGCGCCAGCAGGTGGCGACTGGCCGGCTACCGCGAGGCGATGGCCGCCGCCGGCCTGGTCGAGGACCCGGCACTGGTGGTGCAGGGTGCCTTCACCTTCGCCTCGGGGGTGGCCGCGGCGCGGCAGTTGTTCGCGCTGAAGAAACGTCCGACCGCGGTGTTCGCGGCCAATGACGACATGGCCAGCGGCGTGATGTGGGTGGCCAACGAGCGGGGCATGAAGGTGCCGCAGGACATTTCCGTGTGCGGCTTCGACGACATCCCGCTGGCCAGCCAGCTGTGGCCGGCACTGACCACGATTCGCCAGCCCAGCCGCGAGATGGGCAAGGTCGCCGCCCTGCAATTGCTGGAAGTATTGCGCGGTCGCGGACCAGGGCGGCTGGTGGAGATGCCGTTCTCGCTGGAAGTCCGCGACTCGACCGCCAGCCCCGCCTGAATTGGCCGCCGCGAGCCCGCTCCGCGGCGATGTTGCCCTGCAAATTGACAGCGCTGTCAATTGTGTCACGCTGCGGCTTCCGCGCCTTGCGCGCGAGCCAGCCTGGAGCCTCACGTGCCACAGTCCTTTCGCCCGATCCGGGGCCTGTCCTGCCGTCTTGTGGTCGTTTCGATCGCTGGCACCTTGCTCGTTGCCGTGCCGGCCCATGCCGTCAGCCCCTCGACCACCGTGCATCCGCAGCTGTGGCCCAGGGTGAGCTCGCCGTTGCCGGCCGACCCCGCGCTGGACGCACGGGTGAAGGCGTTGCTGGATCGCATGTCGGTGGAGGACAAGGTCGGCCAGATGATCCAGGCCGACATCAAGTACGTGACGCCGGAGGACGTGCGCCAGTACCGCCTCGGCTCGATCCTGGCCGGCGGCAATTCCGGCCCCGACGGTGGCGAGTACGGCACCGCGGCGCAGTGGAAGAAGCTGGCCGACGCGTTCCATCGCGCCTCGCTGGAGCGCTCCGACGGGCGCCCCGCGATCCCCGTGCTGTTCGGCATCGACGCCGTGCACGGTCACAACAACCTGGTCGGCAGCACGCTGTTTCCGCAGAACGTGGGCCTGGGCGCCACGCGCGATCCCGAACTGCTGCGCGACATCGGCAAGGTCACCGCGCGGGAGCTGCGCGCCAGCGGCATCAACTGGACCTTCGCCCCCACCCTGACCGTGCCGCGCGACAGTCGCTGGGGCCGCGCCTACGAGGGCTATTCGGAAAACCCGACACTGGTGGCGGCATACGCCTCGCAGATCGTGACCGGGCTGGAGGGCGCGGTCGGCACGCCGCAGTTCCTCGATGCGAATCACGTGATCGCCACCGCCAAGCATTTCATTGGCGACGGCGGCACCAGGGACGGCAAGGACCAGGGCGACGCGGAAGTCAGCGAGGCGGTGCTGCGCGACGTGCATGGCGCGGGCTATCCGCCGGCCATCCGCGCCGGCGTGCAGGTGGTGATGGTGTCCTTCTCCAGCTGGAACGGGGTGAAGATGGCCGGCAACAAGGCGCTGATCACCGACGTGCTGAAAAAGCGCATGGGTTTCGACGGCATCGTGCTGGGCGACTGGAACGCGCATGGCCAGGTGCCCGGCTGCACCAACGAGGATTGCGCCGCCGCCTACAACGCCGGCCTGGACATGCTGGAGGCGCCCGATTCCTGGAAGGGGCTGTACCGCAACACGCTGGCCGAGGTGAAGTCCGGCGCGATCCCGATGAGCCGCGTGGACGACGCGGTCAGCCGCATCCTGCGGGTGAAGATGCGCCTGGGCATGTTCAAGCAAGGCTTGCCCAGCCAAAATCCGCTGGCCCGCTCATCGGCGCAGGTGATCGGCAGCGCCGCGCATCGGGCCGTGGCGCGGCGCGCCGTGCGCGAGTCGCTGGTGCTGCTGAAGAACAACCACGCCCTGCTGCCGCTGGACCCGCGCAAGCGCATCCTGGTCGCCGGCGATGGCGCGGACAACATCTCCAAGCAGAACGGTGGCTGGACCCTGACCTGGCAAGGCACCGGCCTCACCAACGCGAACTTCCCCGGCGCGACCTCGATCTGGGCCGGCATCGATGCGCAGGTGCGTGCCGCGGGCGGCACGGCGGTGCTGTCGGTCGACGGCAGTTACAGGCAGAAGCCCGACGCCGCCATCGTGGTGTTCGGCGAGGATCCCTATGCCGAGTTCCAGGGCGACCTGCCCAACCTTGCCTACAAGCCCGGAAACGATCACGACCTCGACCTGCTGCGCCGCCTGCATGATCGGGGCGTTCCGGTGGTGGCCCTGTTCATCACCGGCCGGCCGTTGTGGATGAATCGCGAGATCAACGCCTCCGATGCTTTCGTGGTGGCATGGCTGCCCGGCAGCGAGGGCGAGGGCATCGCCGACGTGCTGCTGCGCAAGCGCGACGGCTCGATCGACTACGACTTCCACGGCAAGCTGCCCTATTCGTGGCCGCGCACGGCGATCCAGACACCGCTCAACGTGGGACAGCCGGATTACCACCCGCAATTCCCCTATGGCTATGGCCTGAGCTATGCCGATCACCGCGAGCTGGGCACCTTGCCGGAGCAGGCCGGCGTGGCGCTGGATGACGAGCGCGCCGGGGTGTACTTCGTGCGCGGCCAGGCGGCGCACGGTTTCGCCTTGCAACTGACGGCCGCCAACGGCGAAAGCGACACCGTATCGTCGGCGCCTGCCGCCACCGGCGACGGCAGCCTGCAAGTGGCCGCCCTCGACTACAAGGCGCAGGAAGACGCGCGACGCTTGAGCTGGTCCGCTGCCGGCACGGCGACCGCCGCGCTGGCGAGCAGCTCGCCGCTGGACCTGGATCGCCAGACCAACGGCGACGTGATGCTGGTGGCCACCCTGCGCATCGATGCGCTGTCGCCCCGCGGCACGACCCTCGGCGTCGCCTGCGGCAAGGGCTGCGGCGCCGGGGTTTCGATCGGCTCCCAACTCGCGGCGCTGCCGCGCGGGCAGTGGCTGCGTGTGGGCATTCCGCTGAAGTGCTTCCGCGATGCGGGCGCCGACATGAGCAAGCTGGATCGGCCATTCGAGTGGACCAGCAGCCGTGGCGAAAGCATTGTCCTCACCGAAGTGTCGCTGGGCACCGTGGCAGACAGGACGCTGGCCTGCAAGGCGCATTGAGAGGCGCGACTCTCGACGTCGAAAGCCCTCCCAACACGACAACATGGCGAAGGCAGCGCGAGGGCAGGGACGCCCGAATTGAGGCAACGCAGGAGCGGTGGCCCGACGCCCGAACCGAGGCAATGCCCGAAACACTTGACCGATGGCCGCACCCGGATCGGGCACGGTGCCCCTTAACCAGGATGCATCCAAACCGTCCGAAGGATGCGAGAGAGGCCGTGGCGGGCGAACGCTTGCGTTGATTCGAAAAATATTGACTTTGAGAACAACAGCGGGAACCTCACCGCGAATTTTTGAGTGGGTTCCTATGGCTGCGTGCTTGAGTCTCTACTGGCTCCAGCGTCTCTCCTTCTTGGTCTACTTGTAGACGCCACACCAATTTGCCTGTGCCAGTTTGGGAAGTCAGGCGATAGGTGTTCGGTCGGAGATACAAAATGGGTTTCTCGCCTTCCAATACAAAAAGACGATCAGCCGGAACGGCGTCCGCCGATTCCAAAATGTAGGTGGCCGATACCAGGCATGGCGCTAGCCCATTGCACACCGAGCCAGGCAGCGTGACCTTCCGCCGGAATCCGTTCAGTGATAGCCAGCTCGTCCTTGCGCCGCGCTGATTGTTCATCAGATTGAGAACCGTCACGTCCGTGCCTTTTTTATAGGCCCAATACTCCGAATTTGACGATCTGCTCATGAAAACAAATGGATATGATTTCGACCACGTGGTGCCTTCACATCCACCCCAACCATCTATCTGGTCAACGGAGGTAATTTTGTAATTTCCCATGGTTCTCAATCTGTCCGCCATCCAGCCACCGGTCTTCCAGATGTGGGAATAACCAGCTATGACGAGCAGTCGCTCATGTGGATGTTCGTCCAAGAAAGCCTTCAGGTTTCGAGCCTCCTTCTCTTCGCGATCGTCCCGCGACGAGAAGTTCCTTGGATCGTACGCAACCAAATTGAATCCAAGTTGGATCGAATGCCGGATGAGTTCGCCAAAAACCGGTTCGCGCAGATAGAACCCGGCCTGATTGGAGTCGAGCGGATAACCCCGCGTAACCAGATCTCTGTCATCGAGGGGTAAAACTGAAGCTCCTGCGACCCACCCCGGCATGTCTTTCGGGCCCGCCAAAGCCTCGAAAGCGACGTTCCGGAAGCCCGCCTTGCGCAGTATTGGAAGCATTCGGAGGATGAGTGCGCGCGTCCCAATCTCCGAGTGCGATTCGTTGATCATGAGCACCCGGGAATCGAGCGCGACGCTGGTGATAGCCTCCTTCAACGGAACAGACCGGTACCCGTCAATTGGGCAACTACGCGGTTTCGTTGCCCCGGGGAAGGATTCCCGGAAGTGGATATCTGCATCCTCATAACGGCCGTTCATTGCATCGTACATCGATAGCATCTGAGCGGCGTAATTGCGGTGCGGAGGATCGATCTCTGCATATAGATGGCGCAGAGCCATATACGTCTCGAAATTGTCGGCGGCCCCGCGAGTGAAGGCCTTCAATGAGTCATTGAATCTCTGGAAGGGAGGAGGGGCTGCGGCAGCGCCAAAACTGGCTACACACAGGAAAGCCGTCGCATAAATCGCTCTTGCGAGTGCCAGCACTCCGTCTCGATGCGTCGCGCATTTGTTATTGCGGTATGTCATGTTTTCGCTTCTCACGGTATCCGCAGACCGCTCCAAGGCGGAATCGCCCAGCAGCCGCGACAGGGCGGGCAAGATGGCCTCGCGGGCGGCACAGGGGCCAGCGCATATCTTTCATCCGGCACGTGAGATTGGTACTTCTGACGCTACGGCGCGAACAGGGACTCGCATCGGGACCCCCTTGATGAGAGCGTTCGCAAGCGCTGGCAAAGTTGTGGCATCCGACACCTGGTCCAGCCACCCGTGCGCCCTGTTGATTGCATTCCATGAATCACGATAGCCCTTGCTTGTCGACGATGAAAGTTGGGCCGACCAGCAAGTATCGCGGCATTGGAAGCCGCGATCACCTTGCAACATGTAGCGGGCGATCGCTTGCGACAGTTCCAGGACCGCGCCCGGCGTGCCGTCGATAGGGCCGGCCGACGCGCTCAATCGTGCGCTCGGGCAAGAAGCGGGCCGCATCCACATCGGCCACGGTCAGAGGAGGCAGTAGAGCTACGCTGGCTTCCATGCACTCGCATGAGGTCGCTCAGGCTGGATCACTTCGCGTTTGCAGCCGGCAAAAAAGGATGCCCCGTTGCCGGGGCATCCAGTGGCGACCGCAGGGGAGGGGCCTGTCGCCGGTGAAACGAATGGCTCCTTAGAACCAGAACCCGAACTGCACGCCGTAGGTGCGCGGCGGCAGGTACTGGGAGGTGAACGCCACGCTGCCGTCGGCGAGCAGGGTGCTGCCTGCCGCGTTGCTCTTCACCTTGCCGTCGGTGACATTCTGCACGTAGGCGTTGATGTACCACTTGTCGCCGGGCTCGGTGTAACGCAGCGAGAGATCGCCGCGCGCGTAGGCCTTCTGCTTGTCGCCTGCGCCGAAGTTGAACCAGCTGAGCCACTGGGCGCTCTGGTACTGCGCGCTGATCCGCGGCGTCAGGCGGCCGCCGCTGCCCAGCACGAAGTCGTGCTCGTAGATGGCGGTGAGCGACACGTTGGGGGCGTGCGGCAGGTCGTTGCCGGAAATGTCCATGCAGTTGTTGCTGATGGTCGACTCCGGCGGGCAGATCGTCGGCACGTAGTAGTCGTTGCTGGCGGCGTACTTCTCCGTGCCCAGCTTCTTCTCGGGGATCACCGACAGCACGAGGTTGGCGCGGTCGTTGGTCGACTGCCAGGCCAGCTCCGATTCGAAGCCGGCCACCTTGGTCTTGCCGCCGACGTTGGAGAAGCCGAGCCCGTGCGAACCATCGGGATAGGTGACCGGTGCCGACAACTGGTAGTTCTTGAACACTTCGTAATACGCGGCGCTGTTCCAGGTCAGGTGGCCGTCGAGGAACGCGAGCTTGGCGCCGATCTCGTAGTTGGTCAGCGTCTCGGGCTGGTACAGGGCACCGCCGTCCTGGGTGCCGCCGGATTTGTAGCCGGTCGATACGCTCGCGTAGATCATGCTGTTGGCGCCGACGTCATGGTTGATGCGCAGCAGCCAGGTGGGCTTGCTCTTGCTGTAGGTGGCGTCGTTGTGCTGGCTGATGGCGAAGCCGACATCGCCGGGCTGCTGGCCGGGCGAGATGGGCTGCTGCGGGTAGGCCGGGTCGTAGGCCCAGCCCCAGTTGACGCCGCCGCGGTTCTCGCGCTTGTCGTGCGACCAGCGCGCGCCGCCGGTGAGGTGCCAGCTGTCGCTCATGTTCCAGGTGGCCTGGGCGAAGGCGGCGGTGGCGGTGACCCGTTCCTCCGGCTGGATGAAGGAACCCTGCCAGCTGACGGTGCCCTGCTGGGTGCCGTTCATGATCGGGATGTCGAAGCGGATGTTGTTGTTCTCGTGCTCGTAGTACGCGCCGAGAATCCAGTCCAGCGTGTTGTCGCCGCGGGACTTGAGGTTGAACTCGTGGCTGGAGCTGAGATAGTTGGAATGGTTGGTGCGGTCTTCCTGGTACACGCCGTTGGTGGTGAAACTGGTCGGCACGTTGACGCCGCCGTCCTGGTCGAAGTCGCTCTTGCCCGAGTAGCGGTTGAAGCCCGCCACGTAGGTCAGTTCGAGGTTGTCGTTGATGACCCAGTCCATCCGGCTGCGTACCGAGTGCGAGCTGCGGTCCAGGTACGGCGCCACGTCGATCAGCGCGGACCAGAAATCCTGCCCCGCACGCGGATGCTGCATCAGGTTCATGCCCGGCGTGCCGCGATCCTTGAAGTACTCGTACGACAGATCCCACAGGAAGCTGTCGCTGGGCCGCCAGCGGGCGCTCACGCGCGCGGCGGACTGGTCCTGGGAGTTGTACTTCGGGCCCTTCTGCACGAACAGGTTGGTGTCGATCGGCCGGAAGTTGGCCGGATCGCCGCCGGAGGCGAGATAGTTGGCCTGCTGCTGCGCCAGCGTCGGGATCTGCCCCACCGGGTTCTGGTAGTCGACGTAGCCATCGTGCTGTTCGTGCACGGCGGCCACGCGCACCGCGAAGGTGTTGCTGATCGGCAGGTTCACCGCCGCGCGCACGCCGCTCTGGTTGTAGTTGCCCAGCCCGATGCTGCCGTTGCCGTAGAAACCGCCATCGATGTCGGGCTTGACGGTGTTGAAGCTGATCGCGCCGGCGGTGGAGTTGCGGCCCCACAACGTGCCCTGCGGGCCGCGCAGCACTTCCACGCTGTCCATGTCCAGCAGCAGGCTCGCGGCGGCCTCGGCACGCGGGGTGTACACGCCGTCGACGAAGGTGGCGACCTCCGGATCGGCATACTCGGTCTTGGCGCTGTCGTTGCCGATGCCGCGCAAGGTCAGCGTGACCACGCCGTGGTCGCCCTGCGAGGTGCCTTGCAGACCGGGCACCAGCTTGGTCAGGTCCTGCACGGTCATCACACGCTCTTTGTCGAGCGTGTCGCCGCCGATCGCGGTGATGGCGATCGGGGTTTTCTGCAGCGGCGTCTCGCGCTTGGTCGCGGTGACCTGGACGGCATCCAGGTTCTTGACCTTGCTGGCGGAGGGAGCTTTCTCCGTCGGCTGGCTTGCCTGCTGGCCTGCCGCGTGGACCGCGGCCGATGCAAATACAGCGGTCACGGCGATGTACAGCGCGGAATAGCGAAGTTTCATGGTCTCCCTCTCCCCAATATCGTGAGCTTGCGGTAGGCTGATTGATAGCGCTGTCAACTTCAATATGACAGCGCTGTCAATTCGGATGCTACTGCGAATATCGCGAATTTGCTTGCTGCATGGCAGCAGGGGAGAAAATCCATGCCACGTCTCAAGAAGGTGCTGGTCGTCGGGGGTGGCACGGCCGGCTGGCTGGCCGCCTGCTACCTGGCCAAGGCGATGAACAGCACGGCGCCGGAGAGCGTCCAGGTGGAGCTGGTCGAGTCGCCGAACATCCGCCTGCTCGGCGTGGGCGAGGCGACCTTTCCCTCGATCCGGGGCACGCTGGCGGCGATCGGCCTGGACGAACGCCGGTTCCTGGTCGGCGCCACGGCGACGTTCAAGCAGGGCATCCAGTACGTCAACTGGGTGCGGCCGCCGGGCATGCCGGGAGCGGATCGTTTCTTCCATCCGTTCAACACGCCCAGCCGTCGGCCGGGCAGTCCCGAGCTGTTGCCTTACTGGTTGCTGGGCGCCGCCCCCGAAGGCACGCCGTTCGCCGAAGCGGTGACCATGCAGAGCCGGCTGGTCGATCACGGGCGCGCACCAAAGCACGCCTCCGATGCCGATTACCAGGCACCGATGAACCATGCCTACCATTTCGACGCGGCCGCCTTCGCCGCCACCCTGGCCGAGCACGGCCAAGGCCTGGGCGTGAAGCGCCATCTGGCGACGGTCGAACGCACGGAGCTGGACGAGCGGGGCAATATCGCGCGGGTGGTCACCACCGAGCTCGGTGCGCTCTCGGCCGACCTCTACGTGGATTGCACCGGCCTGCGCGGCAGCCTGATCGGCGGCGCCATGCGATCGGCGTTCCGCAGTCGCCGCGACGTGCTGTTCGTCGATCGCGCGGTGGCCTTGCAGGTGCCGTATCCGGCACCGGACACGCCGATCCTGCCGTATACCCGGGCCACGGCGCAGCCGGCGGGATGGGTCTGGGACATCGGCCTGCAGAAGCGCCGCGGCATCGGCCACGTCTATTCGTCCCGGCACATGGATGCCACGCAGGCCGAGGAGATCGCGCGCCGTTACGTCGGTGCGGCGGCCGATGCGCTCGAAGCCCAGCACCTGCAGTTCGAGACCGGCTATCGCCCGGAACACTGGCGCGGGAACTGCGTGGCGGTCGGGCTGGCCGGCGGCTTTGTGGAACCGCTGGAATCCACCGGCATCGCGCTGGTCGAGCTGGCGGTGTGCATGCTGACCCACCTGTTCCCGGCCGATCACGACGACATGGAGCGCACGGCACGGCGCTTCAACGAAATGATGGTGGCGCGCTACGAGCGCATCATCGACTTCATCAAGATGCATTACTGCCTGTCGCAACGGCGCGACTCGGCGTTCTGGATCGACAACGCCAACCCGGCCAGCATTCCGCAGACGCTGCGCGATCGCCTGCAACTGTGGCGGCGTCGCCCGCCGCACCGGCTGGACTTCGTCACCGACCTGGAAATGTTCATGCCGGCGAGCTGGCAGTACGTGCTCTATGGCATGGAGTTCAGGACCGACCTGGAGCACGCCCGCAGCGCCTACCCGCAGATGGACGAGGCGCGGCGCGAGTTCGCGATGATCCAGCAGGTGGCGGGGCGCGCGCTGCAGGATCTGCCGGATCACCGGGCGCTGGTGGAGCAGTTGTGCCGGCAACATGCGCAGCGAAATCCGGTTCGCACAAACGAACCGGTGGCAGTCGGCGGTTGACGCCTCCGGCGCGCGCGATGCGCGCCGGGCTCCGACCTCAGCGCAACTCGACCACCACCAGCCCCTGCGGCGGAATGTCGAGCTGCAGCTTGCCATCATGCAGTTCGACGCGCTGCGGCGGCGCCATCTCGCCGGCCTTGCGCAAGGCGGCGATCTGCGCGCGGCTGGGGAAGTCCGGGCGACCCATCTGGTCGAACGCGGCTACCGCGTTGCCGTGGTTTTCGTCCAGCCGCCACACGGTGGCATGGGCGCCGGCGGCGAGGTTGCGCACGTCGACGCTGAAATGCCTGTTCGTGCCCCGGGGCTTGCCGGGCGTGTAGCTGGCGGTGTCGCCCACTGGCGGGGCGTAGTTCCACAGTGCCAGCACCACGGTGCCGTCGTCGCGCCTGGTCACCAGGGCCGAGTCGGAGTCCGATTTCAGCTGGCGATCGCCCAGCTTGTGCAGCATCGCGAAGGCGTTGAATGCGGGCTTGGGGATGCGTCGCGCGGCGATCAGGCCGAAGCCGCCGTAGAACGGATTGCGCACGATGCCCTGTTCCTCGAACACGTCGGAGAACGACCAGTAGCTCATGATCTGGATCTTGCCGGCGCACTCGCGGATCGTGTTGGCCATCCACGGCCCCATGAACACGGTGTCGGTGACGTTGGGCAGGTTGGCGTAGCTGGCGTTGTACTCGCTGAACACCAGCGGCATCTGCGGGTAGGGCGAGGCGAGGATCTCCTTGTGCACCTTGTCCACCGTGCGGCAGACCATGTCGCGGCGCGGGATGTGCTCGTCGCTGTGGAACACGTTCTGCGCGGTGTCGTCGCCGTAGACGTGGGTGCTGAGGAAATCGACCGGCACGTTGTTCTTTTTCGTGTGCGCCAGGAAATCCGTGGCCCACGCGCCCTGTGCGGTGGCCGGCCCGCCGACGCGCAGGCGTGGGCTCACCGCCTTCAGCGCGCGGGCGGTGTGGTCGTACAGCGTGTAGTAGGTGGACTGCTTCGGTTCGCCGGCCCAGAAGCCGATGTTCGGCTCGTTCCACACCTCGAAGTACCAGCTGGCTACCTCGTCGATGCCGTAACGCGCGACCAGGTGGCGGGCGAAGGCGGTGATCATCGCGTCCCACTCGGCGTAGTTCTTCGGCGGCGCGCGGTTGGGGTGATACCAGAACTCCTGCAGCTCGTTCGGGTCGGAGGTCAGTGCCGGCGGCATGAAGCCCAGCTCGATGAAGGGCTTCACGCCGTGCTCGAGCAGGCCGTCGTAGATCTGGTCGATGTAGGAGAAGTTGTAGCGGATCGAGCCGTCCGGGTCGCGGTTCACCATGCCCACGTCGTGGTCGAAGATGCCGTGGAAGCGGATGTAGCTGAGGCCGGTAGCCTCGCGCACGGCGTCCAGGTCCTTGCGGTAATCGTCGCGCAGCGACAGCGAGGCGCGGCCGGAGCCGAACATGGTTTCCCAGAAGTGCGGGAACGGCGTGCCGGCGGCCTGCGCGTCGACGCGGATCTGCACGGTGGCCGGCGTGGCCGCGAGGGCGGAGCCAACCAGCAAGGCGCTGGCGCACAGGCCGAGCAGGAAATGGCGGAAGGCGGCCGGGAGGCGCATCGGGGGATTCCTCGTCGTCAGCGGAGCTTGGGTCGGTGGGGTCGGGCGCGCGCGATGTAAACGTTTACGTGCCGACTGCCGCAGTATCTTGCAGTCGGCGTGCGACGTCCAGTGAGCCCCGTCCGCCCGGCCGGCGCGAGTCAACCGGACCGGGCGTCGCCCAGCGGGTTGTCGGCAAACCAGGCCACCAGTTCGTGCATCTTCCGTTCGAAGCCAGCGGGCGTGTTGATGCACAGGAAACCGCATTCGGCGGCGTCGCGATTCTCGAAATCGTGCGGCGTGCCACCGGGGATCAGCACCCAGCTGCCGCGCGGCGCCGGCGCCCACTCGCCGTCGATGCAGACGCTGAGCGTGCCGGCGAGGACGTAATAGATGTGGTCGTCGTCATGGGCATGGCTGCCCGGCCCGCCGGTGCGCGGCTGCAGCCACCACTCCGACAGCGAGTAGCGCTCGGCAGTCTGCGCGCCATCGGCATGGAATACCGCGCGCATGCGGCCCATGTCGTAGCGGCGGCCCTGCGCCGGTCGCGTGATCAGCGGCTTGCGGGTGGCGTCTGGCGCGTTCATGCGAACCTCCTCATCCGGTCGAAAAATCACGATTCTCCGCGCTTGCCGCCCGCTGCCGACGGAGCGATGGTGAGCCCGATCAGCCGCGAGACCACCAGCGCGAGATACATCACGCCGACGAACATCTCCAGGCTGGCCACCGCGCGCGCATGCACCGTGATCGGGATGACATCGCCGATGCCGGTGCTCGACATCAGCGCGAAACTGAGAAACAGCAGCTCGGTCCAGGTGCGCGGCGCCTGCGGGTCGACCGCCGCGGAGAAACAGCCCGGCTGCAAGGTCTGGCACAACACGAACACATAGGTAAACGCCCACACCAGCAGGGTGAAGGTGGCCCCGGCGGCGAACAGCTCGTCGGTGGTGGCGCGCCGGTCGGCCAGCATGTACGCGATCAGGCAGCCGGCCGCGTAGAAGTAGAACAGCGCCTCCAGCGCCGCCCACCAGGGCCGCAGCGCCGGCAGCTCCAGCGTCAGGCCCATCACGTTCAATACCACTGCCGGCACCGCGATCGCCAGGCTCACCCAGCCGCGTCCGCGCGTGCGCTGCACCATCGCGATCGTCAGCAGCAACACCACCACACCGAACGCGCCGAACAACGCGCGCGCCGAATGCGTCTGCTCGATGAACGGATACAGCAGCAAGCCGGCCAGCTGCACCAGCAGGAGGATCGCCGAGGGATGGCGGATCACCGTGGCCACCCAGCGTGGCCGGGCGATGCGCGAAGTGTGGTGGTCGGAGGCGTTCGCGGTCTGGTTCATGCGTGCTCCTGCGTTTCAACGAAAGGAAGTTCGAACGCGGGAATTCGTCTTGATCTTGCGGGGCGCACCAGGGATTCCCGCGTTCGCTGGGATGACGTTACTGGGCCTTCCGGGCTCTCCGCGCGGCTCGGCACAAGACATCTTCTCGCCCGCTCTCACTCCTCCCGCCTGACGCGATGGCTCGCGCACAGCTTGTTGCCGTCGGGGTCGCGCACGTAGGCCAGGTACAGCGCGCCAAAGCCGCTTTCGCGCAGCCCGGGCGGCTGTTCGATCGAGGTGCCGCCGTGGGCCACGGCGGTGTCGTGGAACGCGCGCACCTGTTCGGGCGAGTTGCACTTGAAGCCGATCGTTCCGCCGTTGGCGAACGTTGCCGCGCCGCCGTCGATCGGCTCGCTCACGCAGAAGGTGTTGCCGTCGTGCCGATAGAACAGGCGGTCGTGGCCGGTGGCGGTCCGGTCGCGGTGCGGTTGGCCCGCTCCCAGCGTACCCAGCACGGCGTCATAGAAGCGCTTTGCCCGTTCGATGTCGTTCGAGCCGACCATCACGTGACTGAACATGGCGTATGTCTCCGCATTGGAAGGTGGCGGCCGGCCGACGGTCGGGCGCTGCCTAGCCTGCACGGCAGCGGACCGGCGATGCAAGACCGTCGACGGCCGCAGTCGCGCAGTCCGCGTGATGGGCTGCACGGTTACTGCCAGCCGGCGTCGCGCGCTGCGCGCTCCTGTTTCGCATCGAAGACTTCGCCGCGCAAGCGGGCGTCGATCGCGGCGCGCACCGCGCTCGGCAAGTCGCTGGCGGCCTGGCGCAGTTCGCCGTCGTCCCCGGGCGAGGGCGCCGCGGTGAGCACGGGCACGCTCCAGCCGCCGTCACCATGGCAGGCGAGCCCGGCGCGCGCCGGTGCACGATGCAGCACGAAGCTGCGGCAGATGTGCCCGTCGTTGCTGCGGAAACTCAGGCCGATCGCCACCTGCGCATCTGCTTCCGGTTCGCTTGCCAGCGCATGATTCAGCGCTTGCTCCAGCGGACCGGCGGCAAACGACTGGCCGCCGTGCATGCGCAGCATGTCGCCGCCGGCGCGCGGCCACCACAGGGCCACGGCCAGCAGTGCCACCGACGCGGCCAGCGCGGCGCCCACATACCAGCGCCGTGGTGCGCGGCGATGCATGGCGTGCGCATGACGTCCACCGGCGAGCGCCGGCGCGGCGGGCGGCTGCAGCAAGGCGGACAGCCGCGCCGGCACCGGCTCGTCGAGCACCGGGTCGAACGCGGCATGCAGTTGCGCGCGCACGGCACGCGCCTGCTGCACGCGGTGGGCGAGCACGGCGTCGTGCGCCAGCGCGGCGTCGACGCGCGCGGCCGCGTCGGCGTCGAGTTCGCCATCCACGTAAGCCTGCAAGGTGTCGTCGTCGATCGCGTTCATGCTTCTTTCCCAAGGTGGGCCTGCAAGGTGGCGCGGGCGCGAGCCAGGCGACTGGTGACGGTGCCCACCGGCACCTCCAGCAGCTCGGCGGCCTCGCCGTAGGACATGCCCTCGACCAGCACCAGGGCCACCACTTCGCGATGGTCCGGCGGCAGCGCCGCCAGCGCCATCGCCAGTTCCAGTTGCTGCGCCGGCTGCGCACTGGCGCGGTCGGCCGCCATCTCGCCGGCTTCCTCCGGCGCGAACAGATGCTGCGAACGGCCGCGCGCGCGCAGTTCGTCGCGCCAGGCATTGCGTGCGATCGCGAACACCCACCGATCCAGCGCGGCATCCGGCCGCCACTGCGCGGCACGAGCGAGCGCGCGCTCCAGCACGATCTGCACCAGGTCGTCGGCGTCGGCGGCCTGGCCGGCCAGCGCCCGCGCCAGCCGGCGCAGGCGCGGCAACAGCGGGATCAGTCCTTCGCGCACGGCGTCGCTCGAATTCACGCATCACCTTCCATTACGTCTGGAGGGGTGGATTCCATCCCTCGTGCGCGTCGGCGCGGTTCGAGGGCGTAAAGCGGACCCATGCTAGCATCCGGCCCCGTTGCTCCCGAGGCCGTTGGCCATGCCCATGCGCCGTCCGTCCGCCGTGTTCGTTTTGCTGCTGGCCATCGCCTCGATCGGCGTGGCGCCTGCGCAGGCGCAGGTGCTCGGCCCGGTGCAAGGATTGCCGAACGTGCAACTGCCCGGCGCGCGTCTGCCCGGCTTGGATCCCGTTGCGCCCTTGCACAGCGTCGACGACCTGCTGCGCGGCCCGCTCGCCCTCACGCGAAAAGTGCAGATCGACACGCTGCGGCGCAGGGAGCCTCGGCGCGTCGACATCGACCCGCACGGCGCGCCGGTCCTGCGCGGCGAATTCCTCGCCACCGGCCTGTCGACGGCGCAACGCGATGCCGCGCAGGCAGCCGGTTTCGTGGTGGATCGCGAAACGTCGGCGGATGCCACGCTGGGGCTGGACTTCGTGGTGCTGCACGACACCCGCGACCGCCGCACGTCCCGCGCCCTGCGCGCCCTGCAGCGAGCCGCGCCGGGTGCAGCGTTCACCTACCAGCACCTGTACCTGCCCGCCGGCGAGGGCGACGCGGCCCGCGTCGCGACGGCAGCGGCGCCGTCGTCCGTTGCGCCATCGCAACGCGTGGGGCTGATCGACGGCGGCGTCGATCCCGGCGATCCCGCGCTGGCGCACGCGCGCATCGAGCGGCACGGCTGCACCACGGCGAATCCGTCGCGGCACGGCACGGCGGTCGCCGCGCGCCTCGTCGCCGGCGACGCGGACACGCTGTATGCCGCCGACCTGTGGTGCGGCGATGCGGTCGGCGGCGCCACCTCGAAACTGGTGGACGCGCTGGCGTGGATGGCGCGCGAGCACGTGGCGGTGATCAACATCAGCCTGGTCGGTCCGGACAACCCGGTGCTCGCGCGTGCAGTGCAGGCGATGATCGCCCG
Source organism: Rhodanobacter sp. UC4448_H15 (assembly GCF_052978265.1). The sequence goes on along the minus strand of NZ_CM129665.1, from coordinate 3,216,249 downwards.
CGGCCACGTGCTGGTCAGCGCCGTGGGCAACGACGGCCCCGCGGCGCCACCGCTGTATCCGGCGGCGTACCCGGACGTGATCGGCGTCAGCGGCGTCGACGCGCACGACCGTGTGCTGCCCGAAGCCGGCAGCGGCGAGCAGGTGGATTTCTGTGCGTCCGGCGTGGTCGGCAGCGGCCGCAACGCACTGCGCGGCACCTCGTTCGCGGCGCCGATCGTGGCGCGAAAAGCGGCGCGACTGCTGGAAGCCCCGCGCACCGGCGCCGCGGCCCAGGTGCAGCAGCAGCTGATCGGCGAAGCGCGCCCGCTCGGCGCCCGCGGTCGCGACCCGCGTTACGGTTACGGCCTGCTGTCGCCCTGAAACTGAACGCCGCCCAAGCGTCACTGGCCGGTACGGAAGGATTCCCCCGGCAGCGACGTACAGGACCTTGGAAGCCGCGGATCGTCCGCTGGCAGGAGGTCCTACCATGCGCAACACGACTCTCATCAACAAGACTGTCACCATCGGCCTGCTCGCCGGCACGCTTGCGCTCGCCACGGCGATACCGGTGCATGCCCAGGTGCTGGGCGGCGCGCTCGGTGGTGGCATCGGCGGTGGCTTGCGCGGTTCCATGCCGAGCACCATGGACCAGATCGGTGGTCGCATCGACGGCGCCGCCCGCGGCATGGGCAATCTCCATGCTCCCGACGTGAACCCCCGTGCCGCCGAACGTCGCGCGCCGCACCAGCGTGCCGCGGCAGCCGCCGATGCGGCCACCGGTGCCGCCGCGCAGGCCACTCGCCAGGTGAACGGCCAGGCGGGCGCGGGTGCGGCCGGCAGCCTCGCCGGCTCGGTCGCCGCCAACCCCGCCGGCAACGGCAACGCGGTATTGAATGGTGCAGGCGAACTGGGTTCTTCCGTGAATGGCGCCATCGACGCCAGCGGTCCGCGCCGGGCCGCCACAGATGCCGCCGGTCAGGCCGCCGGCTCGACGCGTTCAGCCGTCTCGACGGCCAAACGCGGAACCCGCAACGCGCTGGATCGCGTGCAGAGCGCCCCGGCGAACGCCGAAGCCGCGGCCAGCGCGGGCCTGGACAGCGCCGGGAGGGCGATCGCCAACGGCGCCCAGTCGGTCAGCGCGGACGGCTCGCTCGGCGCGGCTGCCGCAGGCAACGCGGCGCGGACCAGCCCGGTAACCACGGACGCCGCGCAACAGCCGTCGAATGACTCGACGCCCCCGTCGTCGGGCCTGCTACCCCAAGCAGCGGATGCCGCACGCCGCGCCGGCAATGCATCGCTTGACGTCTCCGGCTCCGGCGCCGCCCACGGCACCACCGACGCCAACGCCGGCCCGGCCGCCCAAAGCAACGGCTCGGCCAACGCCGGCGGCCACGCCAACGCCCACGGCTCGGCCCGCGGCGGCCTCTCCGCCTCGGCACAAGCCAACGGCGACGCCGGTGCCAGCGCGGATGCGCAGCACTGAGTCCGTAGTGCAACTTCCGCGGCCTGCCGCGAACCCTGTCCCGGGTTCGCCGCAGGCCGCGGTTCGCTCCCCGCCTTCATCGCGGCCCGCGCCGGGATGGCGAGAAGGCAGGCGGGCAGGAGGCAGCGGACGAGGATCGTCGCAGGGGTGAGAAAGAGTGCGCGATGCATCCAGTTGACACGCGAAAGGCGGCACCGGAGCCGCGCTTCGCGAACGTGCCGCGCAAACTGCAGCAAGAATCAGGCCCGCAGGAATCCCGCTGGCGTGCAGGCCGTCCATGGCTGCCGCGTCATTTCAGATGCCCTCGCGATGCAGTGCATCGAGGTAGTCGGCCCTTGTGTCGAGCGTGATCTCCGGAAGGCTCTCCGCGATGGCTGCCTTCATCCGGCGGCTGGCTTCCTCGTCGAGAGGACCGAGCGCAAAGATGTCGCGGCGCACCTGCGCGCTGGGCCACTGCGCATAGCTGTACCACAGGCCGTCGGAACCGCGATGCAGGCGAGAACCGAGCGAACCGCGCAACCGAAGCAACTCGGTGATACGGGACCAGCCTTGCACGAAGTCGTCCTCGGCGCCGGCATGCAGACGCCAGCGATACAGGACGATGAAGCAGTCGGTGGCAGCGGACGGTCTCGACGTCATTGCAGTCTCGGGCTGATGACTTGCGCGTGAGTTGAACCCGGCGCGAAGCTGGGCGAAGCACGCGATACGGCAAACCGGCACGAGCTGCCGGCCAACGCCTGAATTGAGCCGAGCCGCGAAGCGGCTTCGGCTTGAATGAATTTTTAGCCCGACATTCTTCAGGGTCGATCTTGGCCAATGCCGCCTCGCGCGAGCGAACCATCGAACGGTTCATTTGGTGATCACGCAAGGTCCCGCAACCGACGAGTCCGGTTAGAAGAACTGCGGCTGCGAGAATCTTCCACATGACCCCTAACGCTTGGGTTGAGCGGCGGCGTAGCCGTCCGCCCCGAATGGGTGGTTAGAACCCAACGCGCGACGCCAAACGAAGAAGAACGCCAGCGCACCCGCGAAGCCATGCAACCCGAAGAACACAACGCTTTGTGCGTAGCTGAGCCAGCCATACAAAGTCTTTTGACCGTTTACAACGAAGTCTACTGGTGTGCCGTACCAGTTACCTCCCGACGAAAATCCAGCGTACTCGGACCAACCATAGACGGCTACCGGGAGCGCAGCGACAACCAAACCAATTGTGCCGAGAGACCACCACGACAGGTACTTGAAGTGCCGAAGAAGCAGGAGCGAAGGAACGCCAACAACGACGACGAATGGCACGGCGAGAACCGCAGCAAACATAGGGATACCGAACAACTCGTTTGGAGAGACATGGCCGCCAGCTATTAGTACTGGCAAAAGGAACCACGCAAACAGAACGAAAGGCTGGATCGCAATTGCTGCAATGGTGGCGAGCAAGATGGCTTTCATTGGCTCTAACGCTGGAATTGAGCGGCGGCGAAGCCGTCCGCCGCGAATGAAATGTTAGATAGCTGGCGCACTGCGCTGCGCGCGCTTGGCAAGAGCCTGACCAACGAATACACCAATTACTACTGCCAGTGCGGACAACACAATGCCGAGCAGGTTGATTTGAGCAATAGCCAAGAAAGACGCCTGACCAGCCGGTGCGGCGATGAAGTAGAGGAGACAGACGACGAGAAGCCAGCCCACGAACCACAAGCCGAGCGCGGGAAAGACAAAACCCCGACGCGCTATGAAGGAACCGATTGTGGTTGCGAGGAAGCCCAGAACAATCGATTGCAGAAGGGGATTAAAGGTGAAGTTGGCCAAGGATATCAGCTCACCAGCTACGAGACCGAATACAGCCGCCGCGGCGAGGCCAGAAAGGATTCTCTTCGTGTCCATTGCGAACTCTCCTGTGCGATGACGCTGGAGTTAAGCGGCGGCGAAGCCGTCCGTCTTGAACGAGCTGTCAGACATAGGCCCAGACAGCCCACGTGCCTATTGGAACTAGCGCAAACAGCACCACGATGCCCAGACATCCAGAGCCCCGCCCTGACGAACCACGTACACCATAAGACTCGTGCTCTTGCGGCGAATGCGACTGGAGCCACTTGTGGTGGCAAGACTGACAGAAGAATTTTGTCTTGCCATTGCGCCATGCCTCTGCAGTGCGGTTGGTGTGAAGTGCCTGTACACCGCAGCGACCACACTTGAAGGACTTGGAGGGCGGCATGCGCTTTGGAATGAGCTTGCCGATGAAGCCGACCACGATCACCAAGGCGACGCCAATGCCCAATATGGCCTCAGTACTCATCAGACAGCATCCCTATGCCTAACGCTGAGTTGAGAGGCGGCGAATCCGTCCGCCTTGAACGAACGGTCAGGCATCGCTGCCGCGATCACCCTGCTGCATTTCTGGTGTGTCCTTGCAGATTGCGCAGTGCTGACCTCTACGAGATTGATAAAGTCTGCCCACCGTGAACATGATTGCCGTGATGGCGCCCCATATTGCAGCTTGAGTCACGGAGTAAGACAAATCATGGCCTTTGAGCATTTGCGCTGCGCCGATGATGACGAACGCGCCAACGAGAACGGTAAAAAAGCGCTTGATCCAGAATGCGGTACCCACCGAGATGCTCCCCATGAGGCCTAACCGCCAAGTAGACCCAACAAAGTGGGTGTTGCTCAGAGTATGCGGCGGTGCCCCTGCTCGCACAAGCAGACGATTCTCGCGTTGGAACAGGGGTTTGCGTGCATGGCAGGCGGGGCAGGGTGTGGGCATCTCCCGTTGTTGTCAGCGACTTTCGGGCCGGCATGAATTGCCGGAGCACGCATGACGGTGTAACGGCGGCGCAGAGTCTGCGCTTGGTCTGGCGGAAACTGTATGCCTTTCGTTCCGGCGCGTCGGTTCGCGGCTGCGACGGGGGTCGGGATGTTCCGAGGCGGTCCGAAGATGCCGCCGTCCCCGCGGAAGCAAAGCTCGATGGGTCGTGTTCCGGGGTGCCCGCCTGGCTGGTCCTTCGGCCGTTCGGGGGCGTGCTTCGTGGGCGTGGCCGGAGAAGTTGTGCGCTTATCGCCGGTCGTGCAGCGTGACCGTCGTTGTCTTGCCGGCGGGCAGGCGCACCCACGTCACCGGGCCGTAGCGATCCTTTCCGGTGGCCCAGCCTGCGGTGTCGGTGCGTTGCAGGGTTGCGGCGTCGGCTTGTGCGACCAGCGGCTTGCCGTCGACTTGCACGGCTTGTGCGGCGTGGCCGTGGATCTTCAGCAGCCAGGTGCGCAGGGCGGGGTGGAAGCTGCCTTCGGGGTTGCCGGTCCGGAAGATCACGGTGTCGCCGTGTTGCTGCAGGGACAGCGACTGGCGGAAGTACGCGCCGTGTTCGTAGGCGTAGGTGCTGCCGTCGTCGTCGTAGTAGTCGAAGCTGGTGCGCTGGTCGGTGGGGAAGGCGTCGAGCGAGACTTCGGTGACGGGTTTCTGGCCGACGTAGTCCTGCACCGCCTGGGTCGGGATGATGGCGCCTTCGCGCACGAACAGCGGGATGTCGCTCCAGTGGGTGGCGTCGATCGCCAGCGAGATGGTCTGGCCGCCCGTGTAGGCCTTGCCACTGAACCAGTCGAGCCAGTGGCCGGCCGGAAGATAGATGGATTTCTCGGTCTGGCCTCGCTCGACCACCGGCGACACCAGCAGGTAATCGCCGAACAGCCAGCTGTCGACGTCGTTGGCAACCTTCGGATCGTGCGGCCAGTCGAACAGCAGCGGACGCACCAGGCCGACGCCGTCGACGTGGCGGGCGTACTCGTAGCTGTAGATGTAGGGGATCAGCGCGTAGCGCAGGCGGATCGCCGCGGTGGCGGCTTTCTCGGCGACGGGGCCGTAGACCCAGGGCTGGCGTTTTTCGTCGAACGCGCCGTGCACGCGGAAGATCGGGGTGAACGCGCCGAACTGGATCCAGCGTGCGTAGTTCTCGTTCGACGGGTGGCCCTTGAAGCCGCCGCCGTCCATGCCCCATTGCATGGCGCCGACGTTGATCGCACTGAGCATGCGCGCGCGCTGGCCGGCCATGCTGGCGAAGCCGGTGTCGATGTCGCCCGACCAGAGGCCGTAGGCGTAGCGCTGCGAGCCAAGCCAGAAGTTGCGGTTGACCGACCACACGCGCAGCTTGCTCTGCGCGCGCTGTGCCTCATACAAGGCACGCTGCATGTTCATGAACTCGGTGTCGCTGCCGGTGGTGTCGGCCTCGTCGTTCCACCAGCCGACGATGCCTTGGTCGAAGCCGTACTTCATCGCCAGCTCGGCGAACCAGGTGCGCGCGGCGGGGATGTCGAAGTCGATGTTCTTCACCGGTTTGTGCGAGAAGTAGTCGTCGCTGACTTTCTCGCCCGGTACCCAGAAATCGTGCTCCGTCGCGTAACGTCCCTCCACCGTGTCGACATGGAGGCGCGGCTTCATGATGCCGGTGAGCTGGATGCCGCGCGCGTGCAGCTGTTTCGCCAGCGCGCCGCCGGGGCCGTCGGGGAACTTGGCGGGGTTCCAGCGGAACTCGCCGTAGTTGTCCTCGCCCCAGGCCTTCCAGTCGAAATCGAGGGTGAAGTTGTCGATCGGGATGTGCCTGGCGCGGTAGGTGTCGACGATCTGCAGGAGTTCCTTCTGGTCGATGCCCCACTGGCTGTTGGTGAAGCCCATCGCCCATTTCGGGAACAGCGGCGTGTGGCCGCTCAAGTCGGCGACCGCGGCGAAGATCGCCTTGGGCGCGCCGACGATCACGTAGACATCCAGCGGCGCCGCCTCGGGTGCGGCGATGTCGATGCTGGCGGGCGCCAGCGTGAAGTGGCCGCCGTCGATGTCGGCCAGCACGGCGTAGCCGGCGGTGCTCCACGCCAGCGGCGCGCCGGCCCAGCCCTGCTCGCCGGCCTTGGCCTCCAGCTTGCCCTGGCGCAGCATGCCGGCGCCGACATCGCTGGTGAAGGCGTCGTAGCCGCTGACGCCATACATCGGATCGCCGGCCGCGTGGCCGAGGCTGAGCTTGCCGTGCGCCAGCGCGCTGACGTCGGCGATGTGCAGCAGCACGTGGTCCTGCGCGTCGGCGATGGACAGGCTGTGCGCGGCGCGGTCGTAGCGCACGCGCACCTGCGGCGAGTCGAGCGTGAGCGCCGTGGTCGCTTCGCCGGCGCCGGTCGGCGCGGATGCGAGCGCGGGGTCGATCACCATCGAACGTGCCGGCGACTTGCCGTCGACGAGCGCGCTCAGGTGCACGACGTTGGCGGCGGGCAGGGTGATGCGCACACTGCCGGTGTCGGTGGGGATGTCGATGCGCTCACTCGTTGTCGAGGAGGTGGTGGGTGCCTTGGCCATGGCCGGGGCGGCTGGGGCGAGCGCGAGCAGCGTGGCGAAGATGCCGGCGAGCAGGGCGGACGATCGGGTCATGAGTGGGCTCCGCAGTGGGGTCGGTGCAGGCTTGCGTTCGAGTGGGAGCCATGTCCCTTCCGCAGGAGCCCGCTCGCGCGCGATGCTCTTGGGTCGGAATTCGGGATTCGGTCCTTCGACAAGCTCAGGATGGCGGGTTCGGGATCCGGCAAAGCCAGAGCATCGCCCGCGAGCGGGCTCCTGCCGTGGTGGCGGTTCTCGCGATTCACTTGGTGCTGGCCGATGCCGTTTGCAGCACCGCCGAGCCGTACGCCGGCAGGTGCAGCACACCTTGCGCCAGCGTAGTCGCGTCCTCGGTACGGGCGCGCACGCCGGCATAGCGTTGCAGGTCGTGCGCAGCGAGCCGGATGGTTTGCGCGCTGCCGGACAGGTTGTGCACCACCAGCACCGCACCGTGCGCATCACGCAGCTCCCACGCGATTAATTGCGGGTTGCCCAAGTCGCGCGTGGTCAGCGCGCCATCACGCAAGGCGCCGATGTGACGGCGCCAGCCGATCAGTTCGCGATAGCGCGTCAGCAGGGAGTGCGGATCATCCTGCTGCGCTTGCACGGTGATGTCCGGGCCGTCGCCGGCACTGAAAGCCTTCCAGTGCGTCTGGTCGGTGCCTTGCGGATCGCGATACCAGCGCATCGGCTCGCGCAGGTCGGGGTCGGGCTTCTTGCCGCGCATGCCGAGTTCTTCGCCGTAGTAGATGAACGGCTCGCCGGGCAGGGTCAGCAGCATCGCGGCGGCGATGCGCATCTGCTGCGGGTTGTCGTGCAGCTGGCTCATCACGCGTTCCTGGTCGTGGTTGGACAGGAACGGCACGTCCATGCCGTATTTGCCGGTGACCGCGTGATAGGCCTGCGTGGTGCCGTCGAGCAGGGCGGGCAGCTTGCCGGCGTGGCCGCTGCGGGCGCTTTCGATCAGCTGCACGGCCAGCGGGAAGTTGAACACGCCGCTGAGCGGCTTGAACCACGGCGCCAGCTCGGCCTCGGTGTCGCGGGTGACTTCGCCCACGACATAAGCCTGCGGATCGACGCTGTCGATGCCGTGGCGGAACTCGCTCCACCAGGCGAGGTTCTTCGCCAGGATCTTCGGGTCGTGGCGCTGGTTCTCGAAGTCGTAATAGACGTGCTGGGCCGCGTCGAGGCGGAAGCCGTCGACGCCGCGCTTCAACCAGAACCGGCCGATGTCGATCATCTCCTTGCGCACGGCCGGGTTGTCGAAGTTCAGGTCCGGCATCTGGTCGACGAAGATGCCGAGGTAGTGCTGCTTGCCCAGCGCGTGCCACGCCGGCGAGCCGGTGGCGCTCACCGCATCGAGATCGGTGTGCCTGTTCGACCACTGGTACCAGTCGTGGTACGGGCTGGCCGGATCGCGCGCGGCCTTGAACCACGGGTGCTCGCTGCTGCTGTGGTTGATGACCAGGTCCATGATGATCCTGATGCCGCGCTTGTGCGCCTCGGCCAGCAGGCGGTCGAAGTCGGCCAGCGTGCCGTACTCGGGGTTGATGCCGCGGTAGTCGGTGACGTCGTAGCCGTGGTAGCTGGGCGAGGGATTGATCGGCATCAGCCAGATGCCGCTGACGCCCAGCGATTGCAGGTAATCGAGTTTCGCGGTGACGCCGTTCAAGTCGCCGATGCCGTCGCCATTGGTGTCGACCCAGCTGCGCACGAAGATTTCGTACCACACGTCGGAGGCGGCCGGCTTCGTGTCCGCGGGTGCCGGCCTGGTGGCGGCGATTGCCGGGCCGGCGATGAGCAGGGCGAGCAAGGCGAGCAGGGCGAGCAAGGCGAGCAGGGCGAGGCGTGATCGAGGCATGGCGAGGTCTCCTTCTAGGGGTCGACGCGGCAGTGGTCGGCGACGAAGCGGGCGTGGTCGGGCATGCTGGCGGCGGCGCGGCCGACCAGGGTGCGGATGTCGCCGAGGAAGCCATCCAGTTGCGTCGCATCCAGTGCGTCGGCGAGCGGGTGATACGCCTGCGGCTCGATGCGCTGGCCGATCATCACCTGCAGCCAGGCGACTTCGGTGAACAGTTCCTCGCGCTCGCGGAAAATCTGTCCGTGGCCGCGGAACAGCGCCAGCTTGCGGGCCAGTCCGGGCGGAATCTCCATGGCCGCGCACTGGCGCCAGAACGGCGTGTCGTCGCGCTCGGTGGCCTTGTAATGCAGGATCAGGAAATCGCGGATGCTTTCGTATTCGAAGCGGGTCTGGCGGTTGTACTCGTCGACCAGCACCGGATCGCATTGGCGGTCGGGGAACATTGCCAGCAGCCGGCTGATGCCGGACTGGATCAGGTGGATGCTGGTCGATTCCAGCGGCTCCATGAAACCGGCCGCGAGGCCCAGCGCCACGCAGTTGCGTTGCCAGGCGTTGCGCCGCATGCCGGTGGTGAAGCGCAGCGGGCGCGGCTCGCCGATCGCCTCGCCGTCGAGGTTCGCCAGCAGCGTCGCGGCGGCCTCGTCGTCGCTCAGGTGCGCACTGGCGTAGACCAGGCCGTTGCCGGTGCGGTGTTGCAACGGCACGCGCCATTGCCAGCCGACGTTGCGCGCGGTGGCGCGGGTGTACGGCCACAGCGGTTCGCTGCGCGCGCAGGCCACGGCCATCGCGCGGTCGCACGGCAGCCAGTGCTGCCAGCTTTCGTAGCCGGTGTGCAGCGCGCCTTCGATCAGCAGGCCGCGGAAGCCCGAGCAGTCGATGAACAGATCGCCTTCGATGCGCTCGCCGCTGGCCAGTCGCACCGATTCGATGAAGCCGTCGCCCTCGCGCAGCTTCACCTCCACCACCTTGCCTTCGATGCGCGTGACCACGGCCGGATCGCAGCGCTTGCGCAGGTACTGGCCGTACAGGCCGGCGTCGAAGTGGTAGGCGTACTTGATGCCGCCCAGCGGCGTGTCGCCGACTTTCTCCATGCGCGCGAAGCGGTGCTCGTTCGCCGCCTGCGTGTTGAGCGAGTAGGCCCATAGGTCGCTGTCGGGATCGCGCCGGCGGTTCCGCAACCAGTAGTGATGGAAGCCGATCAGCCCCAGCGGCAGGCCGATGTCGCTGAAGGCGTGCAGGTAGGAGTCGCCGAGCCGTCCGAAGTTGTTCAACTGCACACCCAGCTTGAACGTGCCGTGGGTGGCCTTGAGCATGTCGTCCTCGTCGATGCCGAGGAACGCATTGATGTGGCGGATCTGCGGGATGGTGGCCTCGCCCACGCCGACGATGCCGATCTCGTCCGACTCGATCAGGCGGATCTGCACCGCCTTGCCCAGCGCCCGGGCGAGCAGGGCGGCCGTCATCCAGCCGGCCGTGCCGCCGCCGACGATCACCACGCGTTGGATGGGTGCTGCGTTCATGCCGTTGCCGTTTCCCCGCTTGCGTCCGGCCCTGAAGTAACCCGCGCCGCCGCGCCTGTCAAAAAAAAGGCCCCGTTGATCTTGCACAACGGGGCCCGCAGGGGAGCAGGTGTGCTGCTAGGTCTTACTGGAACTTGTAGGAGACCCCCAGTTCGTACATGCGGCCGTAGCGTTCCCAGGTCAGCACCTGGCGCGGGTCGTTGTTCTGGAACGTGGTGAAGGTCTTGTTGGACAGGTTGGAACCCTGCGCGATCAGGGTCAGCCCCTTCAGCGAGCCGGAGTCGAAGCTGTAGCTGACCTGGGCGTCGTAGGTGCTGCCGCCCTGGATGGTCTGCTCGATGCGGCTGGCGCTGATGCCCGACACGCGGCCCAGGAAGCTGGAGCGGTAGCTGTCGCTGATGCGCGCCTCGAAGCCCTCGTGCTGGTAGTACAAGGTGCCGTTGGCGACCCACTTGGACAGGCCCGGCACGGTGATCGGGTCGGAGTTGCCCGGGTACACCAGCGAGCTCTTGGTGCGGTTGCCGGTGACGATCACGCCGAAGCCGTTCAGCGGCTGGGCGATCAGGTTGAACGGCAGGTTCAGCGTGAGCTGCGCGCCCTTCACGTAGCCGCGGCCGTCGTTGGTCGGGCCGGAGACGGTGCCCAGCGTGGTGCCCAGCTGGCTCAGCTGATCCGGCGTCAGGCCGAACGGCAGGAACGAGCTGAAGTCGTACAGGTAGGCCGCGTTCGGGTTGATGTAATCCTTCAGCTTGATGAAGTAGCCCGACAACGCGACGTAGCCGCCGCTGCCGCGGCACAGGTCGGAGTTCTTCTGGTCGGCGGAGCTGCACTCGTAGCTGTTGCCGCCGGAGAAGTAGTGCTCGTAGCTGACGTTGTAGTTGTCGGCCATGGTCGGCTTGAGCTTGGCGTTGCCGCCGGACGAGCTGAAATAGGCCTGGTTCGGGTCGGTGCTGGTCAGGTGCGTGATGTTGCCGCTCACCGCCATGCTGGCGTTCATCTGGTCCATGCGCGGGCGGGCCATGGTGCGCGCGGCGCTGACGCGCAGATCATCGCTGGCGGTGAGGCCGAAGATCAGGTTGGCGCTGGGCAGGAACTTGTTGAAGCTGGTGCTGCCCACCACCGGGATCAGCGTGATCGCATTGCCGGTGACCGCGCTTCCCGGCGCCACGCGCTCGCCGGTGGCGCGCTGCGAGGTGTGCGAGGCCTGCACGCCGAAGTTGCCGCGCAGCCCGACGTCGCCGAGGTAGGTGTCCAGGTTGAACTGCACGAACGGGGTGAAGGTCTTCTCGCGCACTTCCCAGTTCGGCGGCAGGTTCAGCGAGGAGCCGAAGGTCGGCACGCTCTGCAGCGTGCCGCTGTCGAGCAGGTTGAACGGGTTGTAGCAGAGCTGCGAGGCCACGCCCATCCACGCCAGCGGGCTGCATGGTGTGCCGCTGAACGGCGCGGTGGTGACCGCGGTGCCGCCGCTGATGGTGCCGCCGCCCAGGGTGAGGAAGCTCTGGTCGATGTGGTAGGTCTTGTTGCGCGTGCTGTGCGCCACGCCGAATTCCACGCTGGCGATCGGGCCGCTGGCGAAGCTGCGCTGCGCGGCGAGGCGCAGGTTGGCAAGGTAGTCGACGGTGTGCGGCGCGTTGATGAAGCCGGCCTGCACCACGTCGTTGCCGCCGCCCCAGCCTTGCGGATCGGTCAGCACGACGCCCTGGGTGTAGTCGAGCGTCGGGAAGAAATAGAACAGGCCGCTGTCGATCTGGTTGAAGCCGATCGTGTCGAGTGCGCCGTTGGCCGCCGTGAAGCCGGTGCCGGAGTAGCTCTCCAGGTTGATGTCGTCGCGGGTGGCGCGCGAGTAGTTGACGTCGGCGTCGATCGACCAGTTCTCGTTGATGGTGAACTGGTTGTCCCAGTTGAAGTTGTAGACCCGCGCCTTGGTGCGGTTGTAGTCGTTGCGGATCACCGGCTTGACGTTGGTGTACGCAGCGCTGGTGATGAAACCGTCCTGCACCGTGCCGCCCGGCTGCAGCTGCGCGGAGCTCCAGAACAGCGGGAACTCCATGCCCTTGGCCTGCTGCACTTCCTTGAAATCGTCGAAGGTGAGGTCGACGGTGCCGGTGTAGTGCTCGTTCGGCCGCCACTGCACGGTGGCGAGCAGGCCGCTGCGCTTCATCGAATCGGTGATGCCGTAGTTCTTCGAGCCGCCGATGACGTAGTTGCCGTTGGCGTCGGTGGGGTAGCCCCACGGCTGCTGATGCTCGATCTGCGACGGGCTGTCTTCCAGGTCCACGCCCAGCGTCACGCCCAGCGTGTTGTTGGCGAACTGGTGCACCCACACGCCGTTGACGTTGTGACCCTTGTTGCTCACGCCCGGGCCGTCGGCGAGCTGCGACATGCCGTTCCAGATGTAGCGCGCGTTGATCGCCGCCTCCGGGCCGTTCTTGTCCAGCGGGCGGATGGTATGCATGTCCACCGTGCCGGTGAGACCCTGGCCGATCAGGTTTGCCGACGGCGACAGGTGCACCACCACGTTGTCGAACCAGCTCGACGGGTACTGGTCGAACTGCACGTCGCGGTTGTTGGAGGTGGACACCTGCTGGCCGCCGTTGATCAGCGCGGTGGAGAAGTCCGGGCCCAGGCCGTGGATGGTCAGCACCTGCGGACGGCCGCTGACGGTCTGCACGGCGAGGCCGGGCAGGCGACCCAGCGCATCGGCGATGGACACGCCCGGCAACTTGCCGACCTGCTCGGCGGACACCGCCTCGACGATGGTGCTGGCGTTGCGCTTCAGCGCGGTGGAGTTCTCGATACTGCTGATGAAGCCCTTCACCTCGACTGCCTGCAGCTGCTTGGCGTTGTCCTTGGCGGAGCGGCGGCGATCCTTGTCGGCCTTGGTATCCGTCGTGGTCGCATCCTGGGTCTGGGCGTCCTGGGCCTGGGTGTCCTGCGCAGCGGTCGCGCTGCTGGCCCGCGGGGCGGCAGCGTGGGCAGGAATGAATGCGCAGAAACCGACCGATGCCAGCGCCAAGGCAAGCACGTTGTGTTTGAGTATCACCGTTGTCCCCTCCCAGGGTAAGTACTGCAGGTCTTGTGACGATCGTGATGGTCTGTTCGGAACTCGCGGGCCGCTGCCGTCGAACATGCGGCGGTCGACTCCGTGAGGCCGATGTTAGGACGGCTGCGTCGGAGCGAGCCGTTCATGCATACGTATTCATTCTGCTGCGCCGCGTCGCAAGGCCTCGCCCGGGGCGTCGCGGCCTGTCGAAGCGGCATGTCTGCGCCGGACGCTGCGCGTCGATGCCGGAGCGGCGCGAATGCAGGCGCGGCGCGGCGTGCGCCGGTTCCGGCCGCTGTTCGTTTGGACGTCCAAACGCCGTGGTAGCCACTGATGCTGCGTAGCGGCAGCGGCGATCCATGAATACGTATGCACGATCGCGGCAGGCCTGTCTGCAGCCGCTAAGCTGCTCGCCAACCCCGACAGGTTCGCCACGCGGCGTGTCCTGCAGCCCCGGGTGGCAACGGCATGGACAGGCGAATGAGCAATGCCCCGTGGTGGCGTGGCGCCATCATCTACCAGATCTACCCGCGCAGCTTTCTCGACACCGACGGGGACGGGGTGGGAGATCTGCCCGGCATCGTCGAGCGGCTCGACTACGTGGCCGAGCTTGGCGTGGACGCGATCTGGGTGGCGCCGTTCTTCAAGTCGCCGATGGCGGATTTCGGCTACGACATCGCCGATTACCGCGAGGTCGATCCGCTGTTCGGCACGCTGGAGGATTTCGACCGCCTGCTGCACAAGGCGCACGGGCTGGGGTTGAAGGTGATGATCGACCAGGTGCTCAGCCATACCTCGGCCGAGCACGCATGGTTCCGCGAAAGCCGGCAGAGCCGCGACAACCCGAAGGCCGACTGGTACGTGTGGGCCGACGCCCGGCCCGACGGCACGCCGCCGAACAACTGGCTGTCGCTGTTCGGCGGCAGTGCATGGCAGTGGGAGCCGCGCCGCGGCCAGTACTACCTGCACAACTTCCTCGCCTCGCAGCCGGACCTGAACTTCCATCACCCCGACGTGCGCGCGGCCACGCTGGACAACGTGCGCTTCTGGCTGGACAAGGGTGTGGACGGCGTGCGCCTGGACGCGATCAACTTCTGCTTCCACGACCGCCAGCTGCGCGACAACCCGCCCAAGCCGAGCGAGCAGCGCGTCGGCCGCGGCTTCAGCCCGGCCAACCCGTACGCGTTCCAGTACCACTACTACAACAACACGCAGCCGGAGAACCTGGGCTTTCTCGCCGAGCTGCGCACGCTGATGGACGGCTATGCGGACGTGGCCGCGCTGGGCGAGATCTCCTCGGAGGATTCGCTGGCCACCATGGCCGAGTACACCATGCATGGCCGCCTGCACATGGGCTACAGCTTCGAGCTGCTCACCGAGGATTTCAGCGCGGCGCACATCCGCGGCACGGTGCGCCAGCTGGAGGCGCAGATGACCGAAGGCTGGCCGTGCTGGGCCATCTCCAACCACGACGTGGAGCGCGTGCTCAGCCGCTGGGGCAACGGCGACGCCTCCGCGCAGCTGGCCAACCTGTTCACCGCGATGGTCTGCTCGCTGCGCGGCTCGGTGTGCATCTACCAGGGCGAAGAGCTGGGCCTGACCGAGGCCGACGTGCCGTACGAGTCGTTGCGCGACCCCTATGGCATCGCGTTCTGGCCGCAGTTCAAGGGCCGCGACGGTTGCCGCACGCCGATGCCGTGGAGCGACGACGACGCGCAGGCCGGCTTCAGCCATGGCATGCCGTGGCTGCCGGTGCCGGAGGAACACCGCGCCCGCGCGGTGGCGCAGCAGCAGGGTGATCCGCAGTCGGTGCTCAACGGTTTCCGCACCTTCATGCGCTGGCGCCAGGCCCACCCGGCGCTGCGCTGGGGCGACATCGAATTCCTGGACACGCCCGAGCCGGTGCTGGCCTTCCTGCGCCGGCTGCGGGACGACACCGTGCTGGTGGTGTTCAACCTCGGCGCCACGGCCACGGAGCTGGCCTTGCCTCCCCTGCCCGGGGCGGCGACCGCGCTCGACGGCCATGGCCTGCAGGCCGGCACGATGCGGGACGGCAAGCTGCACCTGCCCGGCCACGGCGCCTGGTTCGCGCGCCTTTCCGCACCCGACCACGGGTAGGAGCCCGCTCGCGGGCGATGCGCCTGCGGCGGGAATCACGAAAGCATCGCCCGCGAGCGGGCTCCTGGGCGAAGGGCGGACACGACGACGCCGCGCCGGTGACCGGCGCGGCGTCGTGTGGGGCGCTTACTTGCGCTGGTCGGCCGTCGCCTCGCGTGCGGCGCGGAACTCCGAATCCTTGCTCCAGCCCGGCCACTGGTCCGAGTTCGCCAGCTGGCTGCCGACGGTGTAGAGCAGTTGCAGGTCGCGCGCCATGCCGGTGAACGGCCAGCTCGCCTGCCACTCGTCGGAGGGCTGGTGGTAGTGCTTGGCGGTGTATTCCTTGCCCGCCGCTTCGCCCGCCTTCAGCCCGCCGTCGATGCGGTCTTCGCCCGAGCCGAACGACACCGCCGGCACGCCGCGCTTGGCGAAGGAGAAGTGGTCGGAGCGGAAGAAGTAGCCCGCTTCCGGGTGCGAGTCCGGGGTGTAGACCATGCCGAACTTCTTCGCCGTCGTGACCAGGTCGTCGAGCAGGCCGAGCTTGGCGTTGCCGGAGATGGTGAAGTCGCGGGTGGGGCCGTGCGGGTCGAGCGCGTCCATGTTGATCACGCCGGCGGTGGTGGCCAGCGGGTACAGCGGGTGGCTGGCGTAGTACTCCGAGCCGAGCAGGCCCTTTTCCTCGGCGGTGACATTGAGGAACACCACGCTGCGCTCCGGCTGCGGCGCGTGCGCGAAGGCGCGGCCCATCTCGATCAGCGCCGCGGTGCCGGTGGCGTTGTCCACCGCGCCGTTGTAGATGCGGTCGCCGGTGCCGTCGGGCAGGCCGATGCCCAGGTGGTCCCAGTGCGCGCTGTAGATCACCGTCTGGTCGGGATGCTTGCTGCCGATCACGCGCCCGACGATGTTGTGCGAGGTGATCACGCTCTTGTCGACCTTGAAATTGGCCGAGAGGCTTTCGCCCTTCAGCGCGATCGGCTTGAACGCGCGCGTCTGCGCCAGCTTCTTGGCGCTGTCGAAATCCAGCCCCGCGTGCTTGAACAGCTGCACCGCGAGGTCGCGCTGGATCCATCCTTCCAGCCGCGGGTGGGAGTCGCCCGGCTTGTCGCGCACGATGTCGAACATGGTGTTGGTGTTGGAGTTCTTCACCGTGGCCCAGCCGTAGGAGGCCGGCGCGGTCTCGTGGATCACCAGCAGGCCCAGCGCACCTTGGCGCGCGGCCTCCTCGTATTTGTAGGTCCAGCGGCCGTAATAGGTCATGGCCTTGCCGCCGAAGTCGCCCTTGCCGGTTTCGAAATCCGGGTCGTTGACCAGCACCACCGCGATCTTGCCGTGCAGGTCGACGCCCTTGAAGTCGTCCCAGTCGCGCTCCGGCGCCTTCACGCCGTAGCCGACGAAGACCAGCGGCGCATGGCTGATGTCGACCGAACTGGCGCCGTCCATCGGCGCGCGGATGGCGATCTGCTCGCCTTGGGTGAGCGGCTCGGTCTTGTCGCCGAGGGTCAGGCTGAGTTCGGGCTTGCCGATGATCTCGGTGCGCAGCAGCGGCACCGCCTGCGTCCACAGCCGCTTGCCGTCCTTGAGGTCGCCGCCCGGTTGCAGGCCGGCGGCCTTCATCTGTTCGACCACGTAGTCGATGGTGCGCGTCTCCGCCGGCGTGGCCGGGCCGCGGCCCTCGAAGGCATCCGAGGACAGCGTCTTGACCTCGTCGGAGAGGCGCTGCGTGCTGAAGGTGGGGACATCGGCGGCCTGTGCTGCGGCACAGGCGCCGATGACGAGCGCGGAAAGGAGCAATCGCTTCACGGGCAATCCGTCACATGGGGAAGGGAATCCCGATACTAGTCAACTCGCCGGTACCGGTCCATTTCCCCGCGTCCATTTCCCGCGGCCCGTGCCGCGCGGGCGCTATTCGATGCCGATCACCTTGCCGGTGTGCGCATCGATGCGCAGCTTGACCTTCTTGCCTGCCGGGTTGTCGGCCTTGGCTTTCCAGATGCCCTCGTCGAAATCCACGTCGTGCACGTCGGTGTAGCCCTGGGTGGACAGCGCCGCTTCCACGTCGTGCCTGCTCAGGTTGGAGACTGCCGTGTCGGGATAGATCTCCCCGGTGCTGGCGTCGATGCGCACGTCCAGGTCGTTGCCGTCGGCGCTGTCCGCCTCGGCCTTCCACATGCCGTCCTTGAACTTCAGGTCATGCACGTCGGTGTAGCCCTGGGCGGTGAGCCGGGCGCGTACCTGCGCTTCGGTCATGGCCTGTTGCGCGATCGCGACCTGGAAGGCACCCAGCGACAGCAGGCCGATGCCCGCGGCAAGGGCGAGGGAGGGGAACGTCGGTTTCATGGCGCACCTCGATGCTTGCGGAAAGCCCCGAGTCTTGGGCGCCGGGCGAAAACATCCGGTGAACGCGGGCGTGAATCCCCGCCAACGGTTCAGCAAGGTGATCGGCCATGCCGCAAACGCGACGCCGCCGCCCGGTGTGAGCCGGACGGCGGCGCGCGGGTGGATCAGACGGTGTCGATCAGTCCGGGTCGATCGACCCGGGTCGACACCCGCGCATCAGAGCGCGGCGTCCTTCAGCTTCTTCAGCGGACGCACCTTGACCTTCACCGTGGCGGGCTTGGCCGCAAACACCTGCTCCTCGCCGGTGAACGGGTTCTTGCCCTTGCGCTTCGGCTTGGCCGGCACCTTGACGGCGTTGATCTTGAACAGGCCGGGCAGGGTGAACTGGCCCACGCCCTTCTTGTGCACCGAAGCGAGCACGGCCGACTCCAGGCCGGCGAGCACGGCCTTGACCGTCTTCGCGTCGACGTTGGCCTGGGCGGCGACGTGGGCGATCAGCCCGGACTTCGACAGGCTCTCGCCGATCGGCTTGACCGGCGCGGCGGACTTGGCGGCGGCAGGCTTCTTGGCAGCCTTGGCGGGAGCTTTCTTGGCAGTGGTTTTGGTAGCCATTAGTTGATCTCGATAGTAGGAAACCCCGGCTTTCTGGGCTCGGAGGCCTTGCGGCCCGCACAATGTAGCGAAAATTTAGGGGTTTGACGCAACTGTGGCGCCTCAAGCGCGAATTTTTATTCGCGGTGTGGCAGGCGCGGCGGCGCGCAGGTGCGCGGCGGCAGTTCATCCACGCCCGCTGCACGCGGCACCGGTATGCTCCCCGCTCGCTTGTCTGCCGGCTTGTTGCCATGATGAAAACCTCCGTTTCCCGTTGGCTCCCTGGCCGGATCACGCGCGATCGCGCGAGTGGCGGGCGAGGCTCGCGGTGGTCGTGGCGGGCGATGATCGCGCTGCTCGCGCTGGCGCCCGTGGCGTGGGCCGCGACGGCTGCGGCGCCGGTCACCCTGCGCTTTTCCGGCACCGCGCCGGGCAGTGCGCTGCCCGAGGGCTGGAAGGCCTATGCGATGTCGCGGCATCGTCCGATCGCGCGCATGGCGATCGTGCGCGACGGCGGCGACAGCGTGTTCAACATCGACGCCAACCACGCCGCCGGCGCCATCGCCCATGCACTGGACCTGCCCGCCGCCAGCACGCTGACCTGGCGCTGGAAAGTCGACCGCAGCGTGGCGGCGGCGGACATGTCCAGGAAGCAGGGCGACGATTTCGCCGCGCGCGTCTACGTGTTCTTCGACGTGCCGCGCTCCAGTCTCTCGTGGCTGCAACGCATGAAACTGAAACTGGCCAGCCGCTCGCTCGGCCACGCCATGCCCACGGCGGCCCTGTGCTACGTGTGGGACAACCGCCACCCGATCGGCACCATCGCGCCCAGTCCGTTTTCGCCCCTGATGCGCACCATCGTCCTGCAGAGCGGCAACGCCCGCGCCGGCACCTGGCAAATGCAGCACCGCGATCTTGCCGCCGACTACCTGGCCGCGTTCGGCCGCCCGGCACCGCGCGTCACCGGCATCGCGCTCTCCGCCGACACAGACAACACCGGCGGCCACGTACAGGCCTGGTTCGGCGACGTGACGCTCACGCCGGCCGCGTCGAAACCCAAGCCGTAGGGCGGGCACCGCCCGCCGGCCGCTTCGCGGCATGACGATGGCGGGCCGTGCCCGCCCTACGATTTCGGCTTGGCCAGACGGCGCGGCTTGGCTTGCGCGGCGACGATCAGTTCCTGCAGGTAGGCGATGCCTTCCTCCTCGGGGAAGAAGGCGACCACGTCGGCCACGCTGAGTCCGTAACGTTTGCGCAGGGCGAGGAACTCCTCGCGGGCCTGCGCCAGACGCTGCTCGGCAGCGGCTTTCTTGCCGAGCGGCCCGGACGGAGCGGGCGACTGGGTCTTGCGTTCGAGTTGGGCGAGTTCTTCCTGGAACTGGCGGAAGTCGTACTTCGAGGCGGTCATCGGGTCACTGTTCGGGGCGGGGGCCGCGCATTTTCGCATGGCCGCCGCGCCGGCGGCTCGCGTCCTCAGGCGGCGCTGCGGGCGCCCCAGTTCGTGCCGGCGGAACGGCCGCGGTGACGTGCCGCGGCATACGCTCGTGAAAAACGCGCGGCGCAGCTGTCGTCCTTCGTCACCTCCGCCGGGGCTGCGGCGACCCTCGGTGCGGGTTCGCCAGCAATGGCGGGCGCGGGCTGCGATGGGCCGGAGCAGGCATGCTGCAAGGCTTGCTGCAAGGCCTGCTCGCCGGCCTGCCCGGTCAGCGCCATGCGGCACGCGGCGTGGCGCATCAGGAAATGGATCGCCAACTCTTCCGGCGAATTCGGCGCGGTGCGATCGATGACTTCTTCCATGGCTGCTTCTCGATGACGGAACCGGGGCGGTTCACTGAAACCAGCAGCAGAAACCGTGCCAAGTGAGAACTGCGTCACAAGATCGGGCCTCGTCGACCGCGGTCCTCCGAACTGAATCGCCCCGGGTTCTGAGGAGGCTCCCACTCTTGAGAGGATGGAGCCATGAACAAGTCCACGAAGTTTTCCCCTGAGGTCCGCGGGCGCGTGGTGCGCATGGTGCAGGAGCACCGCGGTGAGTACCCATCGCTGTGGGCCGCCGTGGAGTCGATCGCTCCGAAGTTTGGCTGCGTGCCGCAGACGTTGCTGAGCTGGGTCCAGCGGCACGAGATCGACAGCGGCGTACGCGAGGGCGTGACCACCGCCGAAGCGAAGCGCGTGAAGGAGCTGGAGCGCGAGAACAAGGAGCTGCGCCGGGCCAACGAGATCCTGAAGCTGGCCAGCGCTTTTTTTGCCCAGGCGGAGCTCGACCGCAAACTCAAGTCCTGAGGGCCTTCGTCGACGCGCATCGCGCCACGTTCGGGGTCGAGCCGTTCTGCAAGGTATTGCAGATCGCCCCGTCGGGCTATCGGCGGCATGCCGCGCAGGTGCGTGAACCGCACCGCCGCTGTGCCCGGTCCAACCACCACCGCCTGCTCGGATCAATCGGCTATATCCCCCCCCGGCAGAGGCCGAGGCAAGCCTTGGTCTCAACTTGCAAGCGCAACACCCGGTGAGAATTTCGCCATCTCCTCGGCCAGGGCTTCCTCCGGGGTTCTCCATCCCAGCGTTTGCCTCGGCCGGCCGTTGAGCAGGCGGGCGATGTCGTTGAGCAACGTCTGGCTGGCAATCGACAGGTCGCTGCCCTTGGGCAGGAATTGGCGCAACAGCCCGTTGGTGTTCTCGTTGCTGCCGCGCTGCCACGGCGCATGCGGATCGCAGAACCAGATGTCCATCTTCAACCGCTGGCTCAGCTCCCGGAAGTTGGCCATCTCGCTGCCGCGATCGTAGGTCAGGCTCTCGCGCAGGAAGGCCGGCAGCTTCTTCATCTGGCGAGTGAAGCCTTCCACCGCATCCGCCGCTGTGCAGCCGTCCATGCGACAGAGCACCACGAAGCGTGTCTTGCGTTCCACCAGCACGCTACCGCAGAGCGGTTGTAGGCGCCCTTGATGAAGTCGCCTTCCCAGTGGCCGGGCGCCAGACGATTCTCAATGTGTTCCGGTCGATTCTCGATCCGCAGCGCTTCCGGCACAAAGCTGCAGGCCGAGGCCGTTGTCCTGCGGCGCCCACGCCTGGGCTTCGACTGGCGCAGCGCGGCGACCATGCCCTGCTTCAGCGCGCCTCGCGGCTGGGCGTAGATGGTCGCGTAGATCGTTTCGTGGCTGACCAGGCCGGGGCGTTCGGACTCGGGCATCTGGCGCAGTCTGGCGGCAATCTGCTGCGGCGACCAGCGGGAGAACACAAGCCGATCGTGGACGTGCTGGTAGAGCGCCGTGCCGGGCGTCAGCAGCAGCGAGCGCCGACTTGCGCCGCGACGTTCGCGATAGCCTTCAGCAGCCCGCGTCGCGTCGTACATTCCGGGCCCGGCGCGCCGCAGCTCACGCGAAAGAGTCGACGGCGAACGGCCCAGCCGGCGAGCAATCGAGCGTAGGCTGCTGCCGTTCTGGCGCTCGATCATGATCATCGCGCGATCTTCGGGACTCAGGTGATGGTAGGTTCTGCGCATGGCAACGCCTTGATATGGGGGCGTTGCACTTGGAAGTTGAGTCTAAGAGCTACTACCGGCAACTCGCCAGTCAGGCAGCCCCCGTGGAGGTCTGACTTAAACCAAACAGCCTCCACGGAACCCGGGGCGATTCAAACCGTCTAGGTCGCCAACTAGCTTTGACCCCCGCCGCGAGGTCTCGAAACCTGAGATCCAAATCGCCCTATGATCTGGCGCATCATCTTTTAGCTCCGTTGAGAATTCGCTCGGTCATGAGGTGCGACCCGAGGTTTGCTCGCTCACCTGGTTGCAGCCATCTACGCAAGGAAGGTCATATGAATCGTCAGAATGAATCGACCCACAGCACCGTCGTGCTTCCGGATCTCCTAGATAAAGTCATAGAGCGGGGGATCACCAACGTCCGTCGCAAGCTCGTGGCGGGCTACAGGAACAAGAAGAACTCTCGCCCCAACGCGAAAACTTCTGATCCTGGGGCCGTGCTCTCAGATACGTTGGACGCGACAGGCGCATCCAGTGTGCTGGAGGTTGCTCAGCGAGGACAGGCATGGAAAGAAGTGATCACGAAGTCATTCGTGAGTGGCATTTCGTCCATCACGACGATCAAGTTTGACGGCGCGTTTACCGTGAAAGGTGGCGTCGCCGAAGGCATGCGCGACATGCCGAATGCGCCTGGGGTTTATGTCGTCTTTGACAAAGAAAACCGGCCTGTCTATGTGGGAGATAGCACGAAGCTGGGCAAGCGCTGGGTCGCTGGTCATATGAACGACTATCGGCGGGGCAGACGGATGGGCAAGCCCTACAAATTGGATAGCGTGCTGGAGGAGGGGTGCACAGTGCGGTGGATTGTCATGGGATCTAAGGAAACCGCAGCTGCATTGGAAGCTCACCTTATCCGGGAGCATAAGCCCGCGATCAACAGTCGCGAAGAGCTTCTGACGGAACAGGGCACCCGCAGCAACCAGGAGGGGAAGAAGATCAAGGATTCATCCGGAAGCACTGCAAAGCTGGTTGGTGGTGCGGCAAAGGAAGGCTTGGCTAACATGTCTTTCGCGATACTTGAGCAATTGGCTGATGCTATTTGTTTTGCGCTAAAGGATGAGCTTGCGGACATCTGCTTCGGAGAAGGGAAGCCAACGCTTGCCGAGCGTGTGGAAAGATTTCTGCGCAAGGTTTTCGAGGCCGTTAAGGGTTTGGTGACGTCCGCGATGCAGTTGCTTTCTGGGCTCATCGAGTTCGTGGTTAATGCATTGTCCAAGGCCATCGCTGAGGTTTATGCGCTCGTGAGGAACCTCTGCGATCTCGCCAAAGGCGCATGGGATCTCTATCGAGGTTCGAAGACCATGAGTCGGGAAGAGCTCATCGTCAAGATCTCTGAGACGGTCCTCGTCAGCGGCATGTTGGTCTTCTGGGACGCGATCGACCCTCTTATCGAAACACAGCTGACTGCCTTCGTTGGACCGTTCGCGCCCTACCTGGCGGCCTCGCTAACCGCAATTGGCTTTGGTGTCAGCAGCTACTGCTTGAGAAAAGTCATTCCCGCGGCGGTGGCTTACATCGTCAATCTCAAAACCGGCTGGCATGACGCTCTAGACGCGGCTCGGGACGCGGTTGACCAATTGGTGATCGTGGCTCAACAGGAAATGATCCTCATGGGTGTGGCACGCGAATATTATGAGTCGACGCAAGGGTTTGTCATGGCGACGATAGAAAGCACGGCTGTTCTGCGGGAGCACACGTCAATCAAGCGTCTCGATATGCGCCATTTGGTGGCGCTCCCGTACGACAAGCCAGAGGCTCAGCCATGAGCGAAGTGATTACTCCCAAGCTGGTCAAGCTCGCAGAGCCAGAATGCGTGGATGCATCGGTGACTCCAGCAGACGCTGAGGCCCCTTCGGCAGGGGACGCCCTGGTCCAGTTTGAGGGGCACCTGAACAATCTCGCCGAATCTATGGCCTCAGTGGAGGGCGCTGGCAAGCTGGCTGACTCCTATCAGAACAAGGGGGCTTTCACCCTGTTCATAGGCTCGTTTACCGGCACCGGTCAGAAGGACCTCGCTCGCATGGTCGGGCAGCTGGCGGGGAGCCTCCATACGACACAATTAGCTCTCGAACTGGTGATGAAGATGCAGATCCGCAAGAATGCGGTTCTGCGTGATTTCCACGATGCACTGACCCGGAAAATCGAAAATCTCGCTGCGGATTCGACTACGCTTGACGCCAATCAACGCGAGGCTGCGATCTTCATCCTCACCGAGTTGCGCCGGCACGTTGAAGAGCAGATGGCTCACCGGGCCATGGTCGAGGCACATGACGATCAGCTGCAGGCGCTAGGTGCGCAACTGCGTTCCACCAGTGAGTTGCTCGTCGAGAGCGAGGCCAAGGCTGCGCACGAAATCGCTGGCCTCAAGTCAAACTTAGCTCGATCTGAGCAGGCTTGTGCTCAGGCCATTCAGCGGATCTCGCTACTTGAAGATGCCCTGCGTCCGATGCACACGTTCTGGGGCAAAATGTTGCGCTACGCATTACCAGTGGCTTCCTTGATCTTGGCAGGTGTAGCGTTGGACATTGTTGTTGCTCATGGGTAGCCGTCGCGGCAGTCCAATCGCGTGTTTTGCGACGAGGTTGCACCAAGATCCCCCTAGTTGAGCGGGATTGGCCTGCCCATGAAAGGAGAGCTCATATGTTTCGCATCATCGGCGCCGCTGTGGTCTATGGATTCGCGCTATTCGGATTGGCAACCTATCTTCAAAAATCATCGTGTCCTGTCGAGTGATGGCAGTCAGGCACTACGATACAAGGGCGCCCGAGGGCGCCCTTTCTCTTTCAAAAGATGATCCGTTCGCGCTGGTCAATCGCGGTTTGTAAGGCGACCGCATGCTTTGACTTCGCTTCTTGGACCTGCAGCGCTGGCGCAGGCAGGAAAACGACCCGAGTCTTTGTTTTCGTGTAGACCCGACGTCCCCCCGCTTTGAGTAACGGGACCGTTTGGAGTCCGAGGTCAAAGGGGATGGAATCGAACCGCCGACACGGGGATTTCCAGGGGACGCGCTTGACGCAATTAGTCACTGTATCCCTGCTAAGAAGTTCAGAGATGCGACACTCCCGAGACCCGTCCTCAGCCTGATTCCCTCGTTTGGGGACCATGCCTGCAAATGCGATCCGTCGAGCTGGGGAACACTCATCCGAGCTGGGGAACGGGGAGGGGGACAGGGGGACCACAAACAAAAAAGCCCACTGGGCAAAGTGGGCTAAGTTGTTGATTTACATGGTGGCCGGGGACGGAATCGAACCGCCGACACGGGGATTTTCAATCCCCTGCTCTACCAACTGAGCTACCCGGCCGGGAACCTGGCGATCAAGCACAACCGGGTGGGTTGCCGTTGATGCGTGGAGCCGTGCATTAGACCCAAAGTGTGCGGAATCGTCAAGACGCGGAAGGCGGCGGGGTGAAGCCAGCGGCATGGTCGACCTCGCCGCCGAAGAGGAATTTCTCCATCTGCTCGCCCAGGTACTGGCGCGATTTCGCGTCGAGCGGGTTGAGCCGGTATTCGTTGATCAGGGTGGTCTGGTGGGCCAGCCATTGCTGCCACGCGGGCTTGGAGATCTCGGCATAGATGCGCTGGCCGAGGGGGCCGGGCCAGGGTGCGAAGTCGAGCCCTTCGGCGTCGACGTGGAGCTTGCTGCAGTGGATGGTGCGGCTCATCGGTTCATTCCTGTGCGCCCGCGCGAAAAGCGCGCGGGTACGGCGGGGGAGTGTGCGATGCGCGCGGGGTCGGGTCGCTGATCTGCGGCAAGCGGAGTGGCCGACACGGCGCATTCGCGACGAGTGCGCATTATCGGCGATGGGCGCGGGCTTGTCGCGCGGGGGTGTGTGACAAACCCCCGGCGGTGGCCCGGTGTGCGGTCAGGCGGCCTGCTTGCCGTTGGCGGAGGCGAACACCTGGTCGGCCCACTGCGTGGCGCCCAGGTAGATCGAGGCCATGCTCATGATGCGCTGGGGCGTGGCCATGCCGCTGGTCATTTCGCCGGCTTCCCAGGCGATGATCTGCTTGAGCAGGGTGCCGTAGGGACCGCTGCGGTCGGTCAGCGCGTCGCTGACTTCCGGCACCAGCCGCAAGTGGCTGAGCAGGAAATCCATCGGTGCGCACATCAGCGTGTCCAGCAGCGAGAACAGGCCCACGGTGAAGGCGGTTTCAGGCGAGATGGCCGAGTTGCCGGCGGCGAATTTCTCGCACATGTGCGCACGGATCAGCGCCGCGCGCAGCAGCTCGGGCGGGTGGTCGTCCATGCCGCACAGGGACATCGTCTCGATCCAGTTGCGCATGCGCGTGACGCCGAAGAAGATCGCCGCCTGCTGCACCGACTTCAACTGGCGCGGCAGGGCGAAATAGGCGGAGTTCACGCAGCTGAGCAGCTTGTAGCTCAGCACGGCGTCGTCGCGGATGATGTTGCCCAGTTCCACCGGCCCGGGGTTCTTTTCCTGCAGCGCGCCCATCAGCCGCAGGATGCTCATGCGGTTGGCGGTAAGCACCGGCACGGCGACGGGCTGCGGGATCAGCAGGAACCGTCCCTGGATCGCCTGCACCTGCAGCTCCAGGCAGCGCTCGTAGGTGGGGTGGTCGTTGACCTGGCCGATGACCACGCGGATGCCGCGGGCGAACAGGTACTCGGTGCGCTCCTTCAGCGTCTCCGGCGTCAGCCGGCTGGCGTCCAGCCGCACCAGTTGCACGATCTGCAGCAGCGCCTGCAGCTGGCGGCTGCTTTCCGGGTCGATGTCGCCGGCTTCCAGCAGCAGCTGGCAGCCGCGTTCGGCCATCTGCTGCAGGCGCTTCATCAGCGCCGCGTCGTCGGCCACCGAAGGTTGCAGCACCACGCCAAGGCGCGGCTGGTGCAGCAGCACGTCGGAGTCTTCGGGCAGCAGTTCGGCTGGCAGGTTGAGGAAGGCGCGGTTGCCGCGCACCAGCCGGGTCAGCGCGCCGTCGGTGATGGTGGAGAGCACGCTGCGCAGCAGGTTCTGCTCGTCACCCGGCTCGCAGTGGAAGACGATTTCATAGGCGAACAGGTTGCGCTCGCGGTCGAGCATCGGCGTGCGCAGCACCGGCAGCGGCGTGGCCAGCGGAACGAGTGCCGAGGCGGGGGGCTGTTCGGTGGCGCTGGCGTGTTTCGGGGAGGCGACGGGGGAGGCGTGGAGATTGCTCATGGTCGGTCATCGCATCGGTGCGGGGCCAGCCGGCGCCGGCCGTGTGGTCAGTGGGGGTGTCGCCTGCGGGGACAGGTGGCAGCGAAGGGGTGGGATGTCGCGTTCATGCGGCGGCCAGCGATTTGGAGCGCAGGCTGCCGTGCAGTTCGCCGCCGCTGCCATAGAGTTCGCCTTCGCCGGCGTGGCCGGTGAGGATGGCCAGCGCCTGGCGCAACTGGGCCAGCCGCTGGTTGACCAGGCTGCCGTTGCGCAGGTTCAGCGCGTGGCAGTGGCGCAGCACCTGCAGGATCTGCGCCCAGCGCGATTCGCGCGATGCGTCGCTGACCGGCTGCTGGCGCTGCAGCAGCCGACGGTCGGCGTCGAGTTGCTCCAGTTGCTGCATCAGCGCCTGCTTGCGGTTGCCCGCCGCGTCCAGCGCTGCCGCGTCGGCGATGTCCAGCGCGGCACGCTCGGCTTCCAGCGTGGTCTGCAACTGCTCGGCACGCTGCTGCATCTCGTCCAGAACGGACGCGAGCGCATCGTTCAGTTCGTGCTGCAGCGGCTGCCTCATGCCTTGTCCGTGCCGCCGAGTTGCTGATCCATCGCCAGCAGGCGTTCGGCGATCTTGCCGGCGTCGATCTTGTAGCTGCCGTCGGCGATGGCCTGGCGCACCTGTTCGACGCGTTTGGCGTCGATCGGCGAGGCGTCGCCCAGCCGGGCGACCTCCTGCAGTGCCCGCGCCGAATCGGTCAGCTTGAGCTGATCGGCGTTGCGTGGCGCCGCGACCGAAGCCTCCGGCGCGGCGGCTGCATTGGCCGAGGTGCCGCTGCCCGTGCCGCTGCCGGCCTGCGGCAGCTTCGGCAAACCGTTGTTGGTAATCGTCGTGTTCATGGAACCCGTCCCGCTGGAGTGTGCCCTGTGACTGGATAATCGGCCGCTGTCCGGAAAACTTTAGCAGCCCGTCGAAAAATCGACCGGGCCGCGACCGTCGCTCGCGCCGTGGCGCAAGTGACTGATTTTCATGGTTCGAATGAGGGGTGTCGGTTTCATGGCAGGGCCACCACCACGCCCGGCGCGCTGACCATGGCGTCGATCACCCGCCCCGATGCCGCGTTGCGCACGCGCAGGCGGGCGCCGTTGTCGCCGCTGCCCAGCGCCACGCCTTCGGCGCGCACCGAGATGCCTTCGAGCTGCGCCAGCACCTGCACGTGGTCGCCCGCGCGCACCATGCGCCGCCCGCCCAGGCTGCCGGGACTGAGCACGCTGCCGCGCGCCAGTGCGCGCGAAAGCGTGCGGCCGGCGATCTGCTCGAGGTTGTCCAGGTAGCCGTAGCCGAGGCGGGTCACGTCGCGTTCCTCGACGTGCACGTCGGCGGCGCCGATGCCGTCGCCGCGCAGCAGCGCGCGGCTGCTTACCAGCACCTGGCGAAACACCTGCAACTGGATCGGCACGCGCACGATCCAGCCGCCGGGCTGCGGGCACTGCACCGGCACGGTCATGCGCGAGCGCGGCTGTGCCTGTTCGGAAACGAGCGCGCGCAGCGGCTCGCTGCATGCGTCCAGTTGCAGGCGCGTGTCCAACGGCTCGGTGCTGACCACGACGCGGCTGCCGGGTCGGCTGTAACGATCTTGCATCGCCTGTTTGGCTGCCGCGCGCACGCTGTCGAGCGACTGCGTGGCAGCGGCATGCGCGGTGGCGCTGCCCAGCAACGCGACCAACCCGACGGCGGCGAGGGCGGCGCGCAGGGTCATGCGTCGGCCAGCAGGGCGTCGAGCTGGGCCAGCAGGGCGTCCTGGCCCGCTTCGAGTTCGCGTGCCACGGCGCCGGCCTGGTCGAGTTGCCCGGCGCCGAGCAAGGTGATGAAGCGCTGGCCCTGTTCGCCCAGTTGGGTGCCGGCATCGCCGAGCGCGGCGCCGTTGTCGCTGCCGCGACGCAGCCGGGCGAGCCGCTGCACGCCGCTGACCAGGGCGTGGGTGTCGAACCAGCGCCGGTCCAGCGCGGCCGGTTCGAGCAGGGCCAGGCTCATCGCCTGGCGCAGGTTCATGGCCGCTTCGCGCACGGTCAGGCTGAGGCTGGCCGGGTCGTTGCCGCTTTCGCCTTCCAGCCAGTCCAGGCCCAGGCGATGCGCCAGCAGGGCAGCGCGATGGAGCGATTCGGATTGGCGCCGCGCCTCGCTGCTGCGTCGCTGCGAAGCGCCCAGTGCCGCCTGCGCGGTGGTGGCGCGCGCGTGTTGCGCGTCGTGACCCTGTTGCAGCTTGCGGATGCGTTCGCTGGCGGTACGCAGGGTGGCGCTGCCTTCGCCCAGCTGGTTGCTGCACTGGCTCACGCCGACCTGGGCGCGCTTGAGCTGCTGCAGGCCGTGGTTGACGTCGCCATCGAGCTGCAGCGAGAAATCGCCGATGGAGACGGTGACGGTCTCGATTTCAGTGGTGGTCAGCGCGGTTTTCTCGGCCAACTGCTTGACCTCGTCGGCCACCACCGCGAAGCCGCGCCCGGCCTCGCCGGCGCGGGCCGCCTCGATGGCGGCGTTCAGCGCCACCAGGTTGGTCTGATGGGCGATCTCCTGCACGGCGCCGGTCAGCTTGCGTATCTGCGCGACCTGTTCGGCCAGCTTGCTCTGGTTGCGGTTCATTGCGCTGAGCGCGCTGCGCAGCAGGCGCAGCTGGCCGTCCAGCTCGCTGACGCCGTCGGCGCCGACGCTGCCGGCGTGGCTGGCCTGCTCCAGGTCGGCGCCCAACTGCTGCAGGGCCGTCGAGATCCCGGCGCTGCCATCCGTCAAGCGATCGACGCTGGCGCGGCTTTCGGCGGCGGCCTGGTCCAGTGCGGTCTGCTCGCGCGCCAGTTGTTGTGCGGCGCCGAGCACGAGGCCTTGCTGTTCCATGGTCTGCAGCGCCACCGCCGACGGCGGCCGACTGGCGGCGCGCGCCAGCAGCGGCGCCAGTACCGCGGCGGTGCGCGGGTGGCGGTGTCGCAGCACGGCGAGCTCGGCGTCGTCCCCCTGGGCGGCGGCTTTCACCAGGGCGGCAATGTGCTGTTTGAGAAGAAAGCTCATGGTGCTGGCATCGACTCGCAAAGGAATGGAATGGCTGCTGCATCGGCCACAGGTGTCGAAGCTTGAGCAAGCAATCCGCATGCCAGTGGGTGCGGCGATGTGATCACCCCACCACTGGGGGCGGGCTTTGCCGGCTAAAGGCGGGGCATGCCCGGCCGATAGCGCAGCAGACGGTCGCGTGGCGGCCGCGCTTGCCGAGGGAGGCCGCATGGCCGGCACATTGCTGGAGAAAGTGGAGCAGCACACGCGGCTGGCCGGGCACAACCGGGTGGCGATGCTGTTGTTCCGGCTGGGCGACCAGCAGTTGTTCGGCATCAACGTGTTCAAGGTGCGCGAGGTGCTGCGCCGACCGCCGATGGAGCGCCTGCACGGCGTGCACGAGTTGATCGCGGGCAGCTGCGATTACCGCGGGCAGACCATTCCGGTGATCGATCTGGCTGCCGCGCTGGGTTACGCGCCGCTGCGCGAGGTGGAATCGGCGCACCTGATGGTGACCGAGTTCAACCGCTCGGTGCAGGGTTTCCTGGTGGCCGACCTGCAGCGCATGGTGCATTGCGCGGGCGACGCGATGGCAGCGCCGGCCAGTGCGCTGGGGTTCGGTTCGCGGGTGAACGCGGTGACCCGGGTCGATGGCGCGCTGCTGGCGGTGGTCGACGTGGAGCACGTGCTGGCCAGCATCGACGCACCGCCGGCCGAGCTGTCGGCGGGGCTGCAGCGCGAGGCCAGCCATCGTTCGCTGGCGTCGCGGCGGGTGATGGTGGTGGACGATTCGGGCATCGCGCGGCGGCGGCTGGTCAACCTGTTCAAGCAACTGGGCACCGATTGCGTGGTGGCCAAGGACGGGCGCGAGGCGCTGGAGCGGCTGCTGGAGCTGGCCGCGGGCGACCCGGCGCAGGCGATCGAACTGGTGGTATCGGACATCGAGATGCCGCGACTGGACGGCTATGCGCTGACCCGCGCGATCCGCGAGGCGCCGACGCTGCGCCGGATCAAGGTGCTGTTGCACAGCTCGCTCAGCGGCATGTTCAACGAGGGCATGGTGAAGGAGGTCAAGGCCGACCGCTTCGTGGCGAAGTTCCACCCCGACCAGCTGGCGCAGGCGGTGATGGAGTTGCTGCCCGAACCCGTCGCCGCGCCGCAGGCGGCAACCGGCTGACGCCGGGCACGCGGCGCCGGGGCCGCGTCAACAAACCGTCTTTCGCCGCGGCATCTGCCTGACGGCGCCGCGCGACATGCGCGGAATTCGAGCTGCCGCAAGGCTTCCCGGCCCGTGGCATGCAATTTGCCTTTCGCTTCCGTGCAGCAGTGCATGCGGAGCGAAACGATGAACCCGTCCACCCCCAATCTGTTCGGCATCCATACCCGGGCGCTCGACCTGTGGCAGCGCCGTACCGAAGTGCTGGCCAACAACCTGGCCAATGCCGACACGCCCGGATACCTGGCGCGCGACGTGGATTTCCGCAAGGTGCTGGCCACGGCCAGCGACGCGGCGAACGGCGTGACGCTGGAAACCGACGCGCCGGGCCAGATCGCCGGCGCCGGGCGCAGCGCCGAGGCGCTCGCCTACCGCGTGCCGACCCAGCCCGGCATGGACGGCAACACCGTCGATGCGCAGGTGGAGCAGGCCGCGTTCGCCGCCAACGGCGTGCATTACCAGGCCAGCCTGTCGTTCATCACCGCGCAGATCCGCATGTTGCGGATGGCGATCAACGGAGGCCAGGGCTGATGTCGATGTTCTCCATCTTCAGCGTGGCCGGCTCCGGCATGGCCGCGCAATCGACCCGCCTCAACACGGTGGCCAGCAACCTGGCCAATGCCGACAGCGTGGCCAGTTCGCCCGAAGCGGCCTACCGCTCGCGCGAGCCGCTGTTCGCGACTGTCCGCAACCAGCAGGGCGCCGGCGATCCGAACGCGCCCGGCGACGGCGTGCAGGTGCTCGGCGTCACCGAGAGCCAGGCGGCGATTCCCCGCCGCTACGAACCGGGCAACCCGCTGGCCGATGCCGACGGCTACGTCTATGCGAGCAACGTCAATCCGGTCGACGAGCTGGTCAACATGATTTCCGCTTCGCGCTCCTACCAGAACAACGTCGAGGTGATGAACTCGGCGCGCCAGCTGCTGCAGAAGACCCTGGACCTGGGCAAGTGAGGCGCCTGCACATGAATCACCTTCAGTCCGCCACGAGGAACCACGCATGAGCGACATGGCGATCGGCAATGCCGCCAGCGCGGCGAAGGCAGCCAGCCTGGGCAAGGAGAAAACCCTGGGCCAGGCCGACTTCCTGAGCCTGCTGGTGCAGCAGATGCGCAACCAGGACCCGACCAAGCCGATGGATTCATCGCAGATGGTCAGCCAGCTCGCGCAGATCAGCCAGGTCTCGGCGACGCAGGCGTTGCAGGCCTCGTTCGACGATCTCGGCAAGTCGCTGCAGGGCAACCAGATCCTGCAGGCGAGCGGGATGATCGGCCGCGATGTGGTGGTGCCCGCCGAGGCCGGCACGCTGGCCGCGGGCGGCATGGACGGCGCGGTCAACGTGCCCGACGGCGGCGGCCAGGTGTTCGTCAAGATCACCGACGCCAGCGGCACCGTGCTGCGCACGATCGACCTGGGCAAGCCCGCGGCCGGGTTGGTGCGCTTCCACTGGGACGGCATCGGCGACAACGGCGAGGCGCTGGCGCCGGGCACCTACGGGCTGGCCGCGCAGGCCGGCAACACCGCCGTGGCGACTTACGTCAGCGGCAAGGTCACCGGCGTGGGCATGACCGGCGCCGACGGCACCTATCTGGACGTGGATGGTTTTGGCGGGGTCCTGCTGAGTCAGGTCGCACAGATCAACTGACGACCTCAAGGGTCGCAACCGAACGAGGAAATGCTCCGATGGCATTCAACATTGCACTGAGCGGTCTGAACGCCGCCTCGAAAGATCTCGAGGTCACGGCCAACAACATCGCCAACACCGGCACCACCGGTTTCAAGGGCTCGCGCGCGCAGTTCGCCGAGCTGTTCAGCGCGGCCGGCCCCAACTTGAGCTCCAGCCAGGTCGGCAGCGGCGTGCGGCTGACCAACGTGGCGCAGCAGTTCACCGCCGGCAGCGTGGAGACCACCAACAACAGCCTGGATTTCGCCCTGAGCGGCGAGGGCTTCTTCACCATCCGCGACGGCAAGGGCTACTCCTACACCCGCGCCGGCGCCTTCCAGAAGGACCAGAACGGCTACGTGATGAACGCCAACGGCCAGCGCCTGCAGGTGTTCCCGCCGGTGGCCGGCGGCGGCTTCGACACCAGCACCATGACCGACCTGCAGCTGTTCACCGCGCAGAACGCGGCCAAGGCCACCAGCTCGGTGCAGATGGCCTTGAACCTGCCTTCCGACGCCACGCCACCGGCCACCGCCTTCGACCCGCTGAACGATCCGTCCAGCTACAACCAGGCCACGCCGTTCACCGCCTACGACTCGCTCGGCGCCACCCACAACGGCGTGGTGTATTTCGTCAAGGACGCGGCGGCCAACGTGTGGAACGCCAACCTCTACATCGACGGCACCGCGGTCGGCACGCCGCAGACGCTGACCTTCGGCAGCAACGGCAGCCTGGTTGCCCCTGCCAACGGCCAGCTCGCGTTCCCCGCCGCGGCGGTGAGCCCGGGTGCCGACCCGATGCAGCTGACCCTGGACATGACCAAGGCCACCCAGTTCGGCAACGCCTACGCCGCCAGCGCGATCAACCAAGACGGCTATCCCACCGGCATCCTGTCCAGCATCGACGTGTCGCGCGAAGGCGTGGTGCAGGCGAAGTATTCCAACGGCCAGAGCACCGCGCTGGGCCAGCTGGCGATCGCCCAGTTCAGCAATGAACAAGGCCTGCGCCAGCTCGACAACACCAACTGGGCGGCCTCGTACGACTCCGGCACGCCGGTGATGGGCGCCGCCGGCAACGGCACCTTCGGCAGCGTGCAGGCCGGCGCGCTGGAGGCCTCCAACACCGCCGACCTCACCGCGCAGCTGGTCAACATGATCAAGGCGCAGCGCAACTACCAGGCGAATGCGCAGGTGATCTCCACCGACAACCAGCTGACCCAAACCATCATCAACATTCGCAATTGAGGGAATGGGGAATAGGGAATGGGGAATCGGAAGAGCGGATCACCGCACCTTGCCTGCTCCTCGTTCTCTACTGACCACACCCGGGAATCCACATGGACAGATCGCTTTACGTAGCCATGACCGGCGCCACGCAGATGATGCGGGCGCAGTCCGAGGTGGCGCACAACCTGGCCAATGCCGACACGGTCGGCTTCAAGGCGCAGCTGTCGGCGTTCCAGCCGCTGGTGATCCAGGGGCCGGGGCTGGCCACGCGGGTCAACGGCGTGGCGCACGGGCTGGGCGTGGATCTGCGCGAGGGCGGCCAGATCGAGACCGGTCGCACGCTGGACGTCGCCGTGCAGGGCACCGGCTGGATCGCGGTGCAGGGCGCCGACGGCAGCGAGGGCTACACCCGCGCCGGCGAACTGCGGCTGACGCCGGACGGCCTGCTCACCGACGCGCGCGGCAACCTGGTGCTGGGCGAGGGCGGTCCGATCAGCGTGCCGCAGAGCAGCCAGATGAACATCGGCGCCGACGGCACCGTGTCGGTGGTGCCGATGGGCCAGTCGCCGGAAACCATCGCCGCGGTGGGCCGGATCAAGCTGGTCAACCCGCCGGTCGACCAGCTCGCGCTGGGCAGCGACGGCCTGATGCACCTCGCCGACGGCACTACCGCGCAGGCGGACCCGGCGGTGGCGCTGAAATCCGGCGTGCTGGAGTCGAGCAACGTCGACCCTTCGCAGACGCTGGTGCAGATGATCCAGCTGTCGCGCCAGTACGAGCTGCAGATCCGCTCGATCAAGAGCGCCGACGAGAACGCGCAGGCTGCTTCGCGCCTGCTGCAGATGACCTGACCGGCCTCGCCCAAACAGACATCCAGACGTCCAGACGGAGTCCAACGACATGTTTTCATCCTTGTGGGTAGCCAAGACCGGCCTCGATGCGCAGCAGACGCGCATGGACGTCATCTCGAACAACCTCGCCAATGCCAACACCACCGGCTACAAGAGCGCGCGCGCCGCGTTCCAGGACCTGGTCTACCAGAACCTGCGTCAGCCCGGCGGGCAGACCACCGAGCAGACCCAGGCGCCGTCCGGCCTGATGCTGGGTACCGGCGTGCGCGTGGTCGGCAGCGAGAAGCTTTTCACCCAGGGCAACATCGAGCAGACCGGCAACTCGCTGGACCTGGCGATCCAGGGCCGCGGTTTCCTGCAGGTGACGATGCCCGACGGCAGCATCGCCTACACCCGTGACGGTTCGCTGCACATGGACCAGAACGGGCAGATCGTCACCGCCAACGGTTACGCACTGGACCCGGCGCTGAGCGTGCCGGCCAATGCGCAGAGCATCACCATCGGCAGCGACGGCACGGTCAGCGTGAGCCTGCCCGGCCAGGCCGCCACCCAGCAGATCGGCACCGTGCAACTGGCCGATTTCATCAACCCCGCCGGCCTGCAGCCGAACGGGGACAACCTCTATCTCGAGACCGCCTCCAGCGGTTCCCCGCAGATCGGCCAGCCCGGCCTGAACGGCTTGGGCACGCTGGCGCAGGGCGCACTGGAGTCCTCCAACGTCAACGTGGTGGAGCAG
The DNA here is from genome assembly GCF_052978265.1 of Rhodanobacter sp. UC4448_H15. The sequence goes on along the minus strand of NZ_CM129665.1, from coordinate 3,180,597 downwards.
ATGGTCAACATGATCGAGACCCAGCGCACCTACGAGATGAACTCCAAGGCGGTGTCCGCCGCCGACTCGATGCTGCAGTTCCTCACCAACAAGACCTGAGGCGCGACGTGATGCTTGCCTGCCGTTTTCCCCTTGCCCTGTGCGCGCTGGCCCTGCTGGCCGGCTGCGCCAGCGGCCCGGGTGCCCGCGACGACGCCCAGTGGGCGCCGACCCTGCCGCCCGCGCCGCAGATGGCTGCCGCGCCCGCCGACGGCTCGATCTACCACGACCAGCAGAACATGGAGCTGTTCGCCGATCCGCGCGCGCATCGCGTGGGCGACATCCTCACCGTCGCGCTGGTGGAGAGCACCCAGGCCAGCAAGAAGGCCACCACCACCACCAGCAAGACCGACAAGGCCAAGCTCGCCTCGCCCACCGTGCTCGGGCATGCGCTGGCGATCGGCGGCAAGGTCGCCGACATCGGCCTGGACGGCGAGCGCAGCTTCGACGGCGCTGGTTCGAGCAGCCAGAGCAACCAGCTCACCGGGCAGATCACCGTCACCGTGGCGCAGCGCCTGTCCAACGGCAACCTGATCGTGCGCGGCGAGAAGTGGCTGACCATCAACCAGGGCCAGGAGCTGGTGCGCATCGCCGGCATCGTGCGTCCGCAGGACATCGGCCAGGACAACGTGGTGCCGTCCACCCGCGTCGCCGACGCCCGCATCAGCTACACCGGCCGCGGCACCCTCGCCGACGCGAACACGCGCGGCTGGCTGTCGCGCTTCTTCAATTCCAAGTGGATGCCGTTCTGATGGCCGCGTTGAACATTGCGTCGTGCGCTTCCGCTCCTGGCGAGGCACATCTGCCGGGAAGCGGCGGGCAGTGCCCGCCCTACGGGCAGCGTGTAGGGCGGGCACTGCCCGCCGGTGTCGCCACGCAAAAGGTGAAGAGCTCGTTGGTGATCGCTCTGGTGCTCTTGCTCGGACTGGTCGCCCCCGTCCACGCCGACAAGATCCGCGACCTGGTGCAGGTCGCCGGCGTGCGCAGCAACCAGCTGATCGGCTACGGCCTGGTGGTGGGCCTGGACGGCTCGGGCGACCAGACCACGCAGGCGCCGTTCACCACGCAGAGCCTGGAGAACATGCTGCAGCAGTTCGGCATCACCGTGCCGGCCAATGCGCGGCCGCAGCTGAAGAACGCCGCGGCGGTGATGGTGACGGCCGACCTGCCGCCGTTCGCCAAGCCGGGCCAGACCATCGACGTCACCGTCGCCTCGATCGGCAACGCCAAGAGCATCCGCGGCGGCCAGCTGCTGATGGCGCCGTTGCGCGGCGCCGACGGCAACGTCTACGCGGTGGCGCAGGGCAGCGTGGTGGTCGGCGGCATCAGCGCGCAGGGCAAGAGCGGCTCCAGCGTGCAGGTGAACATTTCCGCCAGCGGACGCATCCCCAACGGCGCCTCGGTGGAACGCGTGGTGGCCTCCTCGTTCGCCGGCGGCGGCGACCTGATGCTCAACCTCAACACGGCGGATTTCACCACCGCCACGCGCATCGCCACCGCGATCAACCACGCGTATGGCGCCGGCACCGCGCAGCCGGTGGACGGCGGCACCGTCTCGGTGCGCGGCCCGCAGGACCCGGCGCAGAAGGTGGCCTGGCTGGGCGCGATCCAGAATCTCGACGTGCAGCCGGGCGATGCGCCGGCGCGGATCATCGTCAACTCGCGCACCGGCACCGTGGTCATCGGCTCGGACGTGCGCGTCACCGCCGCGGCGGTGGCGCACGGCGCGATCCAGGTGACCATCGGCGAACAGCCGCAGGTCAGCCAGCCGGCACCCTTCAGCCAGGGCCAGACGGCGATCGTGCCGTCCAGCAGCGTGCAGGTCAGCGAGGAAGGCGCGCACATGTTCAAGTTCGGCCCGGGCGTGAGCCTGGACGCCATCGTGCGCGCGGTGAACCAGGTCGGCGCCACGCCCAGCGACCTGATCTCGATCCTGCAGGCGCTGAAGCAGGCCGGCGCGCTGCATGCCGACCTGGTGGTGATCTGAGCGAGGTGATGCCATGACGCCGCTGAATCCCGCTTCCCCCGCGCTGGACACCTGGACCGAACTGTCCGGCTTCCAGCAACTGCGTGCGCAGGCGCGCAGCGACGGCGGCAAGAGCGCGCTGCCGGCGGTGGCGAAGCAGTTCGAGGCGATCTTCACCCAGATGATGCTCAAGTCCATGCGCGAGGCGAACGCCGGCATGGGCAGCGACCTCGCCGGCAGCGAGCAGGTCGACTCCTATCGCCAGTTGTTCGACCAGCAGCTCTCGCTGAGCCTGGCCAACGGCAAGAACGGCCTGGGCATCGCGAAGATGCTGGTGCGCCAGCTTGGCGGCAAGGGCGAGGCGGCTGCGGCCGCGGCGCCCCGGCAGCCTTTTGCGGTGCCGGTCGCCGATGTGCGCAACGCGCACGTGCGCGCGCTGCTGCAGCTGGGCAACGAGCCCGTTGCCGGCGACGACGCAGCCAGCGCGATCGGCATGCCGTCGACCGCCGACAACGACTCGCCGTGGCAGCACGTGGTCGACCGCATGACCCGCGGCGCGATGGACGTGGCCGACACCGCCGCCCACTGGCTTCCCGGCGGCGACCCGGTGAACTTCGTGCGCGCCCTGGCGCCGCATGCCGCCGAGGCGGCGAAGAAGCTGGGCGTTTCCGTGCGCGCGCTGCTGGCGCAGGCTGCGCTGGAAACCGGCTGGGGCAAGCACCTGCCCAAGGGCAGCGACGGCAGCAGCAGTTTCAACCTGTTCGGCATCAAGGCCGGCAGCAGCTGGGATGGCGACAAGGTCAGCGTGCCCACGCTGGAGTACGAGAACGGCGTGGCGGTGCGCCGGCGCGACGCGTTCCGCGCCTACGATTCGCCGGCCGATTCGTTCGCCGACTACGCGCAGTTGATTGCCGACAGCCCGCGTTACCAGCAGGCGCTGGGGCAGGGCGAGAACATCGCCGCGTTCGCGCGCGGGTTGGTGCATGGCGGGTATGCGACGGACCCTGCATACGTGGCCAAGATCACGGCGATCGCCAACAGCGCGCAGATGCGCGAGGCGCTGGCGGCGCTGCAGCAGCCGGAGGCATTCAAGTGATCCCCCCTCCGGCCGTTAACGTTTCCACGCACCGCGCGATCCGGGCGGTGTGCCATGCGTCGAGGATGTTCCATGGCTGACATGCTTTCGACCGGCGTGTCCGGGCTGCTCGCCTCGCAGATCGGGCTCAGCACGGTCAGCCACAACGTGGCCAACGTGAACACCGACGGCTACAGCCGCCAGGTGGTGTCGTTCGGCGCGCGCCTGCCCGAGGGCCAGGCGGGCTACTACGTCGGCACCGGCGTCAATACGGTGGCGGTGCAGCGTGCCTACAGCGAATTCCTCAACGCCTCGCTGTGGTCGGCCAGCTCGGGCCAGGGTCGTGCCAGCACGATGGCGGGCCTGACCGCCCAGCTCAACAACCAGCTGGCCGGCAGCAGCAACTTGCAGACGTCGCTGGACGGTTTCTACGGCGCGGTGCAGGACATGGCCAACGCGCCCTCCGACGCCGCCTCGCGCCAGGTGCTGCTGGCCCGCGCCGGTGGGCTGGCGACCACCTTCCGCGCGCTGTCCGGCCAGTTCAGCCAGCTCTCCGGGCAGATCCAGCAGCAGATCCGCGACACCGTGGACGCGATCAACGTCGACACGCAGTCGATCGCCAAGCTCAACGAGAAGATCCGCTCGTTCTCCTCCACCGAAGGCATGCCGCCGGCCGACCTGCTCGACCAGCGCGACGCGCTGGTCAAGAAGCTGGCCGGCGAGGTGGGCATCAGCGTGGTGCCGCAGAACGACAACACCATCAGCGTGTTCGCCGGCAACGGCCAGGCCCTGGTCACCGGCACCGAGTCGCACGCGCTGGGCACCGCCGCCAATGTCTACGACGCCACCCGCGTGGAGGTGGTGGGCGCCGACGGCGGCAACGTGATCAGCGGCCGCATCGGCGGCGGCGCGCTCGGCGCGCTGCTGGATTTCCGCAGCAACGTGCTCGACCCGGCGCAGATCCAGCTCGGCCGCGCGGCGCAGGCGATGGCCAGCGCGTTCAACGCGCAGCATGCGCAGGGCGTGGATCTGCACGGCGACGTCGGCGGCCAGTTCTTCAGCGCCTCCGGACCGACGGTGCAGGGGGCCTCGACCAATGCCGGCAGCGGCACCGTCGCGGCCAGCATCACCGACCTCGGCGCGCTGCCGGCCAAGGAGTACGTGCTGAGTTTCGACGGCACGGCCTGGAGCATGCGCGACACCAGCGGCAATGCCGTGACGCTCGGCGGCAGCGGCACCAGCACGGACCCGTTCACGGCCGCGGGCCTGAGCCTGGTGGTCGGCGGCAGCGCCAGTGCCGGCGACAGCTTCCGCGTGCAGCCCAGCCGCGATGCCGCGGCCAGCTTCGGCGTGGTCGTCGACCAGCCCGACAAGATCGCCGCGGCCGCCCCGTTCGTGGTCGCCGCCGGCAATGCCAACGCGAGCAGCACCACGGCACGAGCGAGCATCGCCGACGGCAGCGACCCGGCGCTGTTCAACGCCTCCTCGATCGTGTTCAGCTCGGCCACCAGCTACAGCATCGACGGTGGCCCGGCGCAGACCTTCACCGCCGGCCAGCCGATCGTGCACAACGGCTGGAGCATGCAGCTCGATGGCGCGCCGCAGGCCGGCGACAGCTTCAGCCTCAAGGCCAACAGCAACGCGCAGGGCGACAACGCCAACGCGCTGATGCTGGGCAAGGTCGCCAATCTCGGCGTGCTCGACGGCGGCGTCACCAGCACCGGTCGCGCCTACAGCCAGCTGGTCGGTCAGGTCGGCAGCGCCGGCGCGCTGGCCAAGGACGAGCTGACCACGCAGACCGCGGTCTACAACCAGGCGATGGGCGCGCAGCAGAGCGTCTCCGGCGTGAACCTGGACGAGGAGGCCGCCAACCTGGTGCGTTACCAGCAGGCGTACCAGGCCTCGGCCCAGGTCATCAGCACGGCCAACAGCATTTTCAACGCGCTGCTCGGCGCGGTGCGGAGTTAACCATGCGCGTCTCCACCAGCTGGATCCAGCAGCAGTCCGTCGGCAGCATGATGAGCCGGCAGAGCGACCTGTCCGATCTCAACACGCAGCTCAGCACCGGCAAGCGGATCAACCAGCCGTCCGACGATCCGGTCGGCGCGGCGCGCGCGCTGGACATGTCGCACCTGATCGCCGACTCGGCGCAGTACCAGCGCAACATCACCTCGGCGAACGCGCGGCTGGGCCTGGAAGACCAGACCCTGTCCAACACCGGCAACGTGCTGCAGCGCGTGCGCACCCTGCTGCTGCAGGCGGCCAACGGCAGCCAGACCGACGGCAGCCGTGGCGACATCGCCGCCGAGCTGTCGCAACTGCGCGCGCAGTTGCTGGGCCAGGCCAACAGCACCGACGGCCAGGGCGAATACATCTTCGCCGGCAACCGCACCGGCACGCAGCCGTTTGTCTCGGGCGACTCGGTCAGCTACCTGGGCGACGCCGGCCAGCGCATGGTCGCCGCCGGCCCCGGCCTGCAGGTGGCCACCGGGGATGCCGGCAGCGCGGTGTTCATGGACATCCCCACCGGCAACGGCACCTTCGCGGTCAGCGCCGCGGCGGCCAACACCGGCTCGATGGTCGCCGGCGCCAGCAGCGTCAGCGATCCGTCGGCCAGTCCGTCGGCATGGGACGGCGGTGCGTACAGCATCGTGTTCACCGCCGCCGACGCGTACGAAGTGCGCGATGCCGGCGGCGCCGTGCTCGACAGCGGCAGCTACGATCCGGCCAAGGGCGGCAGCGTCACCTTCCGCGGTGCGCAGGTCGCGTTCAGCGGCACGCCCGCGGCCGGCGACACGTTTGCGCTGGGCGCCTCGGGCAAGCAGGACGTGTTCACCACGCTGGACAACATCATCAGCACGCTGCGCACGCCCAACGGTGGCGACGCGCACATGCAGAACGCGATCAACACCCAGTTCGCCAATCTCGACCAGGCGCTGGACTCGATCACGCGCACGCGCGGCATGGTGGGTGCGCGCATGAACGCGCTGACCCAGCAGGGCGCGCTCAACGACGACCTCACCTTGCAGTACAAGACGGCGTTGTCCGATGTGCAGGATCTGAACTACTACGACGCGATCAGCCAGCTCGGTGCGCAGACCACTGCGCTGCAGGCCGCGCAGCAGACGTTCACGAAAATCCAGGGTTCAAAATTGTTCGACTATTTGCGTTGACAAGGCTCAAGTTTTGGTGTGACGGGTCGAAACAGTACACAAGGCGGATGCATTCAATGGTGAATCCCCGCCGGATTGTCTGAGCCGACCACTGTCGGCATACCAACTCGATTCGGAGAATTCCCATGGTCATGAGCGTCAACACCAACATCAGCTCGCTGAATGCCCAGAAAAACCTGGCTGCCTCGCAGAGCAAACTGAGCACCGCGATCGAGCGCCTGTCCTCGGGCATGCGCATCAACAGCGCCAAGGACGATGCCGCCGGCCTCGCCATCTCGACCCGCTTCACCACCCAGATCAACGGCCTGAACCAGGCCGTCAGCAATGCCAACGACGGCATCTCGCTGGCGCAGACCACCGAGTCGGCGCTGAACGAGGTGACCAACAACATGCAGCGCATCCGTACGCTGGCCGTGCAGTCCGCCAACGCCACCAACTCCGACTCCGATCGCGCCGCGCTCGATGCCGAAGTGCAGCAGCGCCTGGCCGAGATCACCCGCATCTCGCAGCAGACCACCTTCAACGGCCGCCACGTGCTGGACGGCAGCTTCGGTTCCGCCGCGTTCCAGATCGGCGCCAACGTCGGCGAGACGATTTCGGTCAACCTGAGCAAGGGTGCGGGTGCGGCGCAGGTGGGTCAGATCGCCTCCGCGTCGAGCGCGACGGGTGTGTTCACCGCCGCATCGGCAGTGACGGCAGTCACCGGTGTTGCCAACGTTGCAATCGCCGATGCCACGCTGGCCGCGGGCTTCACGTTTGATGGCGTCGCCGTCAGCGTGGCCGCTGGCTCCGCCAACATGGCTGCCATGGCGGCCTCGGTGAATGCGTCGCTGGATAGTGGTGCCACCGCCGGCAAGTACACGGTTACTGCAAACGGCACCACGGGCCTGACGATCACCCAGAATACGGCCAGCACCAGTGCCATGGCGCTCAGTAATTTCAGTGGCACGGCGACGCAAGGCGCCGCCTCCACCGCCGGTGTCACCGGCGTGGCCGTTGGCGATGCAATCCCGCTGGTGCTGGCCGACGACGGCAGCGACTTCTCGCTGCAGGCGGGCTCGGGTGCCGTGACGACCTTCAGCGGCACGTTCAACACGGCCAGCGATCTGGCGGCCGCGATCAACGCCAAGGGCATCGCCGGCGTGTCGGCCTACGCCGACGCAAAGACGGGTGTGCTGCACCTGGCCTCGCAGGAAGCGCTCACGGTCGGCGGCGCCAAGGGTACCGGCGTCCTCGGGTTCAGCGCCACGAACGGCATCGGCGGTGACCTGGCCAGCGCCGACGTGAGGTCGGTGGCCGGTGCCAACGCCACCATCAGCCGCATCGACTCGGCGCTGACCACCATCAGCTCCATGCGCAGCGACCTGGGCGCGGTGCAGAACCGCTTCACCTCGACCATCGCCAACCTGCAGACCATCTCGCAGAACCTGAGCGCGTCGCGCAGCCAGATCCAGGATGCCGACTTCGCCGCGGAGACCGCGAACATGTCCAGCGCCAACATCCTGCAGCAGGCCGGCGTCTCGGTGCTGGCGCAGGCCAACGCCACCACGCAGAGCGTGTTGAAGCTCCTGCAGTAACTGCTTGACCCGGAACGGCCGCGGACAGCCCGCGGCCGTTTCCCTCATTACAGGAATCGACGTCCATGGCTATCACGGTAGGCTCCACCACACCCACCACGGGTTTGCTTACCTCCATGGGCGTGGGTTCCGGCCTGGATGTCGCCACGTTGGTCGACAAGCTGGTGGCCGCCAAAAAGGCGCCGCAGCAGAACCAGATCACCAACCAGGCCGCCCTGGCCAACACCCAGTTGTCCAGCCTGGGCCAGATCGGTGCCGCGCTCTCCGCTCTGCAGTCGGCCATGGCCTCGATCACCGACGGCAGCGCCTTCAACGCGCGCACGGTGACCAGCGGCGACACCGATGTGCTCGGCGCCAGCGCCTCAGGCAACCCGGTCGGCGGCAGCTACAAGGTGGAGGTGACCCAGCTGGCCACCTCGCTGAAGGCCACCTCCGGCGCGTACGCCGACAGCAGTGCCAAGCTCGGCACCGGCACCTTGACCTTCACGGTCGACGGGCAGTCGATGAATCTGCAGCTGGACGACAGCAACAACTCGCTGGCCCAGGTTCGCGACGCCATCAACAAGGCCAGCGACAACCCCGGCGTCAGCGCCACCATCGTCACCGGCACCGACGGTGCCCACCTGGTGCTCAGTGGCACCCGCACCGGCGCGGCGAACGGCTTTGTCGTCAGCAGCAGTGGCGGCGACGGCAACCTGGCCGCGCTCAACTACGACGCGGCCGCCGCCAGCGGCAACGCGCTCACCGTCATCACCGCCGCACAGGACGCGCAGTACAGCATCGACGGCCTGGCCGGCCACAGCGCCGGCAACAGCATCAGCAGCGCCATCGACGGCCTCACGCTCAACCTGGTCAAGGTGGGCGAGAGCACGCTGACCGTGGCCAACGACCCCAGCAAGGGCAGCGGTGCGCTGAGCAACCTGGTCAACACCTACAACAGCTTCGTGGGGATCTACCAGAACCTGACCAAGTACGACGCCACCAGCGGCACCGCCGGCGCGATGATCGGCGACGCCACCATCAACGGCATCAACAGCACGTTGTCGCGGCTGATTGGCGGCAGCGCCAACGGCACCTCCTTGGCCGCGCTGGGCATTTCGCTGCAAGTGGACGGCACGCTGAAGCTGGACAACGACAAGCTGACCCAGGCGATGAGCGATGGCGGCAAGCTCGCGGGCCAGCTGTTCGGCGGCGATACAGGCCTGGCCGCGCAGATCAACAGCCAGCTCGACCAGTGGGTCGGCAGCAGCGGCACCCTGGCCGGCCGCACCGACAGCATCAGCCAGCAGCTGAAGAGCCTGAAAGACCAGCAGGCCACGCTGGACAGCCGCATGGCCGACCTCACCGCGCGCTACCAGGCGCAGTTCACCGCGCTGGACACGCTGATGAGCAAGCTCAACAGCACCAGCAGCTATCTGCAGCAGCAGTTCGACGCGCTGAACAACACCAACAAGAAGTAGGCAGTTCGCCCCAAGGGGCCAGGAGACGATCATGGGATTCGGTTACGGCGCAGGCGCCTATCAGCAGGTTCGTTCGCACGGCGGCGTGGAGTCGGCCGACCCACATGGCCTGATCACGCTGCTGATGGATGGCGCGCTGGAGCGCCTGGTGAAGGCCCGCGCGCACATGATGCGCGGCGAGACCGGGCCCAAGGGCGAAACCATCAGCCGCTGCATCGAGATCATCGGCGGCCTGCGCGATGCGCTCGACCGCAAGGCCGACCCGACCCTGGTCGACCGCCTCGACTCGCTCTACGAGTACATGAGCCGCCGCCTGCTGCAGGCCAACCTGCGCGACGACGCCGGCATCATCGACGAGGTCAGCCGCCTGATGCAGCAGGTGCGCGACAGCTGGGTGCAGATCGCCCCGGCCCCGGCCGGCCGCGTGGCGGGCGCGTAAGTGTCGCCGTCGCCCGCTGCCGCCACCTCGGCGCTGACCAGCGCGCTGGTCATCACCCGCGCGATGCTTGCCGCCGCCCGCCAGGAAGACTGGCAGCAGCTGCTGCAGCTGGAAGAGGCACGTGCGCCGCTGGTGCATCGCCAGCACGGCAGCGACGTGGTCAGCCAGGCCCAGCTGGGCCAGATCCTCGCCTACGACCGCCAGTTGCAGGCCCTGCTGGGCCAGGCGCGCGACGCGGTCGCCCGCCAGTGGCAGCAGGAGCGCGGCCGCGCCCGCGCCATCGCGGCGTACGCGCAGCCCTGAACCCCCGCATTTGCAGGAGCGCACCCTGTGCGCGATGCCTTTCGTCAAGCCGGCGAAGGCATCGCGCACAGGGCGCGCTCCTGCGGATGCGCGTCGGCGTGCACGGGTGGGCCTCGACCGGAATGACGAGGTGATGACGCCGGCGATACCGGGTCGGCGTTGCCCTAAGATGGAGCGGGAACGGCGACTTCGGCCGACGGGGAGGGCTGCATGATGGGTAACTCCGGATGGAACGAGTTCGAGCAGCGGGTGAGCATCGAGGAGCTGCTGCACGTGGCGGTGGAGCCGCTGGTCTGGCCGCTGCCGCAGGCCCGGGCGCAGGCCCTGGCCGAAAGCAACGGCAATGCCCTCGCTGCCATCGCCGCCCTGGAAGAGCGCCGCGTGGAGTCGGCCGACGACGACAATCCGCTGATGCTGGAAATCCGCCGCATGGATGCCAAGCTCACCGCGCTGGTGGAGATCGTCGATCGCCTGCTGGTGCCGGCAGACACCCTGCCGGCACGGCACTTGGTGCGCTTCAACGCGCGCGGCGCGGTGCTCGGCGCGGAGCTGCCGTTGCCCGGCGACGCGGTGCTGCTCAGCCTGCGTTTCGACCACTGCCGCAGCCTGCCGCTGGAGCTGCCCGCGCTGCGCGAAATGCCATTAGACGATGGTCGAACCTTCGTGCGTTTTCCCACGGTGAACGAGGCGCTGGGTGACGCAATTGAGCGCCTCGTTTTTCGCCATCACCGACGCAAAGTGGCAGAAGCGCGCCAACTGCCCGGGTGAACCCGGGCCCGGCGACCGGTCGTGCCAGCGACGCCGCCGTCGACTCATGTGACCCAGTTCGCAGATCGGCAAGCTCGTGTGTCGGAAATCTCCTACAGCACTCGCAGCGGGGCCAGCACAAATGTTGGTGCTGGATAACGCCCGGTTATGGAAACGTTTTCGGCGTTCCGTGTCGCGTCAGTGAGTTACGGCACTCAGCTCGACCGTGCAGAGGAATTTTCACGCCGCCGGCTTCCGGCGTGCGTCATTTTGTCGGCACGAGCGCGCCGGAAACTGGCCTCCTTGTTGCAACCGGTTCATCAGCCCGGCGACGAATCGCTGGCGGTGACGAAAAATGGCTATGCCGGAAGTTGGTCAGCCAACGATGCAGTACGGAGAGAGAGATGCAGCAGTTCGATTTTCTGGTGATTGAATCCGATGCGGCGCGAGTCAATGCGGTGATGTCGGCGCTCCACTTCCTTGGTTACCACCCGCAGCACGGCGCGCAATGCGTGCACACCGACGAATCTTCCCATGCGTGGCGCGCGGTCTACGTCGGCGGCATCGACGACGTGGCCGAGGCCGAGCGGCAGTTTGCCCTGCTCGGCGCCAGCGCCGCCCACATCCCCGTGTTGCTGGCCGAGGATTCGCCCTGGGCGCAGCGCCTGGGTGCGGCCAAGTCGCCGTTCGCCGGCCGCGTGGCCACGCTGTCGTTCCCGCTCAGCTACGAGAAGCTCACCGAGGCGATGCGCAACGTGTACGCGCGATTGCTCGGCGGCCGCTCCGGCGGGCTGCGTTTTGTCGGCGACTCCGCGCCGATGGTGCGCGTCAATGGCCTGATCCGCCAGGTCGCGCCGTTCGATTCCAACGTGCTGGTGCTGGGCGAATCGGGCACCGGCAAGGAGATGGTCGCCCGCGCGATCCATGAACATTCCCCGCGCCGCGGCAAGCCGTTCGTGGCGATCAACTGCGGCGCGATCCCGCCCGAGCTGCTGGAAAGCGAGCTGTTCGGCCACGAGAAGGGCGCCTTCACCGGCGCGATCAGTGCGCGCAAGGGCCGCTTCGAGATGGCCGAGGGCGGCACCCTGTTCCTCGACGAGATCGGCGACATGAGCCTGCCGATGCAGGTGAAGCTGCTGCGCGTGCTGCAGGAGCGCGCCTACGAGCGCGTCGGCGGCAACAAGACGTTGCACTGCGACGTGCGCATCATCGCCGCCACCCACCGCAACCTGGAGCAGGCGATCGCCGAGGACCGCTTCCGCGAGGATCTCTATTACCGGCTCAGCGTGTTCCCGCTGGAGCTGCCCTCGCTGCGCGAGCGGCTGGACGACCTGCCCGCGCTGATCGCCGAATTCAACCTGCGCGGCACCCGCCGTGGCCTTGGCGTGGTGCGCTTCAGCAGCGGCGCGATGCAGTCGCTGCGCGCCTACCCGTGGCCGGGCAACGTGCGCGAGCTGTCCAACCTGGTCGAGCGCATGGCGATCCTGTTCCCGCACGGCGAAGTGCGCAGCAGCGACCTGCCGGCGAAATACCGCGGCGCCCCGCTGGTCGGCGACGAACACGGCGCCACGGCGCTGGCGATGATGAGCGAAGAGCACGCGATCGCCGGCATTGCGCTGCAACCGGCCGGCGAATCCGAACGCCTGCTGCCGGAAGAAGGCCTCGACCTGAAGGATCACCTGGCCGACATCGAAGTCGGCCTGATCCGCCAGGCACTGGACGCCACTGGCGGCGTCGTCGCCCACGCCGCCCGCCTGCTTCACATGCAACGCACCACCCTGGTCGAAAAACTGCGCAAGTACGGGCTGCAGAGCAGCCTGGCCGCCTAGGGCAGGGAACAGGGAATAGGGAATAGGGAATAGGGAATAGGGAATAGGGAATAGGAAAACTCGAAGGCGGACGCAGCAGCTTTTGCACTTGCGATTCCCTATTCCCTATTCCCACCCCCACTGGCACGCCTCCTGCAACCACCCCCTCGAAACCCCGCCACGCGTCGGGAATACGTCATGAGGACGCACCGCGATGAGCACAATCGACGTCAACAACCTGCTGTCCCAGATGCGCCAGATGACGGCGCAGGTGCGCGCGCCGCAGGCGGTGGCCAAGGCCGCGCCGGTGGCGGGGCAGGCCGATTTCTCGACGCTGCTGAAGGAGTCGGTGTCGGCGGTCGGACGCAACCAGATGGAAGCGGGCCGCATGGCCGCCAGCTTCGAGCGCGGCGATCCGGGCGCGGACCTGGGCCGCACCATGATCGCGGTGCAGAAGGCCGATCTGTCGCTGCGCACGATGGTCGAGGTGCGCAACAAGATGGTCGATGCGTACAAGGAAATCATGAACATGCCGGTCTGATCCCGGCGCCTCGCTGACCCCGCTTACCCCACACGAGCAACACCATGGCCGACAACGCCATCGCAGCCCGCGACAACGACGCGGCGCGACCGGACCCCTTCAAGCAGATCGCCCGCAGCCCGGCCGCGCGCCAGATGCTGCTGCTGGTGGCGATCGCTGCGGCGGTGGCGCTGGGCGTGGCGGTGGTGCTGTGGTCGCGCGGGCCGAACTACGGCCTGCTGTATGCCGGGCTCGACCAGAAGGACGCCGCCGCGGTGGCGCAGGAGCTGCAGGCGGGCAACACGCCGTTCCAGTTGAGTGCGGACGGCTCCTCGATCATGGCACCGGCCGCCGACCTGGCCGGCCTGCGCCTGAAGCTGGCCAGCAAGGGCCTGCCGCGCGGCAGCGCCACCAGCAGCGTGATGCCGGCGTCCGATTCGCCGTTCGGCATGAGCGACCTGGCCGAACGCACCCGCTACCAGCAGATGCTGGAGAGCGATCTCAGCGCCACCATCGGCGGCCTGCAGTCGGTGCGCGCCGCGCGCGTGCACCTGGCGATGGCCAAGCCGTCGGCGTTCATCCGCGACAACCGCGAAGCCAGCGCCTCGGTGCTGGTCACGCTCTATCCCGGCCGCCAGCTCGATGCCGGCCAGGTCGCCGCGATCGTGCACCTGGTCGCCTCCAGCGTGCCCGGGCTCGACGCGCGGGAGGTGTCGGTGGTCGATCAGCAGGGCCAGTTGCTGACCACCGATCCGAGCAGCCCGGCCGCCGTCGGCGACGATCGCCTGCGCATGGCCACGCGCATCGAGAACACCTACGCGCAGCGCATCGAGGAGCTGCTCACCCCGCTGGTCGGCCCCGGCCGCGTGCGCGCGCAGGTGTATGCGGATCTCGATTTCAGCCAGTCGGAAAAGGCCACCGAAACCTACGGCCACGATCACCCGGCGCTGCGCAGCGAGCAGACCAGCAGCGAGCGGCGCGGCGGCGGTGCCGCGGGCGGCGGCATCCCCGGCGCACTGAGCAACCAGCCGCCCAGCCTGGTGGCGCAGCCCACCGCGGCCAACCCCGATGCCGGCAAGGCGAACCCGTCCGCCGCCGCATCCAGCGCCACGGTGGCCAGCGGCGACGTGTCCAGCAGCGCCACGCGCAACTTCGAACTCGATCGCACCATCAGCCACATCAGCGACCCGGCCGGACGACTGGCCCGGCTCACCGTGGCCGTGGTGCTGGACAACAAGCTCGCCGACAAGGGGCCGGCCACCGCCGGCAGCGCCGCCGGTGCGGCTCCCGCCGGCGTGCCGTTCACCGCGCAGGAACTGGAGCGGCTGACCGAACTGACCAAGAACGCGGTGGGCTTCGACGCCGCGCGCGGCGACAGCGTGAGCGTGGTGAACCAGCCGTTCCAGCGCCCGGTGGCGCCCGAGGCGCTGCCCGAGCCGCCGCTGTGGGAGCGCCCCGGCGCGATGGATCTGATCAAGCAGGGCATCGGCGTGCTGATCGCCTTGCTGGTGGCGTTCGGCCTGCTGCGCCCGCTGCTGCGCGGCGTGACGCGCGGCACATCCAATGCCAAGGCGCTGCCCGCGCCGAGGCCGCAGATTTCGGTACGCGTGGCCGATGAGCCGGAGGCCGATGGCCAACCGGCGCGGCTTGCCGGTGCCACGCCCGCGCTCGAGTACGAACAACGCATCGGCCAGGCTCGCCGCCTGGTCGGCGAAAACTCCAGGCAAGTGGCGCAGGTCGTGAGGAACTGGGTAAGCGAAGATGGCAACTAACCAACATGACGCGCCGATCACCGGTGCCCAGCGTGCGGCGATCCTGCTGCTGACTCTGGGCGAGCAGGACGCCGCCGAGGTGCTCAAGCACCTCAGCGCCCGCGACGTGCAGACCATCGGCACCGCGATGGCCGCGCTGACCAGTGTCAGCCGCGAACACGTGACCAAGGCGCTGGACAAGCTAGACGAGGACATCGGGCGGCAGACCTCGCTCGGCGTGGGCACCGAGGAATACATCCGCAAGATCCTGGTCAACGCGCTGGGCGAGACCAAGGCCGGCGGCCTGATCGACCGCATCCTGCTCGGGCGTTCCAGCAAGGGCCTGGAATCGCTCAAGTGGATGGAAAGCCGCGCCATCGCCGAGATGATCAACCAGGAGCACCCGCAGATCATCGCGCTGGTGCTGGCGCACCTGGAACCGGACCAGGCCGCCGAGGTGATCGGCTACCTGCCGCCGCGCGTGCGTTCCGACGCGGTGATGCGCATCGCCACGCTCGACGGCGTGCAGCCGCATGCGCTGAACGAGCTGGACGAAATCATGGAGCGCCAGTTCTCCGGCGGCTCCAAGAAACTCAAGTCCGCCAGCGTCGGCGGGCTGAAGGCTGCCGCCGACATCCTCAACGCGATGGAAGGCAGCCGCGAGGCCGAGCTGATGTCGGCCATCCGCAGCCAGGACGAAACGCTGGGCGAGAAGATCGAAGACCTGATGTTCGTGTTCGAGGATCTGGTGGAGCTGGACGACCGCGGCATGCAGGTGCTGCTGCGCGAAGTGCCCTCGGCCACCCTGGTCACCGCGCTGAAGGGCGCCGAGCCGGAGATCCGCGAAAAGATCTTCGCCAACATGTCCAAGCGCGCCGCCGACATGATGCGCGACGACCTCGAAGTGAAGGGCCCGGTGCGCCTGAGCGAAGTCGACGCGGCGCAGAAGGAAGTGCTCGGCATCGCCCGCAAGCTGTCCGACGCCGGCCAGCTCAGCCTCGCCGGCGGCGGGGATGAGTTCGTCTGATGGTCGCCGTGTTCCACCACGCGGCACAGGACTTCCGGCGCTGGGAACTGCCCGAGGTCGGCAACGATCACCCGCATCGCCGCGCGACCGATCCGCCGGCCCCGCAACCGACCGTGCGCGAGCTGGAGGCGCTGCACCAGCAGGCGCGGGCGGAAGGCTTCACCAGCGGCCACGCCGAAGGGCTGGCTGCCGGCCAGCAACAGGTGCGCGAGCAGCTGGCCCGACTCGCAGCGCTGTGCGACGCCGTCGCCCGTCCGCTGCAGTCGCTCGACGAACAGGTCGAGAAGGAACTGGCGCGGCTGGCCACGGTGATCGCGCGCCGGGTCATCGTGCGCGAATTGAAACTCTCCCCCGAGCTGATCGTGCAAGCCGTGCGCCAGGCCGCGACCGCGCTGCCCGCCGCCGCCCGCGAGCTGCGCGTGCACGTGCACCCGGACGACCTGGCCCTGCTGCATGACCTCGGCGCGGTCGAAAGCCACTGGCAACTGCTCGCCGATCCCGCCCTGGCGCGCGGCGACTGCCGCCTGGAAAGCGAGCGCTCGCGGCTGGATGCGCGGGTGGATGCCCGCCTGGCCGCGGTGGTCGATGCCGTGCTCGGCGACGACGCCGGTGACGAGGTTGTTGCAGCAGGGGAGGGCGATGCATGAGTCCTGTCTCCCGTCACCGCCCCCCGCACCCCGCCGGAAACTCCCTTTCGTCGTTCCAGCGAAAGCTGGAACCCAGCGTCTCCGAAGCACCGGAAAGGCGCTGGGTCCCGGCTTTCGCCGGGATGACGGCAGGATCACCGACGCCATCCGATGGCGACAACCCCCTCTCACTTCCCACCATTCACTCCTCACTCCTCGTTCCCGTCCATGACGCCTGAATCCGCCATCGCCGCACGCCGCCAGACGTGGCAGCAGAAGCTGGCACGGCGGCGCAGTCTCGCCGAGACCGCGCGCACGCTGGTGGTCGAGGGCAGCTTGCGTCGGGTGGTCGGCCTCACCCTGGAGGCCGAGGGTTGCGAGGCCGCGCTGGGCGCGCGTTGCCTGGTCGACACCGCCGACGGCGCCACGCTGGATACCGAAGTGGTCGGCTTCGCCGACGAGCGCCTGCTGCTGATGCCGGTGGGCGACATGCACGGCGTGTTGCCGAATGCGCGGGTACGCCCGTGCGCGCGCAGCGGCGGCCTGCCGGTGGGCGCGGGCCTGCTCGGCCGCGTGATCGGTGCCGACGGCGTGCCGCTGGACGGGCACGGTCCGCTGGAATCGGACGAGCAGGCTGCGCTCAAGGCCGAGCCGATCAACCCGATGGCGCGCAAGCCGATCGACACCCCGCTGGACACCGGCGTGCGCGCGATCAATGCGCTGCTTACCGTCGGCCGTGGCCAGCGCCTGGGCCTGTTCGCCGGCTCCGGCGTGGGCAAGTCCACCCTGCTGGGCATGATGACCAAATACACCAACGCCGACGTGGTGGTGGTGGGGCTGATCGGCGAACGCGGCCGCGAAGTGAAGGAGTTCGTCGAACACACGCTGGGCGAGGAAGGCCGCCGCCGCGCGGTGATCGTCGCCGCGCCGGCCGACGCGCCGCCGCTCAAGCGCCTGCGCGGCGCGCAGTACGCCACCGCGATCGCCGAGTGGTTCCGCGACCGCGGCCAGCGCGTGCTGCTGCTGATGGATTCGCTCACCCGCTACGCCCAGGCGCAGCGCGAGATCGCGCTGGCGATCGGCGAGCCACCGGCGACCAAGGGTTATCCGCCGTCGGTGTTCGCGATGATGCCGGCGCTGGTCGAGCGTGCCGGCAACGATGCCGACGGCAAGGGTTCGATCACCGCGTTCTACACCGTGCTCACCGAGGGCGACGACTATCGCCACGACCCGATCGCCGATGCGGCGCGCGCGATCCTGGACGGCCATATCGTGCTCTCGCGCGACTTGGCCGAAGCCGGCCATTACCCGGCCATCGACATCGAGGCCTCGATCAGCCGCGTGATGCCGGCGGTCGCCACGCGCGAGCACATGCGCAGCGCGCAGCGCTTCCGCCAGGTCTATTCGGCCTATCGCCAGCAACGCGACCTGATCGCGGTGGGGGCCTACCAGAAGGGCTCCGACCCGCAGGTGGACCTGGCCATCGAGATGTGGCCGCAACTGCGTGCGTTCCTGCAGCAGGAAGTGGATGAACCGATCACCCTCGACCAGGCCATCGAACGCCTGGCCGTGCTGGCCGAACAGGTGCATGAATGAGTTCCCGCGCCGAACGATTGCAGCCGGCCGTGGACCAGGCCCGCCAGCGCAGCGAGGATGCGCTGGCCCGTTTCGCCGCGCAGCAGCAGCAGCTGGCGCGCGCCGAACACCAGCTGAGCGAACTGCATCGCTATCGCGACGAATACGCCAACGGCGGCGACGCCGCCTCCACCGTCAGCGCCATGCTCAATCGGCAGGCCTTCGTGCAGCGCATCGACCAGGCGATCACCCAGCAGGTGGCCGAGGTCGCCCGCCAGCAGCGCCAGCTGGAGCTGGTGCGCGCGGACTGGACCCACAGCCACGCCCGCGAGAGCGCGCTGGACAGCGTGGTCGCCCATCACGTCGAGAACGAGCGCCGCGCCGAGGAACGCCGCGAGCAGGCCGAGCTCGACGAACGTTTCCAGCACCGGCGGCCGTGATGCGTCGCGCCCGCCGATCCCGCCTCGGCCACGTGCCTGCGTCTCCGCGCGGCCGTGTTGTCCCGCCAGGAGCCTTCATGCCATGACTGCCACCCACGTCGGATCGTTGTCCGCTTCCACGGTCGCCGCGAAGACGGCTGCGAACACGGGTACGCCGGAGTCGCCGGGCACGGCACCGTTCCACCAGCGCCTGCAGGACGCGCGCGGGCAGGGCGGTTCCCCCGCCCGCGATGCGCACGATGCGCGCCCGCAGCGCGGCCCGGACCCGGGGCGCGACCGTCGCGACGATCCCTCGCCGAAGGGGCCGGACGCGCAGCTGTGGTCCGCCGCCGCTCGCCTGGATACATCGCGCGACGCTGTCACGCCGCCGCCGGCTGCCGACGCCACCGCTCCCACGCTGCCGGTCGCGGCGCCGCCGCCACCGCCACCGCCCAAGGCGATTGCCGACGTGGTCACCGTCGAACCCGCCGGTGGCAAGGACGACGACACCGATACGGGCGCCACTGCCCTGGTCGAAGCGATGCTTGCCTTGATCGCTCCCGCGCCAGTCCATCCCGCCGCACCTGCCGGCAGCGTCGCGGCCGGCATCGTCGACGCCACGGCGGCACGGCTGGCCGCCGCACAGGCCGGGCTTGCCGCGCTCGGCCAGGCCGGAGCAAACGCCGCGCCCGCCGCGCCTGCCGTCGACCCCGCCGTCATGGCCGCGACCACCACCGTCCCTGCCGCCGAACTGCTGAAGCTCGACCCGGACGCCACCCGCGAAACGGTGCGACTCGACCCCGCCCCCGGCGCGGCGCCCGTCATCACCCAGACCGCGGCGACAGTGGCGCCGACTGCCGCGCCGGTGCCGGTGGCCCCTGCACACGCCTTCGCGCAGGAGCTGGGCCAGCAGCTGGCCTGGTTCGTCGGCCATGACGTCAAGCAGGCGCGCATCCGCCTGCATCCGGAAGAGCTGGGTTCGCTCGACCTGAAGATCAGCGTGCAGCACAACCGTGTCGACGTGGTGTTGCAGGCCCAGCATCCCGGCGCCGTCACTGCCGTGCAGCAGGCTCTGCCCCAGCTCGACCAGATGCTCGCCCGCCACGGCTTGTCGCTCGGCCACGCCGACGTGGGCCAGCACGATCGCGGCGGCCAGGCCGGCCATCGCGGACAGGGCGACGAGATCGCCGCCATCGACGAAGTCACCGGCCCCGGCCAGACCGTCCCGCTGACCCAGCTCGGGCTCGTCGACGCCTTCGCCTGAAGCGCTCCCGCGTAGGGCGGGCACCGCCCGCCGGCTTTGGCCATCCCGCATCGCCATGGCGGTGCGGGATGGCGCGACGAGAGCCGGCGGGCGGTGCCCGCCCTACGCCTGAATCCCGATCCGCGCGGTTTGCACTTCCGCGAACAAGCGTGGCGCGCCGCCCATTTTTCGCAGGAGCGCCGCAGACACCCCGTCGGGATGGCGCCGCGCCGCCGTCCCGGCGCGCGTCAAGAAAGCGCCGCCCAGCCCCGAAAATCATGCAAATGCATGAATAAAAACATGTATTTGTGATGGCACGCGGATTGCTTTCCATCTCGCAAGCCGGCGACGGCAGCCCCGATCCCCACACGAGATTCTCCATGAGCGACGACGAAGCACCCGAGGTAGTGGAAGACGAAGAGCTGGTACCGAGCCGGCGTTCGCCCTTGCTGATCGGAATCGTGGCGGTGCTGCTCGTCGCGCTGGCCGGCGGCGGCTACTACTGGCAATCGCATCGCGCCGGGTCGGACAAGCAGGCGAAGGCGGAGGCGAACAAGCCGGAGATCTTCCTGGCCATGGATCCGCCGTTCGTGGTCACCCTGCGTGACGGCGATGCGCTGCGCTACCTGCAGGTGGGCGTGACCCTGATGGCGCACGACCAGGCCGCGATCGGCGTGGCCAAGGACGTCGACCCGATCCTGCGCGACGGGCTGGTGTCGCTGTTCAGCAGCCAGAAATTCGAGACGGTCAGCGAGACCGCCGGCCGCGAGAAGCTGCAGGCCGACGCGCTGGCCGAGGTGCGCAAGGTGGTCGGCAAGCGGCTCGGCCGGCCGGGCATCGACGCGCTGTATTTCACCAGCTTCGTGATCCAGTAGGCGGGAGCCACGGCCATGAGCGACCTGCTTTCCCAGGACGAAATCGATGCGCTGATGGATGGCGTCACCGGCGGCACGGTGGCCACCGGCAGCGACGAACCGCTGCCGCCGGATGCGGTGATCAGCTACGACTTTACCCAGCAGGACCGCATCGTGCGCGGCCGCCTGCCCACGCTGGAGATGGTCAACGACCGCTTCGCGCGGTTCTTCCGCACCGCGCTGTTCGGCGTGCTGCGCAAGACCTGCGAGGTCTCGGTGCTGGGCGTGAAGATGGTGAAGTTCGCCGAGTACGTGCACGGCCTGGCGCTGCCCAGCAACTTGAACATGGTGCGCATCAAGCCGCTGCGCGGCAACGCGCTGGTGGTGTTCGAGCCGCGCCTGGTGTTCACCGTGATCGACAATTTCTTCGGCGGCGACGGCCGCTTCCACGCGCGCATCGAGGGCCGCGACTTCACTGCGACCGAGAATCGCGTGATCCAGATCATGCTCGCCGAACTGTTCGGTGCGATGGCCGAGGCGTGGGCGCCGGTGCTGGCGCTCAACTTCGAGTACCTCAACTCGGAGATCAATCCGCAGTTCGCCAACATCGTCAGTCCCACCGAGACGGTGGTGGTGTCGCGCTTCCACGTCGAACTGGACGGCGGCGGCGGCGAAGTCCACCTGACCATGCCCTACGCGATGGTCGAACCGATCCGCACCCTGCTCGACGCCGGCGTGCAGAGCGACCGCATGGATGGCGACGACCGCTTCGCCGAGATGCTGCGCGAGGAAGTGCTCGACGCCGAGGTCGACGTGAGCTCGCTGCTGCTGGAGGCGCAGCTGAGCCTGGGCCAGTTCCTGCACTTGCGCCCCGGCGACGTGATCCCCGTGCAGCTGCCCGAGCTGACCACCGTGTATGCCGAGGACGTGCCGGTTTTCCGCGGCCGCTACGGCCAGTCCAACGGCCGCAACGCCGTGCGTTTCCATGTCCCGGCCGGTCGTCGCGAGCGACAGGCAGCCACCGATCCCTCCACCCGGAAGAACCTCTCATGAACCAGTCTGCAGATGCCTTCGCCGATGCCGGCGAGCGCGTTCAATTCGATGCCCTGCACGGGGCCGCGGCCGATGGCGGCGACGTCAACCTCGACATGATCCTCGACGTGCCGGTGACCCTGGCGATGGAAGTCGGTCGCACCCGCATCAGCATCCGCAACCTGCTGCAGCTCAACCAGGGCTCGGTGGTGGAACTGGACCGCGCCGCCGGCGAGCCGCTTGACGTGTTCGTCAACGGCACCCTGGTGGCGCACGGCGAGGTGGTGGTGATCAACGAGAAGTTCGGCATCCGCCTGACCGACGTGATCAGCCCCGCCGAGCGCGTGCGCAAGTTGCGGTGACAGCGCCGTGAATTCGCCCTTCGACAGGCTCAGGACAGTGAAACCGGATCGCGCAGGCAGGATGCCGGAGCGAACATCGGCGCAGCCGATGACCCGCAGGGCGAGCCGCCGATGCGGCGAGTCAATCGGGAATCGGATTGTCGCGGCCCTGGCGCCGGCAGCGTTGCCCGCCGCCGACATCAACGTGGGCGGCGAACTGCTGCGGGTGATCGTCAGCCTGGTGGCGATCATCGCGATGATTCTCGTCGCCGGTTGGGTGACGCGTCGGTTGCAGCGTCGGCCGGGCGGCGGCGGGCGGCGCATCCGCTGCGTGGAATCGTTCGCCGTGGGCGCGCGCGAGCGCCTGCTGCTGCTGGACGCGGACGGCAAGCGGCTGTTGATCGGCACCGGCCCCGGTGGCATGCGCACCCTGCATGTCTACGACGGCGAAGCGCCGCGCGACATCGTTCCGGCGGCATCGAACGAGCCGCTCAAACCCGTGTTCGGCGATTTGCTGGCGCGACTGAAGGTGCGCTCGTGAGCGCGCGGCACTGGATCATCGGCGGCGCGCTGCTGCTGTTGCCGCTGGCCACCCTGGCGGCCACGCCGGGCATTCCGCTGGTGAACGTGCAACCGGCCGCCGACGGCAGCCAGAGCTGGACGCTGTCGCTGCAGATGCTGGCGCTGATGACGGCGCTGACGCTGCTGCCGGCGATCGCGCTGATGATGACCTCGTTCACCCGCATCATCATCGTGCTCGGCTTCCTGCGCCAGGCGCTTGGCACGCAGTCCACGCCGCCCAACCAGGTGCTGCTGGGGCTGGCGCTGTTCCTCACCCTGTTCGTGATGTCGCCCGTGCTCACCCGCGCCTACGACGACGGCATCAAGCCCTACATGGACGGCCAGATCACCGCCGAGCAGGCACTGCCGGCGGCCTCCGCACCGTTCAAGCATTTCATGCTCGAGCAGACCCGCGACGCCGACCTTCAGCTGTTCACCCGCCTGGCCAAGGAGAAGCCCTATGCCAGCAAGGCCGACGTGCCGTTCAAGGTGGCGATGCCGGCGTTCCTCACCAGCGAGCTGAAGACCGCGTTCCAGATGGGCTTCCTGCTGTTCATCCCGTTCCTGATCATCGACCTGGTGGTGGCCAGCGTGCTGATGTCGATGGGCATGATGATGGTCTCCCCGATGATCATCTCGCTGCCGTTCAAGATCATGCTGTTCGTGCTGGTGGATGGCTGGACGCTGTTGCTGGGGACACTGGCCGGGAGTTTCTACACGTGAGCGCGTGTTCGCCGACCGCCGTGGGCTCTGGCTACTTTGTAGGAGCGCACCCTGTGCGCGATGCTCTTGCGCTTGTTGCATTCAAAGGCAAGAGCTTTCGTCTGCCTGCGGCAGCCGAGTCACTTTCTCTTTGCGTGGCCACGCGCACGCAGGAGCGTGCGCGAACAGCGAAGCTGGCCCGAAGGGCGGAGGGCATGGATGCCCGGAGTCAAGAGAAAGTAACCAAAGAGAAAGGCCACCCCGCTTTCGCGCCTGACGGACATCCTGTCCATCAGGTCCGCGTGCGGGCTACGGGGTTTGTCGACAGGGCATCCTGCCCTGACGCCAAACTGGTTCGCATCCATGCGAACCACCCTGCGGGCTTTCCTACGCCCGCCCGCCGCTGCAGAGGGGCCCCGGGTAGAGCAGCGGGCCATCCTGGCCCGCACTTTTCAGAACGGCCAGATCAAGAGCAGCGCTGCGGCGAACCTGGGATCTGCTCTGGCTCCGGCTCTGGTTTTTGCTTTTCCGCTTTATCACCGAGTGCGGGCCACGATGGCCCGCTGCTCTCCCGGGGCCCCTGTGCGGCGGTGAGTCGGGGACGACAGGCCGCGCAGCGGGAGTCGACAGGGATGTCGACTCCTTTTCGCCAGGGCAGGATGCCCTGTCGAAAAGCCCGGCCCCGGCTCACGGACTTGTTGGGCAGGATGCCCAACAAGCGCCAAGCGGGGTGGCCTTCTCTTTTGGTTACTTTTCTCTCGGCCACGCAAGAGAAAAGTGACTCGGTCGCCGAAGGCGATCGACCGCTCTTGCTTTTGATTGCACCCCCACCAAGGGCAAAAACATCGCGCACAAGGTGCGCTCCTACAGGTGCAGGCGATCAGCCGCTCTTCGCCTTGGCTGGAACCAAGAGCATCGCGCGCGAGCACGCTCCTACAGGGGCGAAGCGAGTCGCGCCATCGGCGAACCACGCCGCAGGACCCCGTCCATGACCCCCGAATCCATCATGGAACTCGGCCAGCATGCGCTCTACGTGGCGATGCTGGTGGCCGCGCCGCTGCTGCTCACCGCGCTGGCGGTGGGCCTGCTCATCGGCGTGATCCAGGCGGCGACGCAGATCAACGAGATGACGCTCAGCTTCATCCCCAAGCTGATCGCGATGGCGCTGGTGGCGCTGGTGGCGGGGCCGTGGATGCTGCGCCTGCTGGTGCAGTTCACCACGCAGCTGATCGAGAGCCTGCCGGGCGCGATCAGATGACTGCGCTGGATCTGGCGCAGCTCCCGGCGTGGCTGGGCAGCCTGTTCTGGTCGCTGGGGCGGGTCAGCGGGCTGTGCCTGGTGGCGCCGGTGTTCAGCTCCACGGTGATCCCGGCGCGCATCCGCGTGGGCGTGGTGGTGGTGCTCTCGCTGGTGCTGGCACCGCTGGCGCCGACCACGATCGATCCATTGAGCGGCGCGGGCGTGGCTACGCTGGCGGGGCAGGTGGTGATCGGTGCGATGGTGGGTTTCGTGCTGAAGCTGGTGTTCGAGGCGGTGTCGTTCGGCGGCGAGCTGGTGGCACAGAGCATGAGCCTGGGCTTTGCCCAGGTGGTCAGCCCGGGTGCCGGGCAGTCCACCGTGCTGAGCCAGTTCTACCTGTTGCTGGTGACCTTGCTGTTCCTGGTGATGGACGGCCATTTGCAGCTGATCGCGCTGCTGGCCGACAGCTTCCATGCCCTGCCGCCGGGTACGCCGGCGGTCAGCGCCAATGCGTTGCATGCGGTGGTGGCGTTCGGCACGGAGCTGTTTGCCGGTGCGGTGCGGGTGGCCTTGCCGGCGATGACGTCGCTGCTGGTGGTGAACATCGGCTTTGCCGCGATCAGCCGCGCGGCGCCGTCGATGAACCTGTTTGCGGTGGGCTTTCCGATCACCGTGTCGCTGGGCTTCATCGCCTTGTGGTTGTCGCTGCGCAGCCTGCCCGGCGCGTTCCAGGCGTTGCAGGGTGATGCCTGGTCGCTGATGCGCGAATTGATGGGGAGCTGACGCCATGTCCGACGACAGCGACCAGGAAAAAACCGAACAACCGACAGAAAAGAAACTTCGCGAATCGCGCGAGAAGGGCGAGGTTCCGCGATCGCGCGACCTGTCCGGCGCGCTGGTGGTGCTGGCCGGCGTGGCGGCGCTGATGGGCAGCGGGCAGAGCGGCCTGGAGCATGCGCGGCGCATCTTTGCGTTGGGCCTGGGCTACTCGCGCGATGCGCTGTTCACCGACGCGCTGGCCGGCAGTGCGCTGCACGCGGCGATGCACGAGGCGCTGCTGCTGTTCGCGCCGGTGGCCATCGCCACCTTGCTGGCCGCGCTGGCCGGGCCGCTGCTGCTGGGCGGGTTGAACTTCAGCACCGAGGCGCTGCAACCGAAGTTCGAGCGGCTCGACCCGATCAAGGGGCTGGGCAAGATCTTCGCGCTGCGCGGCCTGGTGGAACTGGGCAAGGCACTGCTCAAGCTGTTGTTCATCGGTGGCGTGCTGGCGCTGGTGCTGCAGCACTGGCAGGGCGAACTGCAGGCCACCGGGCGCGGCTCGGTGGCGGCCGGCATCGCGCAGTCGATCGGGCTGCTCGGGCGTGCCGCGTTGTGGTTCGGCGTGATCTTGGCGCTGATCGGTGCGATCGATGCGCTGTACCAGAAGTTCGACCACGCGAAGAACCTGCGCATGACCAAGCAGGAAATCAAGGACGAGATGAAGGAGAGCGAGGGCAACCCCGAGATGAAGGGGCGCATCCGCCAGGTGCAGCAGGCGCAGGCGCGCCGCCGCATGATGGAGGACCTGCCCCGCGCCGACGTGCTGGTGGTCAATCCCACCCACTTCGCGGTGGCGCTGCGCTACGACGATGGCCGCATGGGCGCGCCGCGGGTGATCGCCAAGGGCGTCGACGTGCTGGCCGCGCAGATCCGCCTGGTGGCGGCCAGCCACCGCATCCCGGTGGTGGAAGCGCCGCCGTTGGCACGTGCCTTGTATGCAACGACTGAACTGGGCCGCGAAATCCCCGCTTCGCTGTTTGTCGCGGTGGCCCAGGTGCTTGCCTGGGTCTACCAGCTCAAGCAAGCCGCGGCGCAGGGCGAGAGCCCGCCGGCCGCACCCAACCCCGAGGTCGATCCTGACCTGATGGGCCCCTACCGCGATGCGTGACGAGTCAAAACGATGACGGGTGCAGACGTACTGGGCAATTTCAGACACCTCGCGCGACGGGGTGTTGGCGCGCCGGTGATCGTGCTGGCGATGCTGGGCATGCTGATGCTGCCGATGCCGCCGTTTTTGCTGGATATCCTGTTCAGCTTCAACATCGCCTTGTCGCTGGTGATTTTGCTGGCCGTGGTCTACGTGATGCGGCCGCTGGAGTTCGCCGCGTTCCCCACCGTGGTGCTGATGGCCACCTTGCTGCGGCTGGCGCTCAACATCGCCTCCACCCGCGTGGTGCTGCTGCACGGCCACGACGGCCCCGGCGCCGCCGGCAAGGTGATCGAGGCATTCGGCGAGTTCGTCATCGGCGGCAATTTCGCCGTGGGCCTGGTGGTGTTCGCCATCATCGTGGTGATCAACTTCGTGGTGATCACCAAGGGCGCCACCCGCGTATCGGAGGTGACCGCGCGGTTCACCCTGGACGCCATGCCCGGCAAGCAGATGGCGATCGACGCCGACCTCAACGCCGGCCTGCTGACCCAGGAGCAGGCGCGCGAGCGGCGCCAGGAAGTGCGCGAGGAGGCGGACTTCTACGGCTCGATGGACGGCGCCTCGAAGTTCGTGCGCGGCGACGCCACCGCCGGCATCCTGATCCTGTTCATCAACATCGTCGGCGGGTTCTTCGTCGGCGTGATGCAGCACGGCCTGTCCGCCAGCGAGGCGGCGCGCACCTACACCTTGCTCACCATCGGCGATGGCCTGGTGGCGCAGGTGCCGGCGCTGCTGCTGTCGGTGGCCGCGGCGGTGATCGTCACGCGCGTGTCCAAATCGCAGGACATGGGCAAGCAGGTGATCGGCCAGGTGTTCGGCCAGCCGCGCGCGCTGGCGGTGGCCGCGGTGGTGCTGGGCGTGATGGGCGTGATCCCGGGCATGCCGAACGTGGCCTTCCTGCTGCTGGGCGGCATCTGCGGCGGCATCGCCTGGCTGCTGTTCAAGCGCGAGCGCGAGACGCGCGAGCGGCTGGCCGAGTCGGTAGCCGAGGCGCCGGTGGCGGCCGCACCGACCGAGCGGCTGGAGCTGGGCTGGGAGGACGTGGCCAGCGTCGATCCGCTGGGCCTGGAAGTGGGCTACCGGCTGATCCCGCTGGTCGACACCCACCAGGGCGGCGAGCTGATGGGGCGGATCAAGTCGGTGCGCCGCAAGCTGTCGCAGGAACTCGGTTTCCTGGTGCCGGCGGTGCATATCCGCGACAACCTGGACCTCGGCCCCAACACCTACCGCATCACCCTGATGGGCGTGCCGATGGGCGAGGCCGAGGTGCACAACGACCGCCTGATGGCGATCAATCCGGGCCAGGTGCACGGCACCTTGCAGGGCATCGCCACGCAGGACCCGGCATTCGGGCTGGAGGCGGTGTGGATCGAGAGCGGCCAGCGCGAGCTGGCGCAAAGCTACGGCTATACCGTGGTCGACCCGGCCACGGTGATCGCCACGCATCTGTCGCACATCCTGCAGGGCCACGCGCACGAACTGCTCAGCCACCAGGACGTGCAGCAACTGCTGGACCGGCTCGCCGCCAACGCGCCGAAGCTGGTCGAGGACCTGGTGCCCAAGCGGCTGTCGCTGGGCGTGGTGGTCAAGGTGCTGCAGAACCTGCTGGCCGAGCGGGTGCCGATCCGCAACATGCGCAGCATCGTCGAATCCTTGGCGGAGCACGCCGGGCAGAGTCAGGATCCCGGCGTTCT
Organism: Rhodanobacter sp. UC4448_H15; assembly: GCF_052978265.1. Next base: position 3,152,457 of record NZ_CM129665.1, on the reverse strand, counting down.
GACCGCCGCCGTGCGCGTCGCGCTGGGCCGGCAGATCGTGCAGGAGATCACCGGGCTGGGTACCGAGGTGCCGGTGATCACGCTGGCGCCGGAGCTCGAACAGATCCTGCTCGGCTCGCTTTCCGGCGGCGGCGGCGTGGCCGGAGCCGCGGTGGAACCGGGCCTGGCCGACCGCCTGCAGCAGAGCGTGGCCGACGCCGCGCGGCGCCAGGAGATGAGCGGCGAACCCGCGGTATTGCTGGTTGCGCCACCGCTGCGGCCATGGCTCGCGCGCTTCACCCGCCATGTGGCACAGAACCTGCACGTACTGGCCTACAACGAGGTGCCCGACAACCGTCGGGTGCGATTGGTACAAGCGCTGGGGCGCTAGCGCCCCAACGCCGGGAATAGGGAATAGGGAATAGGAAATGCGCGCACACGAAACTGAAATCGGGAATGGGAAATCGCGAAGGCCGCGTGCTGTCGAGCGCGACGCGGCTGCTTCTGCCGATTCCCTATTCCCCATTCCCTATTCCCGCGAGCGAAGCGAGCACCCATGAAAATCAAACGTTACGTAGCCCCCGACATGCGCCAGGCGATGCGCGAGGTGCGCGAGGAGCAGGGCGACGAGGCGGTGATCCTGTCGACGCGGCGGATTGCCGAGGGCATCGAGATCATCGCGGCGCTGGATTACGACGAAGCGCTGATGCGCGAGGCTTCGCGCCAGGGTGCCGCGCGTGCGCCGGCCGAACCGCCACCACCGTTGCCGGCGGCGAACAGCCAGCCGCCGGTCGCGGAGGCGCCCGCGCCTCGTGCCGCGGTGGCACCGCCGCCGCCGCGTCGTCCGCGCGTCGAGCCGACGCCTGCCGCGCCGGTCGCCGCGCGTGCCGCGGCCGCGCCGCTGATGGAACGTGCCGCGCAGGACACGGCGCGCCTGCGCAACGAGCTGGGCAGCATGCGCGAGATGCTGGAAGTGCAGTTGTCCAGCCTCGCCTGGAACGACCTGGAGCGGCGCCAGCCGCTGCGCGCGCGGGTGCTGCGCGAGATGACCCGCATCGGCATCGAGCCCGACGTGGCGCGTTTGCTGGTCGACGACCTGCCCGAGCAGATCAATGCCGAGCAGGCGCGCTACCTGCCGCTGGGCATGCTCAGCCGCCGCCTGGCGGTGAGCGGCCGCGCGCTGGCCGACGATGCGCCGATGGTCACCGCCCTGGTCGGTCCCACCGGCGTGGGCAAGACCACCACCATCGCCAAGCTCGCCGCCCGCGCGGTGATGCGCCACGGCGCCGACCAGGTCGCCCTGGTCAGCACCGACCACTACCGCATCGGCGCGGCCGCGCAGCTGGAACACTACGGCCGCCTGCTCGGCGTGCGCGTCTACCCGGCCTACGACGGCGACAGCCTGCGCAAGGTGCTGGAACTCCTGCGCGATCGCCACACCGTGCTGATCGACACCGCCGGCGTGGCCAGCCACGATCCCCGGCTCAACCAGCAGCTGGACACCCTGGCCCAGGCCAATGAACTGCGCGCCACCCTGGTGCTGGCGGCGAACACGCATGCACAGTCGCTGGACGACGCCGTGCGCGCCTACCTGCCGCTGCAGCCGCAGGCCTGCATCCTGACCAAGCTCGACGAAGCGCCCAACCTGGGCGGCGCGCTGTCGGTGCTGATCCGGCGCCGGCTGGCACTGGACTACACCACCGACGGCCAGCGCGTGCCGGAAGACATCAGCGTGGCCGACGCGCGCGTGCTGGTGTGCCGCGCGGCGCAATCGCTGAAGACCGGCATTCCCGACGATAGCCTGATGGCCGACCGGTTCGGACTGGCGGTAGCCAGCGCATGAGCGGAGTACCTGCAATGGACCAGGCCTTCGGGCTGCAACAGACACTGGGCATGGCCGCCGGCCCGGCGACCCCGCCGGCCGCGCTGCCGCCGGGTCACCAGGCCAGCACCCTGTTCGGCAACGGCGCGCCCGCACGCCCGCCGTGCCGCACCATCGCGGTGGCCGGCGGCAAGGGTGGCGTGGGCAAGAGCACGGTCGCGGTGAACCTGGCGATGGCACTGTCCATCGCCGGCCGCGAGGTGATGCTGCTGGACGCCGACATGGGCCTGGCCAACGTCGACGTGATGCTCGGGCTCACCCCCTCGCGCCACATCGGCCACCTGCTCGACGGCGAGTGCACGCTGGAGGAACTGCTGCTGCCCGCCGCGCGCGGCCTGCAGGTGGTGCCGGCCGGCTCCGGTGCGCGCCGGCTGGCGCAGCTCGACAACGGCGAGCACGCGGCGATCATCCGCGCGTTCGACGAACTGGCGCGCCCGCCCGAATTTCTGCTGGTGGACACCGCTGCCGGCCTGTCCGACAACGTGACCATGTTTGCCGCCGCCGCCTCGGACGTGATCCTGGTGGTGTGCGACGAGCCCGCCTCGCTGACCGACGCCTACGGCCTGACCAAGGTGCTCAGCCGCGATTTCGGCGTGCGGCGCATCCGCATGGTGGCCAACATGGTGCGCAACGAGGGCGATGCGCGCGCGCTGCACCAGAAGCTGGCGCGGGTCAGCGACCGCTTCCTGGACGTGGTGATCGATTTCAGTGGATGGGTGCCGCACGACGAGCGTCTGCGCCAGGCCATCCGCAGGCAATGTGCCGTCGTCGACGTGTGGCCGTCGAGCCATTCGGCGCTGGCATTCAAGAAATTGGCGGAACTGGTCGATAAGTGGGCGGAGACGGACCGCGCAGTGTTCGACCGGATTGCCTTCTTTGGCGGCCGGAACGCAACGGCTGATGGGGTGCCGAGATGAGTGTGGCTTCGGAGTATCTGCAGGTTTCCCGCGAAAGTGCCGACGAACTGGTACGCCGGCATGCACCGTTGGTGCGGCGGATCGCCTATCACCTGATGGGGCGGTTGCCGGCCAGCGTGGACGTGGGCGACCTGATCCAGTCGGGAATGATCGGTTTGCTGGAAGCGTCGCGCAATTTCGCCCAGAACCGCGGGGCGAGCTTCGAAACGTATGCGGGCATCCGCATCCGTGGCGCGATGCTGGACGAGCTGCGACGCACCGACTGGGCGCCGCGCTCGGTCCATCGCAAGACCCGCGAGGTGGCGGAGGTGATCCGCCAGATCGAGGTCGAGACGGGTGCGGAGGCGGACGAGAAGGAGGTGATGCGGCGGCTGGGCATCAGCGCCGAGGAATACCACCAGGTGCTGGCCGATGCCGCCTGCGTGCGGCTGCTCAGCCTCACCGGGTCGGACGACGGCGACGAGGGCGGCGTGATGGACGTGGCCGACGAGGGCAGCCTCGGGCCGTCGGAGAACATCGAGCGCGAGGGCATGCGCGAGGACCTGGCCGAGGCGATCAGCGGCCTGCCCGAACGCGAGCAGCTGGTGATGTCGCTGTACTACGAACAGGAGTTGAACCTGAAGGAGATCGGCGCGGTGCTCGGCGTGAGCGAGTCCCGCGTGTGCCAGATCCACGGGCAGGCGGTGCTCCGGTTGCGCGCACGACTTTCCGGCTGGCGCGGCTGACCGCGGCCGGACGGACCAAAACCAAGGGGCCGCCTGACGGCCCATGTGGAGAGAAGCGTTGGACAAGAACATGAAAATCCTGGTGGTGGACGACTTCTCCACCATGCGGCGCATCGTCAGGAACCTGCTGGTGGAGCTGGGTTTCAGCAACCCGCTGATCCAGGAGGCCGACGACGGCGAGAACGCGATCGCGATGCTGCGCAGCCAGCCGTTCGACCTGGTGGTCACCGACTGGAACATGCCCAACATGACCGGCATCGACCTGCTCAAGGCGATCCGCGCGGAAGCGTCGCTGAAGGGCCTGCCGGTGCTGATGGTCACCGCCGAGAACAACCGCGACCAGATCATCGCCGCCGCCCAGGCCGGCGTGAACGGCTACATCGTCAAGCCGTTCACCGCGGTCACGCTGAAGGAAAAACTCACCAAGATCTTCGAGCGCATCGCCGCCGGCGGGGTGGCCGCATGAACGCCGCCGCTCCCGCCCTGGCGATGGACAAGGACCTGCCGACCGAACTGCGCGAACTGCTGAACAGCCCGAACGGCGCCGAGTTCGAGCAGGCGCTGGACGCCATCGTGCGCCAGCGCGAGCAGCACATGTTCCGCGCGCTGGGCCAGCTCGCGCGCGACCTGCACGACGCCGTGCGCCGGCTGGGCACCGACCTGGCGCAGGACGGTTTCCCCGGCAACGTCGCCGACGCGCGCCAGTACCTGCAGGACGCGCTGGAGATGAGCGCCAACGCCGCGCACCGCACCATCGACTTCGCCGAGCGCATGCGTCCGCAGGCCGAGGCGCTGACCATCAACGCCGCCGAAATGCTCAAGTGGTCGCAGGACAACGAGCCCTCCGCGGTGCTCGCGCGCGAATCGGTGATGTTCGCCGAGGGCTGCCGCGAAGGGCTGGCCGAACTGGTGGTGGCGCAGTCGTGGCAGGACCTCACCGGGCAACGCATCAAGAAGGTCGACAACTTCATCGGCTCGGTCGAGTCGACCCTGCTGGAACTGGTGCGCCTGACCGGCGCGCTGGCAGGCAGCGACCTGCCGGCCAGCACGGCCAAGGTCTCCAGCCAGGAGGAGGCCGACCGCCTGCTCAGCGAATTCGGATTCTGAGGACATGGCCTCGATGGACACGGCATTCGACCTCGAGCTGCGCCAGGATTTCCTGGTCGAGGCCGGGGAGTTGCTGCAGCGGCTCGGCGAGCAACTGGTGGCGCTGGAGACGTCGCCGCGCGACAGCGAGCTGCTCAACGCCGTGTTTCGCGCGTTCCACACCGTCAAGGGCGGCGCCGGTTTCCTCGCGCTGGAGCCGATGGTGGTGCTGTGCCACCACGCCGAGGATCTGCTCAACGAGGCGCGCAACGGCAAGGTCGCGCTGGACGCCGCCCACATGGACGGCCTGCTGCAGGCGCTGGACCTGCTCAACGACATGATGGCCGCGGTGAGCGACGGCGGCGCGATGGCGATGCCGCCGCCGGCCCTGCTGCAGGCGCTCACGCCGCACGCCGCGGCGCCGGCACCGGTGGCCGCGCCGCCGCCGGCCGCGGCGCCTGCCGAAGCCGGCGCCATCGACGACAACGAATTCGAGGCGCTGCTGGACACCCTGTACGGCACCGCCGCCCCCGGCACCGTCGCGCCGGCCCCGCTTCCCGCCGCGTCGCCGGCCGGCATCGACGACGACGAGTTCGAGGCCCTGCTCGACAGCCTGCACGGCAAGCCGGGCCAGCCTGCCGCACCTTCACCTTCACCTGCACCGTCGCCCGCAACGACCGCGCCGTCGGCGAACGCCGCCCCGGCGCGTCCGGCCGCGGCGGCGGATCACTCGGTGCGGGTGGACACCGTGCGACTCGACCTGCTGGTCAACCACGCCGGCGAACTGGTGCTGCTGCGCAACCGCCTGCTCAGCCTGGCCGCGCGCCTCGGCGACGAATCGCTGGCCACCACCGCCGGCGAACTCGATCGCGTCACCGACGCGCTGCAGGGCGCGGCGATGGGCATGCGCATGCAGCCGGTCGGACGCCTGTTCCAGCGCTTCCCGCGGATCGTGCGCGACCTCGCGCGCCAGCTCGGCAAGGAGGTCGAACTGGTGCTGGAAGGCGAGGGCACCGACCTCGACCGCAGCCTGGTCGAAGCGCTGGCCGACCCGCTGATCCACCTGCTGCGCAACGCACTGGACCACGGCGTGGAAATGCCGGACGAACGCGAGCGCAACGGCAAGCCGCGCAAGGGCCGCATCGTGCTTTCCGCCAGTCAGCGCGGCGAGCGCATCGTGATCGCGGTCAGCGACGACGGCCACGGCATGGACCCGGACATCCTGCGCCGCAAGGCGGTCGAGAAGGGCCTGCTGGACAATGCCCAGGCCGCCCGCCTGAGCGACGCCGAGTGCTATGAACTGATCTTCCGCCCCGGCTTCAGCACCGCCGCGGCAGTGTCGGACATCTCCGGCCGCGGCGTCGGCATGGACGTGGTCAAGACCCGCGTGGCCGAGCTGGGCGGCACCTTGCGCGTGCAGTCGCGGCTGGGCCACGGCAGCGAGCTGGAACTGACCGTGCCGCTGACCCTCGCCGTGCTGCGCGTGCTGATGGTGCGCGTGGCCGGCCGCCTGCTGGCGCTGCCGCTGGGCAACGTGCAGGAAGTGTTCGAACTGGCCGACGGCCAGGATCGCGAGCTGGACGGCCGCCTGGTCGCCGAGCACCGCGGCCGCGCGCTGCCGCTGACCGATCTCGCGCGCTGGGTGGGCACCGATGCCGGTGCCGGCCGCCACGTGGTGGTGCTGCACATCGGCCACCAGCGCCTCGGCTGCCTGGTGCACGAGGTGCGCGGGCGCGAGGACGTCATCGTCAAGCCGCTCGGCCCGCTGTTCGCCGACGCCTCGGGCATCGCCGGCGCCACCGTCACCGGCGACGGACGGCTGGCGCTGGTGATGGACCTGGCGGGCCTGGTCGCCGCGGCCGACAGCTGTTCCGCCTCGCTGCAGAAGGAAGTCTGACCGCATGGACAGAATCAGCATCATCGGCACCATCCTGGGCTTCGTGGTGATCGTGATGGGCACCGTGCTCAAGGGCTCCACCGTGGAAGCGCTGTGGAACCCGGCCGCGTTCGTGATCGTGTTCTTCGGCACGCTGGCCGCGCTGCTGGTGCAGAACCAGGGCGCGGTGATGAAACACGCGCTCAAGATGATGAAACTGATCTACCGTCCGCCGCGGCACGAGCCGCGCGACCTGATCAGCCGCATCGTGGGCTGGAGCGAAATCTCGCGCCGCCAGGGCCTGCTCGGGCTGGAGCCGCAGATCGAGTCCGAGAGCGACCCGTTCGTCAGCAAGGGCCTGCAACTGCTGGTCGACGGCGGCGAGCCGGACACCATCCGCAGCGTGCTGGAAGTGGACATGGACACGCGCGAGGCGATCGACCTGGCCGGCGCCAAGGTCTACGAGAACGCCGGCATCTACTCGCCCACGCTGGGCATCATCGGCGCGGTGATGGGCCTGATGGCGGTGATGCAGAACCTGGCCGATCCGAGCAAGCTCGGCCACGGCATCGCCGCGGCCTTCGTGGCGACGATCTACGGCGTGGCGCTGGCCAACCTGTTCATGCTGCCGATGGCCGCAAGGCTGAAGAGCCTGGTGGGCAAGCAGTCGCAGATGCGCGAGATCCTGGTCGAAGGCCTGGTCTCGATCGCCCAGGGCGACAACCCGCGCCAGATCGAAGCGCGCCTGCAGGGTTACGTCGCGTGAGGCGGCATCGCCACGAAGAGCACCAGAACCACGAGGCGTGGGCGATCCCCTATGCCGATCTGATGACCCTGCTGCTGGCCTTCTTCGTGGTGATGTACGCGGTGTCGGTGGTCAACGAGGGCAAGTTCCGCGTGATGTCCGAATCGCTGCTGCAGGCCTTCAACGGCAACAGCCAGGTGATCGCGCCGCCGCCCGCGTCGGAAGGCCAGCGCCAGCCGGCCGCGGCCGTGCCGATCCGCCATTCCGTCAACCGCAGCAACCCGGTGACGCTGCCGTTGCCGCTGCTGCGCCCGCCGGCGCCGGGACGCGGCGGCGCGCAAAGCATGCACGACATCGAGAACCAGGTACGCAAGGCGCTGCAGCCGCTGATCGACCGCAAGCTGGTGGTGGTGCGCCACACGCCGAACTGGCTGGAGATCGAGATCCGCACCGACATCCTGTTCCCCAGCGGCGTGGCACAGCTTTCCACCTCGGCCAACGCCGTGCTGGAGAACCTGGCCGGCATCCTGGCCCGCTTCCCCAACGCATTGCGCGTGGAAGGCTTCACCGACAACGTGCCGATCAGCACCGCGCAATATCCGTCCAACTGGGAGCTCTCCGCCGCGCGCGCGGCCAGCGTGGCGCGCTTGTTCGCGATGACGGGCGTGGCACCCGACCGGCTGGGCATCATCGGCTGGGGCGAGGTGCGTCCGCTGGCCACCAACGACACCGCCGAAGGCCGCAACCAGAACCGTCGCGTGCTGGTGGTGGTGATGAACGAGCGCACGGGCGAGCCGCGCGAGCAGCTCGATGCGCAGCGATGGAGCGAGCTGGCCGGCCCGGCCGCGGCGCCTGTCGCGAATGCTGCCGCACCCGCGCCTGCACCCGCTGCGGCCAGCGGGGCAGGCCTGCTGCCGGTCGTGCCCGCGGTGATCGCCGTCCATCCCGCCGACCCGCTGCCTGCCGCGGTCGCACCCGCCGTGCCGGCCGATGCGCCGCATCCGGTCGCGCGCAACCTGAGCCCGGATCGGTGAGCGCCATGCCTCTGTTCAACCTTGCCGGACCCTGCCCATGAACGCGCCCGCCTGCGCACCCGCCGCTGCCGCCGGGCACTGGCTGTCGTTCCGCATCGGCACGCAGCTCTATGCCGCGCCGCTGGCGGCGGTGAACGAGGTGATCCGCGACGGCGACATCACCCCCGTGCCCGGCGCCGCCGCCGACGTGCTCGGCGTGCGCCACCTGCGCGGACGCATCGTGCCGGTGCTCGATGGCCAGCGCCGCATGGGCGTGGCGAATGTGCCGCTCGACCCGGCCAGTGTTCGCATCGTGATGCTGGCCCACGCCGAACACCTGGTCGGCCTGCGCGTGGGCGCGGTCGGCGAGCTGCTGCACAGCGACGGCATCGAGATCGAACCCCCGCCGCCGGGCCGCGCCAGCCGCCGCGACGATCCGGTCACCGGTGTACTGTCATGGCAGGGTGGATTCGTGGCCCTGCTTGATGTATGTCGGTTGTGTCGACTGGGGGGAGAAGCGGGCCATGTGGCTTGAGATCGGGATGGGGGTGCTGCTGGTGCTGGCGCTGGTCCAGTGCGCCGTGCTGTACCGGCTGTGGCAACACTCGTTGCAGCTGCAGCAACGCGTCGAACAGGTCGTGCATGACACCGCCCACGGCGTCACCGACGTGCCGACCTCGATGCTGGTTGCCGCGCTTGGCCGGGTCGAACGGCAGATCCGCCACGCCGAGCAGCAACCGCCGCCCACCCGCCAGTCCTACGAGCTGGCCCAGCAACTGGCCCGCGAAGGCGCCGACCTCGACCAGCTGGTGAGCCGCTGCGGCCTCTCGCGCGACGAGGCGCGGCTGGTAATGCAGATGCATCCGGCCGGTTCCTGACACCGCCCGAACACATCGCAGGGCGGGCACCGCCCGCCGACCGACCGTTCCGCGATATGACGATGGCGGGCATTGCCCGCCCTACGATCCGCCTCGTTTCTGTAGGAGCGCACCCTGTCCACAAGGGACTTCCTTCGGTCGTGCGCGATACCTTTCGTCACGCAAAGAAGAGCATCGCGCGTAGGGCGGGCACCGCCCGCCATGCGACCGGCGACGCGGCTACTCTTCCGCCGCGTCGTAGATCGTGGCCAGCACCGAGGCGGCGGCGGCGTAGAGCTGCACGGGGATGTCGTCGCGCAGGCGCAGCGTGGCGAGCAGGGCGGCGATCTGCGCGTCGTGGTGCAGCGGCACGCCCATCTCGCGGGCGCGCGCCAGCAGCAGTTCCAGCGACTGCGGCGACATCGGCGCGGTTTCCTCGCTGGCACCGGCCAGGCGCAGGCTGACCCGCTTCGGTGGCGGCTGATCGTTCATGCGGTGGCCTTCAGCAGCAGGGCGCTGCTGCCTGGCGGGTGCGGTATGCCCACCTGGCAGCTCAGCTGGTCGAGCAGCACGCCGCAGGCAGCCAGGCGCTGGCGCAGCGGGGTGAACTGGCGCTCCAGTTTCTGCGCAGTCTCGATGCGCTCGGCCCACAGCCGCACCGACAGCCGCGGCTCGTTCAATTGCAGCTCGCCCTGCACCGGGCCCAGCGGGGGCAGGTCCAGCGCGAAACCCAGTGTCCAGCCCTTGCTGCCCTCGGCGCCGTCGGTGCCGAACTCCAGCTTGATCTGCAGCACGTCGTGGCCGCCCTTGCCCAGCAGCGGCACCTCGATGATCCAGGCCGAGGCGGGATGGGCGCTGGCATCGAGCTGCGCCACTTCGATGCGTGCCAGCGCGGCCTTCACGTCGCCGTGCAGGCGGCGCAGCAACTGGGCCACGTCGTCATCGCCGGTCAGCGCCGGCAACGGCAGCGGCAGGCGCGGCTGCGACTGCAGTGCGCGCTGCAGCAAGGGTGGCGCGGCGTCGCCGCGATCCGATGGCGGCGGTGCCGGCGCACGCCGGTCGAGCAGGCTGGCCAGGCGCAGCAAGGCGCCTTTCCAGTCGTCGGCGGGCGGCATCGGCTGGCCGGGGCGCGGTTGCAGCAGTCGTGATTCGAAGAACAGGCCGCTGCGCCGGATCGCCTCGCGCAGGCCGTCGCCGCGGGTGATTTCCGCCGGCGTGCGCAGCGCCTGCTCCAGCACCGCCAGCGCGGTGCGCACGTCGGCCGGCAATTGGCGCAGCGCCGGCCGCTGGGCCAGCGCGGAGAGGGTGGAAAGCAGCGGCGTGTAGCCGTTCTGCTGCGGCAGGCGTTCGCGCAGCATGCGCTGGAAAGTGGGGTCGGCCGCCTGGCTGAGCACCTCCAGTTGCGGCTGCCCGCCCAGGCTCAGCACACGCACCTGGAACTGTGCCGGCAGCTGGCTGTGCGACACGTCCGCCTCCACCGTGAGCGCGCCGATCTGCAACACCAGCAGGCCTTGCGGGTTCACGCCCAGCGGGCGCGCCGCCAGCACCGTGCCGATGCGCCAGCTCTGGGCGGTGGTGCCGGAGGCGGCACCAGCCCAGGTAAGCGCGGCGAGGCTGATCGGTGGGATGTTCAAGCGTAAGTTCCTGCGCCTGGCGCGGATGGGAAAGGCGGCGGTCGCGAAGGTCATCGGCCGCTTGCGGGAATACTTGAGCGCGAGGTTGGCGCGAAAAAAGGCAACCGCCGACCCCACGCTGCCCTTGCAGGAGCCCGCTCGCAGGCGATGCTCTTCCTTCTGCGATTGCCCATTCCCCCTTTCCCATCCTGATTGGTGCTGAAGCTCAGTCTGCGAAAGCCGTTCGTGCTGAGCGTAGCTTGCGTCAGCAAGCGAAGTCGAAGCACCCGCTGCGACGCCCCTTCGACTTCGGCGCTGCGCGCCTACGCTCAGGGTGAACGGAGGATTCTCAACTGAACTTCGACGCTAATCAGGTTCCCCATTTCCCGTTCCCGGCCGAAAGCATTCCTTGCAAGCGAGGTCCTGCAGGAGCGACGCGCGCTAAAGCGAACCGCCCGGCGGCCGATAGAGCAGGCGTCGGCGCACAACGGCGCGAACGGAGTCATCGAAATGGGCGGCAAGCGGGCAGCTAAGAACAAGCAGCCATCGGCGGCGGCCGACGGGGCCGCGGTGGTCTGCCTGCCGGCGGACTGCCGGCTGGCCGTGCAGATGGCGCTGAAGGAACAACTGCGGCAGGTGCTGCAACACGGCGACATCGTGATCGACGCGCAGGCGCTCGAGCGCGTCGACACCGCGGCGTTGCAGTTGCTGGTGCTGTTCCGGCGCGAGCTGGAACACAACGGCGGCGCGCTGGCCTGGCGCGGCACCAACGAGGTCCTGCACGAGGCCGCGGCCCTGCTCGGGCTGGAACAGTCATTGAACCTGCCGACGGCAACGTCGGCCTGACACGAGGTGGCAGCATGGCAAAGATTCTCGCGGTAGACGATTCGGCCTCGATGCGGGGCATGGTGGCCTTCACCCTGCGTGGCGCCGGCCACGAGGTGACCGAAGCGGAGAACGGCCAGCTGGCGCTGGACGCCGCCCGCGGCAACGCGTTCGAGCTGGTGCTGGCGGACGTCAACATGCCGGTGATGGATGGCATCGCGATGGTGCGCCAGCTGCGCGCGCTGGATGCGTACAAGGGCGTGCCGATCCTGATGCTGACCACCGAGTCGCACACCGAGAAAAAAATGGAAGGCAAGGCCGCCGGCGCCACCGGCTGGCTGGTCAAGCCGTTCGACCCGGAACAGCTGCTGGCCACCGTCAAGCGCGTGCTCGGCTGAAGGAATACCGATGGGCGCCGTCGACCTGACCCAGTTCCACAAGACCTTCTTCGAGGAAAGCCTGGAAGGGCTGGACGCCATGGAAGCGGCGTTGCTCGCGCTGGATTCGGGCTCGACCGACCATGAGCTGGTGCACACCATCTTCCGTGCCGCGCACTCGATCAAGGGCGGCGCGGCCACCTTCGGCTTTGCCGAGGTGGCTGCGTTTACCCACGTGGCCGAATCGTTGCTGGAGGAAGTGCGCAGCGAACGTCGCGGCGTGGACGGCGAACTGATCGACCTGCTGCTGCGCTCGGTGGATTGCCTGCGCGCGATGCTCGACCACACCAGCCACGGCCTGCCCGCGGCCGACGCCGACAGCGAGGCGCTGCGCGGCGAACTGGTGCGCCTGGTCAGCGGCGAAGCGGCCCCCGCGCCGGCGGCGGCGACCCCCGCGGCAGCGAGCGTGGACAGCTGGGCGATCCGCTTCGTGGCCTTGCCGCACCTGTTGCAGACCGGCAACGATCCGCTGCGCCTGTTCCGCGAACTGCAGCAACTGGGGCAGCTCGACGTGTGCCGCGCCTTCGTGGTCGACGCGGCGCCGACGCAACTGGCCGAACTCGATCCGGGCCAGTGCTGGCTGGGCTGGGAATTGCGCCTGCATGGTGCCGTGGCGCGCGCCGACGTGGCCGCGGTGTTCGACTGGGTCGAGGGCGACTGCGAGCTGACGATCGAGCCGATCGCCGCCGCGCCCGTTGCGGTCGCGCCGACCCTCGTCGCGCCACCGGTCGCCGCCCCCGCCGCCCCCGCCGCCCCCGCCGCCAGCCCCGCGCCCGCCAGCGCGCCGCGCCCGGTCCGCGAAACGGCGGCCGCAAGCAGCGAGGGCAGCTCGATCCGCGTCGGCATCGACAAGGTCGATGCGCTGATCAACATGATGGGCGAGCTGGTGATCACCCAGTCGATGCTCAGCGACATCGGCGAACATTTCCACCTCTCGCAGCTCGAACGCCTGCGCGAGGGCCTGCTGCAGCTGGAGCGCAACACGCGCGAGCTGCAGGAGAGCGTGATGCGCATCCGCATGCTGCCGATCGGTTCGGTGTTCAACCGCTTCCCGCGGCTGGTGCGCGACCTGGAGCGCAAGCTCGGCAAGCAGGTGAAGCTGGAACTGCACGGCGAGCACACCGAGCTGGACAAGACGGTGCTGGAAAAGATCGGCGATCCGCTGGTGCATCTGGTGCGCAATGCGATCGACCACGGCCTGGAATCGCCGGAGCAGCGCCGCGCCGCCGGCAAGAACGAAACCGGCACCTTGCGGCTGGACGCCTACCACGAAGGCGGCAACATCGTGGTGCAGATCAGCGACGACGGCGCCGGCCTCAACCGCGCCGCCATCGTGGCCAAGGCCGAGCAGCGCGGCCTGATCCGCCCCGGCCAGGAAGTGGACGATGCCGAAGTGGCCGAGCTGATCTTCCAGCCGGGCTTCTCCACCGCCGCGCAGGCCACCGACCTGTCCGGCCGCGGCGTGGGCATGGATGTCGTGCGGCGCAACGTGCGTGACCTCGGCGGCAGCGTCGGCGTGCGCAGCCAGAGCGGCAAGGGCAGCGTGTTCACCATCGCCCTGCCGCTCACGCTGGCCATCATCGACGGCCTGGTCACCGCGGTGGGCGAGGAGCGCTACATCGTGCCGCTGATCTCCATCGTCGAGTCGCTGCGGCTGCGCCCGGAGATGGTGCGCAAGATCGCCGGCGGCGGCGAGGTATTCCATTTCCGCAACGAGTACCTGCCGATCATGCGCCTGCACCGCGCGTTCGGCTGCAACGCGGCGATCACCGAGATCGAGCGCGGCATCGTGGTGGTGGTCGAGGAAGAGGGTCGCCGCGTGGGCCTGCTGGTGGACGACCTGCTCGGCCAGCAACAGGCGGTGGTGAAGTCGCTGGAGGCGCATTACCAGCGCGTGCAGGGCATTTCGGGCGCCACCATCCTCAGTGATGGTTCGGTGGCGCTGATCGTGGATGTGTGTGGCGTGGTGCGGTTGGGGCAGCGCGGCAAGGCGGCGGCCTGAACGTGTATGCCGCGACGGCGCCTGCAAGCGTCCTTCAAGAATGGCGACGACGAACCCGGATGCGTTCGCCGGCGAGTGTTACGGCGCCTCTGCGCGCCACCCCGCGCGGTCATGGTGGCCGGCGGGCCTTCTCTTCGAGGTGTTCGAGATGTTGTCGGCAATACGCGGTTTCTTTGATCGGCTCAGCCTGAACGCACGGCTGGTGCTGGTCGTGTCGGTGGTCGTGCTGGGGCTGTTCGGCCTCACCGTGATGAATGCGCTGCAAAATCGCGCCGGTCAGATGGACGGGCTCCAGAGCCTGTTGCGCAGCCAGATCGAGTCGGCCGTGTCGGTGGCTGCCGCGTTCCACGAGCGCGCGGGCAAGGGCGAGTTCAGCGAGGCGGAGGCGCAGAAGCGCGCGCTCGCCCAGATCCACGACATGCAGTGGAACAAGGGTGCCGGCTACGTCTTCGCATTCGACGACAAGTACACGTTGACCTCGCACCCGGTGATGCTGGACAAGCTTGGCACCAGCGTGCGCGAGATGACCGACCAGAACGGCAAGCCGATCTTCCAGGCGATGCACGCCATCGACATGAAGGACGGCGGCGGGCTGACCTATTACGACTGGCTCAAGCCCAGCAGCAAGAAGATCGTGGGCAAGGTCACCTACTCCGAGCGCTATCAGCCGTGGGGCATGCACTTCGGCGCCGGCGCCTATTTCGACGACATCGATGCGCAGTTCCGCCAGACCCTCGCACTGAACCTGGGCAAGGCGGGATTGCTGGCATTGCTGGTGATCGGGCTGGTGTGGCTGTCGATGCGCAGCATCCGTCGCAGCATCGGCGGCGAGCCGGGTTTCGCGGTGGCCATGGCCACGCGCATCGCCAACGGCGACCTGGGCAAGGACGACGGTGGCAAGACGTTTGCAGCCGGCAGCCTGCTGGCCGAATTGGCCCGCATGCGCGACCGGCTGACCGGCATCGTGGGCGAAGTGCAACATGGTTCGGAGGCGGTGAGCAGTGCAGCGCAGCAGATCGCCAAGGGCAACGACGACCTCAGCCAGCGCACGCAGGAGCAGGCCTCCAGCCTGGAGGAAACCGCCGCCTCGATGGAGGAGATGACCTCCACCGTGAAACAGAACGCCGAGAACGCCAGCTACGCCAACCAGCTTGCCAGCGGCGCGCGCGAGCAGGCCGAGCGCGGCGGCGAGGTGGCCGCGCAGGCGGTGGCGGCGATGGACGAGATCAATGCCTCCAGCCGCAAGATCGCCGACATCGTGGGGCTGATCGACGAGATCGCGTTCCAGACCAACCTGCTGTCGCTCAACGCCGCGGTGGAAGCCGCGCGTGCCGGCGAGCAGGGCCGCGGCTTCGCCGTGGTGGCCAGCGAGGTGCGCAGCCTGTCCCAGCGCAGCGCGGCGGCGGCGAAGGAGATCAAGGGGCTGATCAACGAAAGCGTGCAGCGGGTGCAGGCCGGCAGCGCGCTGGTCGACCAGTCCGGCGCGGCGCTGACCGGCATCGTGGAGAGCGTCAAGAAAGTCACCGACATCGTTGCCGAGATCGCCGCGGCCAGCCACGAGCAGTCCGCCGGCATCGACCAGGTCAACCGCGCCGTGATGCAGATGGACGAGGTCACCCAGCAGAACGCGGCGCTGGTCGAGGAGGCCGCCGCCGCCGCGCGGGCGATGCAGGAACAGGCGCTGGAACTGCAGCGGCAGATGAGGTTCTTCCAGCTCGGCGGCGCACCGTCCGATGCGCAAGCGCCCGTCGCGGCGCCGGAATCGGCACGCGTGGTGGAGCTGCCGCGCAAGGCGGTGGCTCGTGCTGCCGAGCCGGCGCCGCGGCGCGCGGCGGCCGCCGGCGCCTGGACCGAGTTCTGATTCTCCGTTTCGCGGTCCTCCCCGGGCGCTTGCCTGCCAGCGGCCGCCCGATGGCGGGACCGCGCCCGTCTTCCGCACGGCGCGGCAGCAGCGGCCGCGTCCCCTTTCCGCTCAAGTTTCCTGTCGCCGTGCCGACACAGGTGATGGCGGCACGGCGACCGCAATCGCCCATCACGAGGTAGCAGGCTCATGCACGAGAACACCGATGGCGCGGCACCGACGGTGCAGCAGCTGACGTTCAACCTGGCGGGCGAGGAGTACGGCGTCGACATCCTGTCGGTGCGCGAGATCCGCGGCTGGTCGCGCGTGACGCGCATCCCGCAGACGCCCGACCACCTGCTCGGCGTGCTCAACCTGCGCGGCGCGATCGTGCCGATCATGGACCTGCGCCTGCGCTTCGGCCTGGAGCGCGAGAGCTATGGCGACAGCACGGTGGTGATCATCGTGGCGGTCGCCGAGCGGTTGTTCGGCATCGTGGTGGATGCCGTTTCCGACGTGGTCGACATCGACCCGTCCGCGATCAAGCCGGTGCCCGACATGGGCGCCGTCGTGGACACCCGCTACCTGAAAGGTCTGGCCACCCATGTCGAACGCATGGTGATGCTGCTGGACGTGGACAAGCTGATGCGTCCGGAAGACGTGGAAACCCTGGACGCGGCGTTGCCGCATGTCCGCGAAGTCGAAGTTGCCGCCTGAATCGGGGAATGCTCATGAAGATCAAGAAAGTGCTGGCACGTTTCGCCAAGGTGCCCACCCTCACCGTCAAGGCGCGCCTGATCGGCGTGTTCGCTCTGCTCGGCGCGATGCTGGTGGCCGGTGCGGCGATCGGCCTGGGCGTGATGTCCTGGCAGAACGAAGGCATGCGCACGAGTTACGAGGAGGCGATGGTGCCGGCCAGCCTGATGGGCCAGCTGCGCGCCAAGTCGCTGCTGAATTTCATCGTGCTGGGCGAGGCCGCCGGCGCGATCGACAAGCCCAACCAGGTGAAACAGAAGGTCGCCGAGTCCGAGCAGATCCAGAAGGATATCGCGGCGGTCAACAAGCAACTGGCCGCCATTCATCTGAGCCCGGAGGTCGCCAAGAAATACAAGGACTACAACGACACCACGGGGGATTACAGCGATGCGCTGAAGGAGATCTACGACGGCCTCAATTCCAGCGACACCGGCACCGCCGACATGATGGACATGCAGCTGCGCCCGTTGCTGATGATGCGCCAGGACGCACTGGACAAGCTGGTCACCGCGCAGAGCGACGAAGTGCGTGACATCTACCAGTCGCAGGTCAAGCGCTACCGCTTCGTGCAGACCACCACGCTGGCGGCACTGATCGCCGGCCTGCTGCTGGCGCTGTTCGTGGCGGTGCGGCTGATCCGCTCGATCACCGGTGCCTTGCACCATGCGGTGAAGATCGCCGACCAGATCGGTGAGGGCAAACTGGGCCATGACATACGCGTGAACCGCAAGGACGAGTTCGGTCGCCTGCTGCTCGCCTTCCGCAACATGGACCAGCACCTCAGCGAGATCGTAGGCGAAGTGCGGCTTGGCTCGGATGCGGTGAGCACGGCCGCGCAGCAGATCGCCCGCGGCAACGACGACCTCAGCCAGCGCACGCAGGAACAGGCCTCCAGCCTGGAGGAAACCGCTTCGTCGATGGAGGAGATGACTTCCACCGTGAAGCAGAATGCGGAGAACGCCAGCCACGCCAACCAGCTCGCCCGCGGTGCGCGCGAACAGGCCGAGCGCGGCGGTGAAGTGGCCGGCAAGGCGATCGCGGCGATGACCGAGATCGACGCCTCCAGCCGCAAGATCGGCGACATCGTGGGGCTGATCCAGGAGATCGCCTTCCAGACCAACCTGCTGGCGCTCAACGCGGCGGTGGAAGCGGCGCGCGCCGGCGAGCAGGGCCGCGGCTTCGCCGTGGTGGCCACCGAGGTGCGCAGCCTGGCCCAGCGCAGCGCCGGCGCGGCGAAGGAGATCAAGGGCCTGATCAGCGACAGCGAGGAAAAGGTGCGTACCGGTTCCGAGCTGGTCAACCAGTCAGGCAAGGCGCTGGCCGAGATCGTCGACAGCGTGAAGAAAGTCACCGACATCGTGGCCGAGATCGCCGCGGCCAGCCATGAGCAGTCCGCCGGCATCGACCAGGTCAACAACGCCGTGATGCAGATGGACGAAATGACCCAGCAGAACGCCGCGCTGGTCGAGGAAGCCTCGGCCGCTGCCCGCGCGATGCACGAGCAGGCCGACGAACTGGCACGCCAGGTGGCGTTCTTCCAGGTCGCCGACAGCGGCCAGGCGGCGCCGGCCAAGGCGCCGGTCGCGGCCGCCGCCGCGGTGGAGACTGCCGCGGTATTGGCCGCCGTGCGCAAGGCGCAGCCGGCACGCGCGATGGCCGAGGCGGACGCCGCCGCGGCTGGTGCGTGGAAGGAGTTCTGAGCATGAACGCGACGGTCGACATGCCCGTCGCCGAGCTCGCCGGCGGTCCGCGCCTGGGCGACAGCGAGTTCGAGTTCCTGCGCAAGTTCGTCTACACCCACTGCGGCATCTCGCTGGGCGAGCACAAGCGGCAACTGGTGCAGGGGCGGCTGTTCCGTCGCCTGCGCGCGCTTGGCCTGCAGCAGTTCAGCAGCTATTGCGAGCTGCTGCAGCGCGATCCGCAAAGCGAACTGGGCGAACTGGCCAGCGTCATCAGCACCAATGTGACCTCGTTCTTCCGCGAGGTGCACCACTACGACCTGCTGGTTGCCGAGCTGCTGCCGCGCTGGCTGGAAGACAAGCGTCGCAGCGGCGAGCGGCTGCGCATCTGGTCGGCGGGCTGCTCCACCGGCGAGGAGCCCTACGCGCTGGCGATAGTGCTGGCCGAGGCGATCGAGCAGCACGGCGCCAGCGGCGTGGACGCGAAGATCCTCGCCACCGACCTCTCGCCGCAGGCGCTGGAGACCGCGCGCCGCGGCGTCTATCCGCTGGACCGCCTCGGCGGCATCAGCGACGCCCATCGCCGCCGCTGGATGCTGCGCGGCTCGGGCGAGTACGAAGGCCTCGCCAGCGTGCATCCGACGCTGCGCGAGCTGGTCACGATCCAGCCGTTGAACCTGCTGCACGAATGGCCGATGAAGGGCCCGTTCGACGCGATCTTCTGCCGCAACGTGGTGATCTATTTCGACCAGCCGACCAAGCAGCGCCTGTTCCGTCGCTACGCGGAACTGTTGCCGGTCGGCGGCTACCTGTTCCTGGGCCACAGCGAGTCGCTGCACGGCATCAGCGAGGATTTCGAACTGATCGGCCGCACGGTCTACCGGAAACGCGGTTGATGGACGTGCAGCTGGCCGATCGACGCAAGGCGCCCGCGATTTCGGCGGCACCGCCGGGCTTCGAGCACCTGCGGCGCTTCTGGGACCCGGCGCAGGGCTGCATGACGGTCAAGGTGCTGCCCGGCGAGTTCTACGTCAGCGACCAGGAAGAAATGCTCAGCACCGTGCTGGGCTCGTGCGTCTCCGCCTGCATCCACGACGTGCGCCGCGGCATCGGCGGCATGAACCATTTCATGCTGCCCGAACCGGTCGGCGAGCGCGACAACTGGTCCTCCACCGTGGGCCGCGCGGCGCGCTACGGCTCGGACGCGATGGAGCAGCTGATCAACGCGATCCTCAAGGCCGGCGGCCAGCGCGCCGACCTGCGCGTGAAGGTATTCGGCGGCGGCCGCGTGCTGGCGCGCATGAGCGACGTGGGCCAGCGCAACATCGAGTTCGTGCGCCGCTACATCGCGGCGGAGAACCTGGAGCTGGTGGCGTCGGATCTCGGCGACGTGTTTCCGCGCCAGGTGCAGTTCTTCCCGCACAGCGGCCGCGCCCGCGTGCGCCTGCTCCGGCGCAGCGACGACGTGGCGCTGGTGGCCGGCGAGAGCGGTTACCTCAAGCGTTTGGCAAACGATCCGATAAAGGGTGAGGTGGAGCTGTTCTAGTGGCGGCGGCGGGGGCCGGAAGTGGCCGCACTGCTTCCGCCTCCGCGCTCGCGGCTCGTTTCGCACCACCCTCGACAAGACAAGGCAGAGAAGCAGGCAATGACAAGGGTGCGCGTTCTGGTGATCGACGATTCCGCATTGGTGCGCAAGCTGATGTCGACGATGCTTGCCTGCGATCCGGAGATCGAGGTGGTCGGCGCTGCCGCCGACCCGCTGATCGCCCGCGAGAAGATCAAGCAGCTCAACCCCGACGTGCTGACCCTTGACGTGGAGATGCCGCGCATGGACGGCATCACCTTCCTGGAAAACCTGATGCGGCTGCGGCCGATGCCGGTGGTGATGGTGTCGTCGCTGACCGTGGAAGGCGCCGACGTCACCTTGCGCGCGCTGGAAATGGGCGCGGTGGATTTCTTCGCCAAGCCCGACCACGACCTGGCCAGCCGCTTCGGCGAATGCGCGCAGGAGATCTGCGACAAGGTGAAGCTCGCCGCGCGCACCCGCCCGCGCGCGCGGACCACGGTGCGCAAGCTGGACGTGGCGCCGCGCCTGTCCGCCGACGCCGTGCTGCCGCGGGCACAGACCGCCGGCAGCCGCGGCGGCAGTCCGATCATCGCCATCGGCGCCTCCACCGGCGGCACCGAGGCGGTGCGCGTGGTGCTGGAGGCGATGCCGCCGGATGCGCCGCCGATCCTGGTCACCCAGCACATCCCGGCTGCGTTCAGCGGCCCGTTCGCCGCGCGCATGGATCGCTGCTCGGCGATGCGCGTGTGCGAGGCGCAGGATGGCCAGCCGATCCAGTCCGGCCATGCCTACATCGCCCCCGGCAGCCACCACCTGCTGGCGATGTGGGATGGCGCGAAATACGTCTGCCGCCTGCACGACGGCCCGCCGGTGAACCGGCACAAGCCCAGCGTGGACGTGCTGTTCCGTTCGCTGGCCGCCAGCGCGGGCGCGGCCACGCTGGCCGTGCTGCTGACCGGCATGGGCGACGACGGCGCCCGCGGCCTGCTGGAACTGCGCCAGGCCGGTGCCGCCACGCTGGTGCAGGACGAGGCCAGTTCGGTGGTGTGGGGCATGCCCGGTGCTGCCTGGAAACTCGGTGCCGCCGGCGAAATGCTGCCGCTGGACCACATCGCGCCGCGCCTGCTGGCGCTGGCGCGCCAACCGCTAGCCGGCGCCATGCGCGCCTGATCCGGGGATTCGATCATGACTTTCACGCCCTCCCTTCTTGCCGGACGCCCGCTTGCCGGCGTCGCCGCCAGCGCGCTGGCGCTTGGGCTGTCGCTGCTGTGGCATCCGGCCTGGCTGGCGCCGCTGCTGGTGGTGCTGCTGACCGTGGTGTGGATCGTGGAGACCTGCCACCGCGCCGAACCGGCCGCCGAACCGGTACCGGCCATCCATGCCGGGCCGGTGCGCGAGGCGCTGGAAGACGTGCGCGGCGCGCTGGTCGACGAACTCGGCCACGCCAGCCGCGAACTGCACCAGGGCCTGGGCCTGCTGCGCGATGCCGTCTCCGAGCTCGGCGGCGGCTTCGACGGCCTCTCCAACAAGACCGCGCTGCAGCAGTCGCTGCTCAAGCAGATCATCGAGGTGCAGGACGGCGGCGTGTCGATCCAGGATTTCGCCAGCCGCACCGGCGACCTGCTGGAGCATTTCGTCGGCATGATCGTGCAGATGTCGCGCGAGAGCCTGCGCATCGTCTACCGCATCGACGGCATGGCCAAGGAGATGGATGCGGTGTTCGGCCTGCTGAAGAACGTCAACACGATCGCCGAGGAAACCAACCTGCTGGCGCTCAACGCCGCGATCGAGGCGGCGCGCGCGGGCGAATCCGGCCGCGGCTTTGCCGTGGTGGCCGGGGAGATCCGCAACCTGGCCAGCAACTCCAACCAGTTCAACGAACAGATCGGCAGCCACGTCGAACGGGCGCGCGCAGCGATGGAGCAACTGCGCGGCCTGGTCGGCACGATGGCCTCGCAGGATCTCAACGTGGCGCTGTCGGCCAAGGGCGGCATCGACGCGATGATGGCCCACGTCACCGAGAGCGACGCGCGCACCAGCGCGGTGGCCGACCAGGTGGTGGAGATCAACCGCGGCCTGGGCAGCGACGTCTCCACCACGATCCGCTCGCTGCAGTTCGAGGACATCCTGAGCCAGCTGATCACGCAGACCCGCGCGCGGCTGGTGGAACTGCAGGAAATCACCGCCGATTGCACCCGCGACATCGAAGAGCTGGCCTGCGCGTCGATGGACGCCGAGGCGCTGGACGAGCGCGCACGGCGCGTGCGTTCACGCCTCGCGGTACAACGCGAAAAGGCGCGCCTGCGCTCGCGCGGCCCGGCCCTGCAAAGCAGCATGGACGCCGGCGAAATCGAACTTTTCTGAGGATTGGCCATGATTGTTCACCACGACAGCGAAAGCGATTGCCTCAGCCTGCAACTGGGCGAGCGCTTCGATTTCAGCATCCACCGCGAGTTCCACGACGCCTGCCTCGGCGCCGGCCGCGTGGCACGCAGCTACCTGATCGATCTGGCCGAAGTCACCCACATGGACAGCTCCGCGCTGGGCATGCTGTTGCTGCTGCGCGA
Organism: Rhodanobacter sp. UC4448_H15; assembly: GCF_052978265.1. Next base: position 3,130,091 of record NZ_CM129665.1, on the reverse strand, counting down.
ACACGCCGGCGCGGACCACGCGGACATCCGCATCGTCAACGCCGGCACCGAACTGCGCGGCACCCTGCGCGTGGCGGGTTTCGACAAGCTGTTTGTGTTGCATTGAGGGGCAAGGGATCAGCTTCAAGAGAGCCCTGTCCCCCCACGGCATTTCCCGCAGGGGCCCGCTCGCGGGCGATGCCTTTGCGAGTCCCCGCGCTGATCCCCAATCCGGACAAGAGAGCATCGCCCGCGAGCCGGTTCCTACGGGACTCACACAGTAAAAAGGCTCCCGAGGGAGCCTTTTTTGCTGTTGATGGAAACCGGCAGGTTTACCAGGAGCGCACCTTCACCACGCTGGCGGTGAAGCTGGCGATGTTGCGCTCGTAATGGAACAGGCGGCCGAGGTCGAACGACACCGACTGGCCCGGGGTGATGTTGGAGGTGCCGGCCGGCCAGGCCTGCTTGGACTGCAGGACGTTGCCCGCGTCGTCCTTCAGCTCGATGCGGATCTGCGCCGCCGACGGCGTGGCGCAGCTGTTCACCAGTTGGCCGCGCAGGCTCAGCTTGCCGGCCAGGCCGCTGGCGGCCGACGGGGTGAACTCGGTGATGGCGAAATCCTTGACGGTGCACTCGGCGTGGACCGCCATCGGCGCCAGCAACAAAGCGGTGGTCATGAGCAGAGTTTTCATGGGTCGATGCATCCCCTGGGGTTTTGTGGTGAGTACTACCGTGTTCGGCCGGCGCGGGAAAATCTTTAGCCCCGCGCCCCATCGCCGCCGGAGCGGGACGGCGGGACAGGGCCCGGCAGGGGGCGCCGCGGCAGTGCGGGCGGGCGCGGATCAGGTCGTCAGCGGGGTCGAACGGGCGTCACAGCCACTTGTTGCGCTTCAGGGCCGCGTAGATGCCGCCCACCACGCCGGCCATCACCACGATGATCGCCGGGTATGCCCACGGCTGACCCAGCTCGGGCATGTGCTGGAAGTTCATGCCGTACCAGCTGGTGAGCAGGGTCGGCGCGGCCAGCATGGCGGCCCAGCCGGCGAGTTTCTTCATCACCTCGTTCTGGCCGAAGGTGACCAGCGAGAGGTTGACGTTGATCGCGGCGGTGAGCATTTCGCGCATTGCGCTGATCGATTCGTTGACGCGGAACACGTGGTCGTAGACGTCGCGGAAGTAGGGCCGCAGCTCGTCGGGGATCAGACCCTGGTGCAGCCGCACCAGCTGGCTGGTGATGTCCTGCAGCGGGGCCACGGCCAGACGAAGCGTCATCAGGTCGCGCTGCATGTCGTAGAGCCGGTGCACCGTGCTGCGCTTGAAGGTCTCGGCGAAGATGTCCTGCTCGAGCAGGCCCAGCTCTTCGCGGAAGTCGCGCACGATCGGCAGCAGGTTGTCGACGATCAGGTCGAGCACGCCGTAGAGACCATAGCTGGGTCCGTTGGCGAGCAGCTCGGGCACGTTCTCGCAGGCACGCCGCGCCGGGGCGTACGACAGCGAGGCACCGTGGCGCACAGTGACCAGGTAGCGCGCGCCGAGGAAGATCTGCGTCTCGCCGAACTTCAGCTCGGCCTCGATCAGCTGCGCGGTCTGCACCACCAGGAACAGGGAGTCGCCGTAGGTCTCGATCTTGGTGCGCTGGTGGGCGGTGTGCGCGTCCTCGATTGCCAGGTCATGCAGGCAGAACTCCTCCTGCAGTTTTTCCAGCAGCGGCTCGTCCGGCTCGTGCAGGCCGACCCAGACGAAGGTGTCCGGCGCTGCCAGCACGTCGCTGATGGCGTCCAGGCTGATTTCGCCGAGGCGCGTGCCGTCGCGTTGGTAGGCGATGCAGTTGACCACCATCGGTTCGGCAACGGGCGCAAGTGCAGCAGGCGATGGCGAGGTCGGGAGCATGCCCCATGATGCCGTGCCCGTCGTGGCGGGGCAACGCGCGCGGGGTCAGCGGTTGCGGCGCAGGCCCCACGCCAGCGCCAGCCAGCACGGCAGCGCGAACAGCAGCCACGGCTGGTTCTGCTGCACCGTGCCGGGCAGCAGGTGCAGCGCGAGCGCGGCGAGCATGGCCAGCAACTGCAGCACGATCAGGCCGTCGACGAAGCGCGAGGCGGCGAAGCCGCGACGCGTGCGCCACAGCGTGGGCAGCAGCAGCCACGCCAACGGATTGAACAGCAGCAGGTTGGCGTTGGCCCAGGCGGAGTGGTGCGTGGTCAGCGTCCACAGGCCCAGCAACACCACGCCGACAAGACCGGCCAGCAGCAGGAACAGCGTGCCGAGCAGGGCATGGCCGAGCGGCCACCACAGCCGCGTGGCCAGCAGCAACGCACCCAGCAGCAGGCCCGCCGCGCCCAATGGCATGCGCAGGTCGGGCGGCGAGGCCGGCGGCGGAACGAGGCGGTTGGGCGACACCACGCGCTCGTCCTTTACCAGCGGTCGGCTGTCGCCGCCCGGCCCGGTGATCTGCACGTGGCGCAATTGCGTTTGCAGGACGGCGGGCAGGAAACTCTCCTGCCACGCCGTCAACGGCTGGTCGGCGTAGGGCCCCAGGCCCAGGTCCAGCATCAGCATCAGCCAGGGTTGCGCGCTCATCAGCCGCACCGTCTGCTGGCGATAGGTGAATTCGCCAGCACGCGCCTGCAACTGGCTTTTCACGGCGCCGTCGAGTGCGCGATCGAAGGCGTCGCGCACGCGGGTGGTGCAGTTGTCGGCGTAGTAGTCGTAGTCGTAGACGGCGTTCTGCGGGCGCAGGTTCCACAGCAGGTCGTCGCGCAGGCGGGCGGCCTGGTCGGCGTCCAGCGCCAGCCGTTGGCGTGTCACCGAGCGGCCGACTTCGGCGTAGTAGGCCTCCTCCGGCGCGCTGGCTTCGGCGTCCATCATGTAATGCATGCGGCCGCGCGCGAAGTTGAGGAGAAAGTTCTTTTCCTCGAAGTCGAACACGCCGTAGTTGAAATTGACCGACTCGCCCGAGACCCGATCGCGCACCTCGATGGCGTCGTGGCCGAAGCGCTCCCAGTAGATGTCGCCGGGGCCGTAGGTCACCAGCGACACCTCGAGGTCGGTGCCGGGCGCCTCGGCGATGCCGGCGTGCGCCGGTGCCAGTGCGGTGAGCACGAGCAGGGCGAACATGACGGCGATTCGGCGGAGCGGGTCCATGCGCCGGATCAGGAGGCCAGCAGGCCGGGTTGCCGGACCACGCGGAACTGCTGCACGCGGCGGTCGTCCGCCGCGGTGACGTGGAACAGGTAGTCGCCCATCGCGACTTCTTCGCCGACCTCGGGCAGGTGGCCGAATTCGGCGGTGACCATGCCGCCGACGGTGTCGTATTCCTCGTCGGGGAAGCCGGCGCCGGTCTGCTCGTTGAAATCCTCGATCGGGGTCAGCGCGCTCACCAGCCAGTCGCCGCCGGGCTGTTCGTGCATCAGCTCGGGTTCTTCCTCGTCGTCGTGCTCGTCGTCGATCTCGCCGACGATCTCCTCCAGCACGTCCTCGATGGTCACCAGGCCGGCGACGCCGCCGTATTCATTGACCACCAGCGCCATGTGGTTGCGGCTGAGGCGGAACTCCTCCAGCAGCACGTTGAGCCGCATCGACTCGGGGATCAGCACGGCCGGGCGCAGGATCGAGCGGATGTCGAAGTGTTCGGTCGCGCCGAAGTACTTCAGCAGATCCTTGGCCAGCAGGATGCCGAGGATCTCGTCCTTGTCCTCGCCGTGCACGGGGAAGCGCGAGTGGCCGGATTCGACCACGGTGGCCAGCAGGTCGGACAGGGAAGAGTCCGCCGCGAGCATCACGATCTGCGCGCGCGGCACCATGACGTCGTCGACATCCAGCTCGGTGACCTTGATCGCCCCCTCGACCATGGTGAGGGTGTCGACGGAGAGCAGGCCGTTGCTCTGCGCGGCGCGCAACTCCTCAAGCAACTCGTTGCGGTTGCGCGGCTCGCCGGAAAACAGGTGGCCCAGTCGATCCCACCAGGTGCGGTGGGCCGGGCCGCTGGTACTGCCAGGGTCGTCGTTCATCACTCGTTGAAAATCAGCCCGGACGCGGGCGGAAGCTTGATTCTAGCGGAAAAATCCATCCCGGCCCGGCAGGGGCGCACGGTATGCGCGATCGCCCGGGGGCCGCGCAGGGCGGGCACGGCCCGTCATCGTCGTACGGCGAAATGGCGGCGGGCCGGGTCCGCCCTGCAGCATTCAGGTGTACGGGTCGGCGATCCCGAGGCCGGCCAGGATGCGTGTTTCCAGCGCTTCCATGGCCTCGGCCTCGGTCTCCACGATGTGGTCGTAGCCGAGCAGGTGCAGCACGCCGTGTACCGTGAGATGGGCCCAGTGGTCGCGCGGCAATTTGCCCTGTTCGGCGGCCTCGCGCAGCACCACCGGCGCGCAGATCGCCAGATCCCCGATCAGCGGCAGCACCACGCCGGGCGGCAGCTCGGCGGGGAACGACAGCACATTGGTGGCGTAGTCCTTGCCGCGGTAGTCGCGGTTGAGCGTACGGCCCTCTGCGGCATCGACGATGCGGATGGAAAGCTCGGCCGGCTTGCGCCGTTTGGCTCCGCGCAAGGCCGCCTCGACCCAGCGGCGGAAGCTGGCCGGTGCGGGCAGGCCGGCACGCGGCACGGCGTAGCCGAGGTGGACAAGGGTGGGAATAGGGAATAGGGAATGGGGAATGGCAAGAGCGGGGCGAGGCATGTCTGGGCGTCCGAAGCGGAGATTGAGAGTCAGTGCTTTTCCCTATTCTCTATTCCCGATTCCCCATTCCCTGCTTCCTCGAACGCCTCGTAGGCGCGCACGATCTTGGCCACCAGCGGATGGCGCACCACGTCGCGCGAGGTGAAGAAGGTGAAGCTGATGCCGGCCACGCCGCGCAGCACTTCGATCGCCTGGCGCAATCCGGAGCGCGTGTTGCGCGGCAGGTCGACCTGGGTGACGTCGCCGGTGATCACCGCCACCGTGCCGAAGCCGATCCGGGTGAGGAACATCTTCATCTGCTCGACCGTGGTGTTCTGCGCCTCGTCGAGGATCACGTAGGAATCGTTCAAGGTGCGCCCGCGCATGTACGCCAGCGGCGCGATCTCGATCACGTTGCGCTCGATCAGCTTGGCCACCTTCTCGAAGCCGAGCATCTCGTACAGCGCGTCGTACAGCGGACGCAGGTAGGGATCGACCTTCTGTGACAGATCGCCGGGCAGGAAGCCCAGCTTCTCGCCGGCCTCCACCGCCGGGCGCACCAGGATCAGCCGCTGCACCCGGTTCGCCTCCAGCGCCTCGACCGCGCTGGCCACGGCCAGGTAGGTCTTGCCGGTGCCGGCCGGGCCCACGCCGAAGTTGATGTCGTGGCTGGCGATGGCGTGCAGGTAGCGCGCCTGGTTCGGGCCGCGGCCCTTGATCACGCCGCGCTTGACCTTGATGACCACTTCCTGGGCGCCTTCGGCGGCCGACTCGGTGATCGCGTCGATGCCCGATTCGGCCAGATGCAGGTTGATCTTCGCGCCGGTCAGCGCCTCGCCGGCGGTGCTGGCGTACAGCGCGCGCAGCACATTTTCGGCGGCGCGCGCCGGCGGGTTCTCGCCGATCACCTGGAAGATGCTGCCGCGGTGGTTGATCTCCACGCCGAGGCGCAGCTCGATCTGGCGCAGGTGCTCGTCGAACGGCCCGCACAGGTTGGCGAGGCGGGCGTTGTCGTCGGGGTCGAGGGTGAAGTCGCGCTGGTTGAGTTCGCTCATAGGGGCGCGAGCGTAGCGCGCAGGCGCCGGAAGGACCATGCCGGTGGCGGTCGGCGCTGATGGGTTTGCAAATAATTAAACGATGAATTAATTTAGGCTCATGACTATTTCAGGCAAACGCGCAAAACCGCCGCGCCGCGCCGGACGCCCCAGCGGCGACGAGCAGGATCTGCGCCGGCATCTGCTGGATGCGGCGTTGGGGCAGTTCGCGCGCACAGGCATCGCCGCCACCTCGTTGCGGGCAATCGCCACCGAGGCGGGCGTTACCCCGGCGATGCTGCATTACTACTTCGGCGACAAGGCGCGGCTGCTGCATGCCGTGATCGACGAGCGCCTGCTGCCGGCGCTGGCGCCGCTGCGCGCGCAGCTGGAGCACGCCGGCGGTGACCCGGTCGCGTTGACCGAAGCATTCGTGCGCGGGATCAGCGACGTCGTGGCAAGCCATCCCTGGCTGCCGCCGCTGTGGGTGCGCGAAGTGCTGTGCGAGGGCGGTGCGCTGCGTGAGGTACTGTTCGACCGCGCCGTGCCGGGCGTGCCGCAGCTGCTGGCGCAACGCTTCGCCGCGGCGCAGGCAAATGGACGGCTGAACCCGGCGCTGGACCCACGCCTGCTGGTCGTCTCGCTGGTCGGCCTGACCCTGTTCCCTGCTGCCGGTGCGCCGATCTGGCGACGCGCATTCGATGCCGAGTCACTCGGCCCCGAGACCATGCTTCAACACACGCTGGCCTTGCTGGGGCAGGGCGTCGGCACGACGAAACGTGGAGAACCCGCATGAAGTTCACGACCGTGATCTGCCAGTCGCTGGCGGCGCTGGTGCTCGTCGTTCCCGCTGGTTGCAGCAAGCGGGTGCCGCAGGCGCTGGGTACGCTCGAGTTCGACCGCATCACGCTGCCGGCGCCGGCCGCCGAGCGCATCGTGGCGATCGACGTGCGCGAGGGCGAGCAGGTCAGGGCGGGCCAGCCGCTGCTGCAACTGGACCCCGCGCATACCCGCGCCCAGCTCGCAGCGGCCCAGGCCCAGCTGGAGCAGCAACGCGAACTCCTGGCCGAACTCCAGGCCGGGCCGCGCCGCGAGGACATCGCCAAGGCTCGCGCGAATCTGGCCGCGGTGCAGGCGCAGGCACGCGAGGCGCGGGCTTATTACGCGCGGCTGGCGTCCCTGAAAGGCAATGGTTACGTGGCCGCGGCCGATCTCGACCGCGCCCGCGCCGCGGCGGGCAACGCCGAGGGTCAGACATCGGCCGCACGCGCAGCGCTCGACGAGTTGTTGCACGGCACGCGTCCGGAGCAGCTCGCCCAGGCGCAAGCCGCGGTCGCGGCGGCGGAGGCGCAAATGAGCGCGCAGCAGGTGCTGCTGGGCAAGCTGGCCGTCGTGGCGCCGCGCGCCGGGCGCATCGACGCTCTGCCGTACCGGCTGGGCGACCAGGCGCCGGTCGGCGCGCCGCTGGCGATCCTGCTGGCCGGCGACGCGCCGTACGCGCGCATCTACGTGCCGGTGCAGCAGCGCGCAGGCATGCACGTCGGCGACGCCATCGACGTGTTCGTGGCCGACCGCGAAAAACCTTATGCCGGCAAGCTGCGCATGATCCGCAGCGAACCGGATTTCACCCCGTATTACGCACTGATCGGCGACGACGCGGCGCGGCTCAGCTACCTCGCCGAAGTCGCGCTGGGTGCGGACGCGGCGGAACTGCCCGCCGGCCTGCCGGTGCGCGTCGAGTTCCGCGGACCGGCGAAATGAATGCCGGCGCCGAAGGCGTGGCGATCCGCGCCCGCGGTTTGACCCGGCGCTTCGGCAAGCTGGTGGCGGTCGATCACGTCGACCTCGACGTGCCGGCGCGGCGCGTCTACGGCTTCCTCGGGCCGAACGGCTCGGGCAAGTCCACCACCATCCGCATGCTGTGCGGCTTGCTCACGCCAAGCGAGGGCGAGATCGAGGTGCTCGGCCTGAAGATTCCGGCGCAGGCCGACGAATTGCGTTCGCACATCGGCTACATGACACAGAAGTTCTCGCTGTTCGAGGACCTCGGCGTGCGCGAGAACCTGGAGTTCCTCGCCGCCATCCAAGGCGTGCCGAAGACGAAGACGAAACGCCGCGTCGACGAGCTGATCGAGCAATACCACTTCGGCGATCGCCAGCGGCAACTGGCCGGCACCCTCAGTGGCGGCCAGAAGCAGCGCCTGGCGCTGGCCTGTGCGGTGCTGCACGAGCCGCAATTGCTGTTTCTCGACGAGCCGACCAGCGCGGTCGACCCGGAATCGCGCCGCGATTTCTGGGAAAAACTCTTCGAGCTGGCCGATGCCGGCACCACGCTGCTGGTCTCCACCCACCTGATGGACGAGGCCGAGCGCTGCCACCGGTTGGCCATCCTCGACCGCGGCGCACTGGTCGCCGACGGCACGCCGCGCGAGCTGACCGCGCAACTGGAAGGGCGCACCTTCACCGTCGAAACGGACGACCCGCGGGCCGCCCAGCGCGCGCTCGCCGGCGTGGCGGGCGTGCTCGGCGTGGCCCAGGTCGGCAACATCCTGCGCGTGCTGACCGACGCCGACGGCGCCACGCCGGACATGGACAAGGCGCTGGCGACGACGGGGCACCAGGCCGCGCTGACGGCGACGCCGCCGAATCTCGAAGACGTGTTCGTCGCCGCCACGCGCCGCGACGCGGAGCGCGCCGCATGAACGGGCGGCGGCTGTGGGCGATCGTGGTCAAGGAGCTGCGCCAGCTGCGCCGCGACCGCATCACGCTGGCGATGGTGGTGGGCATCCCGGTGATCCAGCTGGTGCTGTTCGGCTACGCGATCAACACCAACCTGCGCGGACTCGACGCGGGCATCGTCGACCAGGCGAACACCGCCGGTTCGCGCGCATTGGTGATGGACATGCTCGCCACCGGCGTGGTGGCGCCGGTGGCGCAGGCGGACACGCCGCAGGAGCTGATGGCGATGATCCGCCGCGGGCAGGTCGGCATCGGCATCGTGGTGCCGCCGGATTTCGAGCGCCGCCGCATCGACGGCCGGGCGGTGGCGCAGATCCTGGTCGACGGCAGCGATACGGCGGTGCAGGCCGCCGCCGCGCAACTGATGCAGGTGCCGATCGACAGCGCCGCACCCGACATGCGCGCGCCGGCCACCAGCACGCCGGTCGGCGGGCGGATCAGCATGGTCGCCTTCTACAACCCGCAGCGGCGCTCGGCGGTCAACATCGTGCCCGGCCTGATCGGCGTGATCCTGACCATGACGATGGTGCTGTTCACCGCCATCACGATCGTGCGCGAACGCGAGCGCGGCAACATGGAGCTGCTGATCGCCACGCCGCTGACCAGCTCGGAGCTCATGATCGGCAAGGTGCTGCCGTACGTGGCGATCGGCCTGGTGCAGACCAGCGTGATCCTGGCGCTCGGCACGTGGCTGTTCGCGGTGCCGATCCTGGGCAGCGTGCTCGACGTGTACCTGGCGTCGGGCCTGCTGATCCTCGCCAACCTTGCATTGGGCCTGCTGATCTCGACGCGTGCGCAGTCGCAGTTCCAGGCGATGCAGATGACGTTCTTCGTGTTCCTGCCGTCGATCCTGCTGTCGGGCTTCATGTTCCCGTTCGCCGGCATGCCGAAGCTGGTGCAGTGGCTCGCGGAAGTCTTGCCGCTGACCCATTTCCTGCGCCTGATCCGTGGCGTGATGCTGCGCGGCGCGGGCTTGTGGGAGATGTGGCTCGACGTGCTGGCGCTGGCGGTGTTCACGCTGGCGATGATGGCGCTGGCGATATTGCGCTTCCGCAAGCGGCTGGACTGACCTGCCGTTCCGCGTGCCGCCTCGCGCTCACAGCATGCGGTGCATCACGTACAGATCGGTGGGGCCGAGCTGGGCGTGGCGGAACGCACCGGGCACCTGGCCAACGATGCGGAAGCCGTGGCGCTGCCACAGCCGCACGGCGGTGGTATTGCTGGCGACGACGGCATTGAACTGCATGGCGCGGAAGCCGGCTCGGCGCGCCTGTTCCAGCGAGTGCTCGCACAAGGCCGACGCCACGCCCTGGCGGCGCGCTTGCGGCGCCACCATGTAGCTGCCGTTGGCCACGTGGTCACCCGGCCCCATCTGGTTGGGCGCCAGCCGGTAACAGCCCAGCGCCTGGCCGTCGCGTTCGGCCACGAAGCAGCGTGCGGGCGGCGTGGTCCACATGGAACGGGCCTGTTCGAGGCTGATGTCGCGCGGGTAGGTGTAGGTCTCGCCGCCAGCGGCGATCGCCTGGAAGAACGGCCACACGCGAGCGAACTCGTCCGCGCCGATTTCCCGGATCACCAGCTCGCTCACGACGCCAGTGCGGCCGCGTCGTCGGACGTTTTCACCCGCCCGCGCAGCGAATTGCTCATCGCGTCGGTGATCACCACGTCGACGAACTGGCCGATCATGCGGGCGTCGCCGGCGAAGTTCACGTAGCGCATGTTCTCGGTGCGGCCGCTGAGTTCGTCCGGATTGCGGGTACTGGGCTTTTCCACCAGCACGCGCTGCACGGAGCCGACCATCGCCTCGTTGATCTTCCTGGCGTTCGCGTTGATCGCGGCCTGCAGGCGCGCGAGGCGCTCGTGCTTGACCGCCATCGGCGTGTCATCGGCGAGGTTCGCCGCCGGCGTGCCGGGGCGCGCGGAGAAGATGAAGGTGAAGCTCTGGTCGAAGCCGACGTCGTCGACCAGCTTCATGGTCTTCTCGAAATCCTCGCCGCTCTCGCCGGGGAAGCCGACGATGATGTCGGTGGACACGCAGATGTCCGGTCGCACCGCGCGCAGCTTGCGGATCTTCTGCTTGAACTCCAGCGCGGTGTAGCCGCGCTTCATCGCCGAAAGGATGCGGTCGGAACCGGCCTGCACCGGCAGGTGCAGGTAGTTGGCCAGCTGCGGCACGTTGGCGTAGGCCTCGATCAGCGAGTCGGAGAACTCCAGCGGATGCGAGGTGGTGAAGCGGATGCGACCGATGCCGTCGATCTGGGCGATCGCATGGATCAGCACGGCGAGGTCGGCGACGCCGCCGTCGAAGGTGGGGCCGCGGTACGCATTGACGTTCTGGCCGAGCAGGTTCACCTCGCGCACGCCCTGGGCGGCGAGCTTGGCCACCTCCACCAGCACGTCGTCGAACGGACGGCTGATCTCGGTGCCGCGGGTGTACGGCACCACGCAGTAGCTGCAGTATTTCGAGCAGCCTTCCATGATCGAGACGAAGGCGGTCGGGCCTTCCGCGCGCGGCTCGGGCAGGCAGTCGAACTTCTCGATCTCGGGGAAGCTGATGTCCACCTGCGGCTTGCCGGTGGCGCGTTGCGCCTCGATCAGCTGGGGCAGGCGGTGCAGGGTCTGCGGGCCGAACACCAGATCCACGTACGGCGCGCGCTTGACGATCGCCGCGCCTTCCTGACTTGCCACGCAGCCGCCGACGCCAATCACCACCTGCCGGCCGTCCTGCTTGTGCTGCTTCCAGCGGCCAAGCTGGCTGAAGACCTTTTCCTGCGCCTTTTCGCGGATCGAGCAGGTGTTGATCAGGATCACGTCCGCCTCTGACTCGTCCTGGGTCAGCTCCAGCCCGTGCGAGGCCTTCAGCACGTCGGCCATCTTGGCCGAGTCGTACTCGTTCATCTGGCAGCCGTGGGTCTTGATGAAAAGCTTGCCGCTCATCGCGTGGGTACCGTGATTCCAGGGCGGATGCGCGATCCGCGGAACCGCGCAGTGTACTGCGCGGCCCGTGTGCCTGCCAGATCAAGCACTTGCGGCCGCCACGGAGTTTGCGGCGCCGCCTTGGCCACGGTCGTGGAATGAGACTTGCGCACTTGGCGCTGGCCGCGCGTGGCGGCACACTGCGCCCATGTCCGGTGCCGCCAGTCACGGGGGACGCGTCGATCGGCCTGTTCGCGGTTTCCCCTTGCGTTCGATCCTTGTCGGGGTCGCGCTGCTGGCTGCCTGCCTGTTGGCCACGGGGGCCCGCGCCGGCACCTTGTACCAGTGCACCGGCAGCAGCGGCGAAACCGTGTACAGCAGCGAGCGGGCGGGGTATCACGGCTGCCGCGCAATCAGCAGCTACGCCGAGCCGAAGGCGACGCGCCGGGCCGCGCCGGTCGCGCGCGCATCGTTGACCGCGGTCAGCGGCCAGGTGGTCACCACGGCGCAGAGCCTTGCGGCCGATGGCGCCCGGCCGGTGTCGCTGGCGCGCGTGCAAGGCGGCGCGCTGAGCACCGCACAGACACGCGAGACGGCGCGGGTAGAGCGCGAGTCGCTGGCCGCGGTGAGCAGTTCGGCGGTCAGCACGGCGAAGTTGCCGCTGGCGGCCAGGGCGGCCGGCACGCCGGGCCAGTGGCAGTATCGCGAAGCCCATGCCGACGCCGCGCCGGTCGCGCCCAAGGTGGCCGACGCCGGCGACCGCGTGCTGCGCGGGGCGGTCTATCGCATCGTGCGCGCCGACGGCAGCGTGGAATACACCAACCTGCGTCCCGCCGGCGGCAAGGGCCGCGCGGTGACCATGCTGTTCAGCTACATCTCCACCTGCGTGGCCTGCAACCTGCATTCGACGATCCGCTGGGATCGCGTGGCGCTGAACCTAGACGCGTATGCCGACACGATCCGCGCGGCCAGCATCGAGTACGGCGTCGACGAGGCGTTTCTGCGCGCGATCATCCATGCCGAGAGTGCGTTCAACCCGCGTGCGCTGTCGCTCAAGGGCGCCCAGGGGCTGATGCAGCTGATGCCCGGCACCGCCAGCGACATGGGCGTGCTCGATGCCTTCAATTCCGCCCAGAACATCCGCGGCGGCGCCCGCTACCTGAGCCTGTTGCTGCGCGATTTCGACGGCAGCGAGCGGCTGGCCGCAGCGGCCTACAACGCCGGGCCGGGGGCGGTGCAGCGCTACAAGGGCGTGCCGCCGTATGCGGAGACCCAGGTCTACGTGGAGCGGGTGGAAACCCTGCGCAAGCGTTACGGCGCGGCGATCCATCCGCCGCTGGCTTCGCGCGGGCCGGGCTGACGCCCGCCCGCCGCGGTGACCCGCTCAGGGCTGGCTGGAGAGACTGCCGTCCATCGGCGGGCGCTGTGCCAGCGTGACCGTGACCTGGAACGGCGTGCCGTCACGCAGGCCGGAGATCTGCACCTGGCTGCCGGGCTTGAGCGTGGCCTCGCGGCGGCGCAGGTCGGCCGGGCCCATGATGTCGTCGTTGCCGATGCGCAGCAGGATGTCTCGCGGCTTGATCCCCGCCTGCGCGGCCGGACCGCCGGAGTACACCGCGATGACCTGTGCGCCGCGCGCGGCAGCGGGCAGGCCGCTGTCCGCCGCCACCGGCACGAAGGCGTAGTCGGCACCGAGCCAGCCGCGCACCACGTGGCCGGTGGTGATCAATTGATCGAGCACCTTGGTGGCGGTGGCCACCGGGATCGCGAAACCGATGCCCTCCGCGTTGGCGGCCTGACCCTTGCCGATCAGCAGGGTATTGATGCCGACCAGCTGCCCCTGCGTGTTGACCAGCGCGCCGCCGGAGTTGCCCAGGTTGATGGCCGCATCGGTCTGGATGAAGTCCTCGGCGCTGGAACTGTTCAACTGCCGCCCGATCGCGCTGACGATGCCCATCGTCACGGTCTGGTTGAGGCCGAACGGGTTGCCGATCGCCAGCACCACGTCGCCGGGGCGCAACTGGCTGGGGTCGGCCATGTGGATCACCGGCAGGTTGCTGGCGTCGATCTTGAGCACGGCCAGGTCGGTCTCGCGGTCGGAACCGACCAGCCGCGCCTTGGCGATGCGGCCGTCGTAAAGCAGCACCTGGATATCGGCAGCGTTGGCGATCACGTGGTTGTTGGTCAGCACGTAGTCGTTGCCGCGGGCGCTGACGATCACGCCCGAGCCCAGCGTCTGCTCGCGATGCTGGTAGGTCGTCGGCTGGCCGCCGAACAGCTGCTGCAGCACCGGGTTGTCGTACATGCGCAGCGCTTGCTCGGTGACGATCTTGTTGGCATAGATGTTCACCACCGACGGTGCCGCGGCGGCCACGGCGTCGGCGTACGATACCGGCGCCGCGCCCGCCTGCTCGTGCCGGGTCGGCGCGACCGCCGCCGGAGCGAGCCCCAGGCGCGCGCGCAGGCGCTCGCCGCTGCCGGGCCAGAACAGGCCGATCACGAAGGCCAGCGCCAGTCCAAGGATGACGAAGCGGGCAATGAACAGAAGGGTGCCGGCGGCATGTTTCATGTCGGGGAGAACGTTCCGGCGAGTCGTGGCGGGGGAGGCACCGGGCAGAGTCCGGCAGGCATCCGGTTTATTGTACGGCGCGGCCCCTGACGCTACACTAACGCGATTTTTGCGGGGCCTGAAACCCCGTCCTGGCATGACCTTGCAAGTACCGGAGAGCCTGATGGCGAACGAAGTCGTCGACCACGGCCGCCGCCGATTCCTGACCGCAACCACCGCAGTGGTGGGTGGCATCGGGGTCGTCTCGGCGGCAGTGCCCTTCATCAAGTCGTGGGAGCCCAGCGCGCGGGCCAAGGCCGCCGGCGCTCCGGTTACCCAGTCGCTCAAGAAGATCGAGAAGGGCCAGCAGCTGATCGTGGCCTGGCGCAGCCTGCCGGTCTTCATCGTCAACCGCACGCCGGCCCAGCTGGCGCAGTTGCCGAAGGAAGACCCGCTGCTGGTCGATCCCAAGTCCGAGGTCGAGCAGCAGCCCAAGTACGCGCAGAACGAGACGCGCTCGATCAAGCCCGAGTGGCTGGTGATGGTCGGCATCTGCACCCACCTGGGCTGCGTGCCGGACTTCTACGGCGAGATCAAGCCCGAGCCGTTCGACCCGAACTGGAAAGGCGGCTACTACTGCCCCTGCCACCACTCGCGCTACGACATCGCGGGCCGGGTCTACAAGAACGTGCCGGCGCCGAAGAACATGCAGGTTCCGCCGTACCACTTCGTGGACGACACCACCGTGCAGATTGGCGTTGATCCGAAGGAGGCTGGCTGATGGCCAACGTATTCAGCAACATCGGCGACTGGGTCAACGAGCGCGCCCCCGGCATGATGCCGATGTACCGCGCCCACATGACCGAGTACTACGCGCCGAAGAACTTCAACCTCTGGTACTACTTCGGTTCGCTGGCTCTGCTGGTGCTGGTCAACCAGATCGTCACCGGCATCTTCCTCACCATGAACTACACCCCGAGCGCGGCGGGAGCCTTCGACTCGGTGCAGTACATCATGCGTGACGTGGAGTGGGGCTGGCTGATCCGCTACATGCACTCCACCGGCGCCTCGCTGTTCTTCGTGGTGGTGTTCCTGCACATGTTCCGCGGCCTGATGTACGGCTCGTACAAGAAGCCGCGCGAGCTGGTCTGGCTGCTCGGCATGCTGATCTTCCTGGTGCTGATGGCCGAGGCCTTCATGGGCTACGTGCTGCCGTGGGGCAACATGTCGTTCTGGGGCGCCAAGGTGATCATCTCGCTGTTCGGCACGCTGCCCTACATCGGTTCGGGGCTGGAGCAGTGGATCATGGGCGACTTCCTGCCCGGCGATGCCACGCTCAACCGCTTCTTCGCGCTGCACGTGATCGCGCTGCCGCTGGTGCTGCTGCTGCTGGTGGTGCTGCACATCGCCGCGCTGCACGAGGTTGGCTCGAACAACCCGGACGGCGTGGAGATCAAGAAGGGTCCCAAGGGCAACCGCTGGGATGCGCTCAAGCCCGCCGACGGCATCCCGTTCCATCCGTATTACACGGTGAAGGATCTGGTGGGCGTGGGCTTCTTCCTGCTGATCGCCGCGTTCATCATCTTCTTCGCGCCGACGTTCGGCGGCTGGTTCCTGGAGCATGACAACGCGATCCCGGCCAACAACCTGCTGACTCCGCCGGAGATCAAGCCGGTGTGGTACTTCACTCCGTTCTACGCGATCGTGCGCATGATTCCGTCCTTCCTCGGCTCGGCCGTGTGGGGCGTGCTGGCGATGTTCAGCGCGATCGCGGTGCTGTTCGCGATGCCCTGGCTCGATCGCGGCAAGGTCAAGTCGATCCGTTACCGCGGCACCGGCTACAAGGTGGCGCTGACGGTCTTCGTGCTGTCGTTCTTCGGGCTCGGTGCGGTCGGTGCAGGCGTCACGGCGGAGGTCATCCCGGCGTGGTTCGGCAATGTCGACCTCACGTTCTGGGAGAACCTGTTCGGACGGCTGATGACGCTGCTGTATTTCGGTTTCTTCGTTTTCCTCTGGGCCTATACCTATTTCGGCTGGGAGACGACCAAGCCGGTTCCGGATCGGGTGACCACGCATGACTAAGCTGCCAACGACGATGAAGCATTTTCTTTCCGGTATCGCGCTGGCACTCGGCCTGTTCGTCGGCACGCTGCCGGCGCACGCAGCCGAGAGCGCCAAGGTCGAGTTGATGAAGTCCGGCGCCGACGTGCGCGACCAGGCTTCGCTGCAACGCGGCGCGCGGCTGTTCTTCAACTATTGCGTCGGCTGCCACTCGCTGAAGTACGTGCGCTATTCGCGCATGGCCGAGGACCTGGGCCTGACCGAAGACGAGGTGATGAAGAACCTCAACTTCACCGGCGCCAAGTTCCAGGAGCCGGTGGTCTCGCACATGCCGGCAGCGCTGGCCGGCACGTGGTTCGGCAAGGCTCCGCCGGATCTCTCGCTGGAAGTGGATGCCAAGGGCGCCGACTGGGTCTACACCTACCTCAACACCTTCTACCTCGACCCGAAGAGCCCGATCGGCTGGAACAACACCACCTTGCCCAATGCCGCCATGCCGTTCCCGCTGTGGGAGCTGCAGGGCATGCAGACCGCGCAGATGAAGCCGGCGAAGGATGGCGAAGCCGCGGGCGTGGAGAAGCTGGTGCTGTCGCACCCGGGCAAGATGACCCCGGCGCAGTTCCAGCAGGCCACCCGTGACCTGACCAGCTTCCTGCAATACGTCTCCGAGCCGGCGGCGCTGCAACGCCACCATTACGGTATCTGGGTGCTGCTGTTCCTGGCCCTGTTCACCTTCCTGGCGGCGCTGCTCAAGAAGGAATACTGGAAAGACGTCCACTGAGCCGCAAGGCACTGCGGACGCGGCGGCCACGGGCCGCCGCGTCTGTCTCACCGATGGGGAAATCGCGCATGGTTCAAAACCCCCGCTTGCGTAACGCATTGACGCTGTACACCACGGCCGATGACATCCAGTGCCATCGTGCCCGACTGGTGCT